>CAZSAY010000189.1:0-1563 GCA_964605225.1 uncultured Thermodesulfobacteriota bacterium | reverse complement strand
GGTTAAGTGTCGCCACGTGCAATACTGTCAGTTTTTTATGTCTGTTTATCATGCGGATAATGCCTTTACAATACGTAGACACGAAGCCATGAGAAAAACCGCGTAGCCTGCATACCCTGCGATTTTAATGCAAAATATATCCCAAAATCGTATTTTTTATTATAATAGCATAGTTATGATTTGCTTACAATCAAACCATCCTTTTATAGGCCTGCCTTGTCTGAAGGAAAAAGTATGCATTACGATGAGCTGATATGGTTTGGGGCGATTCCTCCTTGACGATCGATAGAACTCCTGGAGGTAAACCGCCGGTATCAAGGAGCCTTTGCCACTTGAGGGCCCTCTTAAGATGAGCGGCTATGCGTGGTGTCTCGGGCTTTTTTGATGACTATGACTCAGCGGGTGCAGACAAAAGCAGTAATGCGTTGCCCTTTTTGTATCTTGAGGCCTCTTGGAGGGGTTCGAACCCTCTGGGGACTCAGATTTGGGTTCGATCGGGAGCTCGCAGTAGCCGCAGGCGAGACGGGCTATACAAGAGTAATCTTCTCACCCTGTTGGTTTATAGACCGGCCATTACGGTAAATTCCTTACCGTCTACATCGAAGTCAACTATCGTAACAGGCCTGTGTACCTTACATCTTATAGAACACTCCTTGCCTGCCACTGAGAGGGGAGGGGTGAGTGAAATCTCCATCTCCGGACACTGTGTCTTTATGAAACCACAGAGGATGTTTACCATCTCGGCGAGGCCGTCAGATATTTCTATCTCGGTAAGTTCGTTTTCAGCTACCCCTGTCATCCTCCCGATAATGTCGCGGGCAAGGTCTTCAGATGCCCCGCAGGCCACCATGCCCGATTGAGCTCCCGTAAGGTGCATTATTCCCGCTACATCTACTGTAAGAAAGAATTCGGCCGAGTCTCTCGTTCTTTTATAATCACACTCTGTCCCCACCATTGTCGTGAAAAGAGAGCTTACAGCGCCCTTTAATACATCTTCTATTATATTATCTGTGTTGGCTACAGCTTCCATTCCATACCTCCCGCTACATCTATTTTGGTTTATTGTTAATACTCGCGGCGCCATGCGGCTCTCAGGCAAGGGCCATGAGAATAGGAGACTTTTCTGCCTGCGCCCGGACCTCTTCTATTATGCCTGGGATGTCCTCAACAGACATATCAAGGTTGGCCCAGGCCTCATCTGAAAAAGAGAGAGGCGGCACGCCCGTGCCGTTGTCAATGCCCTGGTTATTGCAGATAAAGTTCGCCATGTGCACTATCTCTGTTATCTCCTTATCCTCTTCTATCCCTTCCGAGTCATGATGAAAGGCAACGGCGTTGGCGATATGCGCCGGGATATTCCATTGTTTAAGTATAATCCCGCCCACCTCTCCATGGGAGATGCCGAGGCACTCGTACTCCACTCCATAGAGGGGTACATCGCCCATTTCCGGTATCGCAGTGAGGACTACCTCATATTTTTCAGGCATATACTGGTCCATGACGAGTACGCCGATATCATGGAGCAGTCCCGCGATGAAGAGGTCTGAGATTTTTTCCGAATCA
>CAZSAY010000188.1:0-1570 GCA_964605225.1 uncultured Thermodesulfobacteriota bacterium | reverse complement strand
CCCTCGCGGGAAGCCCATACAAGCTTGATAGAAGGCTTACTGCAAAGCTCTTGGGCTTTTCCCGTATTACGGCAAACAGCATGGACAGCGTAAGTGACCGCGATTTTATTATCGAGTTTTTAGGCGCGGCCTCTATTTTGGCCATGCATTTTTCCAGATTATCAGAGGAGCTTGTCCTCTGGGCGAGTCAGGAGTTCGCCTTTGTTGCAATCGCCGAAGAGTTCAGCACGGGCTCGTCCATAATGCCGCAGAAAAAAAATCCCGATATGGCGGAGCTTACGCGCGGTAAGACGGGGCGCGTATACGGAAACCTCATGAGCCTTCTTACCCTCATGAAGGGCCTGCCCCTTGCCTATAATAAAGATATGCAGGAGGATAAGGAACCCTTATTTGATACGGTGGATACCCTTAAGGCCGTCCTCGGCGTCTACGCTCCCATGATGGAGAGCCTGAAGTTTGATGGCGAGAAGACCCTCGGAGCCACAAAAAAGGGTTTTTTGAACGCCACGGACGCCGCCGATTACCTTGTGAACAAGGGCCTTCCCTTTAGAGAGGCCCACAGGGTCGTGGGGCGCGTGGTGAGGTTCTGTGTCGATAAAGGCACGGACCTTGAGGGCCTTACGATGAAGGAGTGGACGGCCTTTTCAAAGTCCTTTGGTGTGGATATAAAAAATGCGATTTCTATTCAGACCTCTATCAACAGCCGTAGTATAGCCGGAGGCACGGCCCCGGCCAATGTACGAAAGGCCCTTAAAAAAGCCAAAAAAGAAGTGATTGCAGAGGCTAAAAAGGTGGCTTTATGAGGTTCAGGCTGAGGGTTTTATTTTTCTTGATCGTCCCGGTTTTTGCCATATCACTGCTTGCCGGATGCGGCAAAAAAGGACCGCCCCTTCCGCCTCTTCCGCCCGATAAGGCATCGGGGCTTTATAACGGGGGGCAAGTAGAGCGGGATGTAGTTGTAGCGGTTAGTGTGAAGCGCGCTCCTCTCAGGTCCGCTCAAAAGGAGATTGTATAGCTTGGATTTTTTTTCTTATAGAAACAATAAACTCTACGCCGAGGGCGTCTCCGTCGCGAGGCTGGCCGAGGAGCTCGGCACGCCCCTCTATGTCTACAGCGAGAAGACCCTCAAGAGGCACTTCAAGGTCTTTGACTCTGCCTTTAAAAAGGCCGACCACCTTGTCTGCTACTCCGTCAAGGCAAATTCCAATGCCGCCGTCATCAGGACCTTTGCAGATGCCGGCGGGGGCTTTGATATTGTCTCCGGCGGAGAGCTTTACCGCGCATTAAGGGCAGGGGCAGACCCGGCGCGCATAGTCTTTTCCGGAGTTGGCAAGACTGCCGAGGAGATGACCTGCGCCATTAACGAGGGCATACTCCTCTTTAACGTAGAGAGCGGTGAGGAGCTTCGCCGCCTTGACTCTATCGCGGGCAAACTGAACAAAAAGGCGCCCTTTGCCATAAGGGTAAACCCCGATGTAGACGCAAAGACACACCCCTATATCTCCACGGGTCTAAAAGAAAACAAGTTCGGCATTGAACGGGAAGAGGCCATAAGGGAGTATGTCTTTGC
>CAZSAY010000187.1:0-1623 GCA_964605225.1 uncultured Thermodesulfobacteriota bacterium | reverse complement strand
CGATGTTAACAAGGGCCAATCCACTAACGATACATTCCCAACCTTCATGCGTATCGCCGCGCTCTTATCTTCCGAAGAGCTGCATGACGCCCTCACCTCACTAATAGCGAGCCTTGAGGCCAAGGCCGTTGACTTTGCGAAGATAATAAAATCAGGGCGTACGCACCTTCAGGACGCCGTGCCAGTAACCCTTGGGAGCGAGTTCGCCTCTTATGCCGCTATATTAAAGACCTCCGGAACGCGGATGGAAACCGCCGCCGATGGCCTTAAGAGGATAGGCCTTGGCGGAACAGCCGTTGGCACGGGGCTTAATACAGCGGCCTCTTACAGGGGTAAGGTAATAAGGGAGCTATCACGGGTAACAAAGATAAAGGGACTTAAAAAGACAACGGGCGGAGAGAATTTTGAGTACCTCTCAAGCATGGCGGATTTTGCCGCCTTCTCCGGGGGCCTCCGCGAGCTTGCCATCGGGCTCATCAAGATAGCCAACGATCTGCGCCTCCTGTCATCAGGCCCGAGGACAGGCATCGGTGAGATAAGGCTACCGGCGGTTCAGCCCGGCTCATCCATCATGCCCGGCAAGGTAAACCCCGTCATGGCCGAGATGATGAACATGGTCTGCTTTCAGGTCATCGGCAACGACACGGCCATTACCATGGCAACGCAGGCCGGTCAATTTGAGCTTAACGTAATGGGGCCCGTGATAAACTACAACGTACTTCAATCCATTAAGATACTCACCTCGGCCATGAAGAGCTTCACCGCAAGGTGCGTTCAAGGTATAGAACCGGTCCCGGAAAAATGCCTCGCCAACTTCGAGGGCTCCGTGGCCCTTGCCACGATATTAAACCCCCTTATCGGCTACGAACGGGCCGCCGAAATCGCCAAGGAGTCAGAGAAGACGGGCAGGAGCGTCCGTGAGATAGTAATCGAAAGAGGGCTTATGGAAGAGAAAACGTGGAAAAAAATGCTAAGCCCCAAGAGGGTTACCTCGCCCACAAGGGGCGCGGGAAAAGGGAAAAAGGGGTAGGGGTAAGGAATGTATTTTGATTGGTTCTGAGGGGCTTCACCTATCCTACAAGGCTTGAAATTGTGGGCTTTACCCACCCAACTTATTCTATAGGAAAATTAAAATGCAAACATGGAATAATTGTGAAGCTACAACCCTGTATTATGATAATACTCCAGCGGACTCTTATGGATGTGAAGTAAGAATCGATGGTAAAAATATAGTTGTCAGTTACATGGAAGTTGAAAATCCAGTATCAATAATATATAAGGGTAAAGAAGTAGGATCAGGACACTATGAGCTTGTTCGTGAAGATGCAAAAGGGCATGCAACTCTGCATAGGATTAAAAATAGTATTTTCTTTGGAAGGGTGCTGGCATGAGGAGGGCGAAAAGGGTATGTGGCGGATAAAGTTGGTGAGATAACTGATAAAATTCCGCATTGGAATTCCACCCACCAAAAAATATCCTCAGCTCTATAAATGGTGGGCAGTGACCACCCGGCCTCAGTCCCCTGTTACTTCGTTTTTACTTCCTTGTATCATGCTCTTACACTCCAAGAGGCTGAATATAATTATCATTAACAACAATGGATGAGCCGGAGATAAGTAACCG
>CAZSAY010000186.1:0-1661 GCA_964605225.1 uncultured Thermodesulfobacteriota bacterium | reverse complement strand
CCCCATGAGCGCGACGCTGTTATTACCGATACCGTGGGGTTTATACGGGACCTTCCGGCAGACCTTATGAAGGCCTTTCGGGCTACCCTTGAGGAGATGGAAGACGCGGACCTTATTATCCACCTTGTGGATGTATCAAGCCCATACTTCGAGGATCGCATGGAGACGGTAGAGAAAATATTTCGCGATATCGGCATCAGTGAGATACCGGGGCTCCTTGTCTTTAATAAGATTGACCTTGTGGAAGAACGGATACTTGAGGCATTACTGCGTAGATACGGGGCAATAGGAATCTCGGCCAGAGACCGGGCAACTCTGGGCCCGCTACTTAAAAAACTTGAGGTACAACTCTGGCCCCGCTTTCTTTTGGAAAAAAGAAAGCTTGGCAAAGAAAACCAATAGGAGATAATCTATTGCTCCATTGAATATAGACCCTTCGCCCAGTTGCCCTTAAACTAAAAAAAAGAAAGCCTGGCAAAGAAAACCAATAGTGGATAATCTATAGCGCCATTAAATATAGACCTCTCACCCCGTTGCTCTTAACCCTTAACATGAAGCTTTAGCCCGAGGAGGAGGACCTGGCCGGGGATCGCTGTCTCCTCAAGGAGGCTTAAGACAGCGGCCCATGTGGAGTTGACGGAGTCTGTCTCTTCTTCAAGCTCCAGCGTTTTTATAAGGCACTCAAAGTTACAGAAGGTAATCTTAATGGATATGGCCCGGCACAGGCGCTTTTTTGCCTTCAGGCGTAGTGTAAGGCCTTCAGTGAGCATGTAGAAGGTCTCTTTTATAAGCGATGACTCTTCAACGCCATCCCCGAAGGTTATCTCATCACTTATGCTCTCTGGTTCAAAAAAGGGTTTTACCTCAACGGGCCCCCTTGCCCGCGAGCTCTCATAGATTATATTACCCCTGAATTTTCCGAAGTTTTTTTCGAAAAAGAGTAGAGGCGTCTTTGATAACTCCTCCACGTTCCCCATATTAAGCTCCTTCAGGAGTCTTTGAGCCTTCTCGTCCATCGCGGGGAGGCTACTGATGGAGAGGCCCTTTATGAAGGCGGTTGCCTCGTTTTTACTGACCATCACCATGCCGTCCTTTTTTGCCGTAACTCCGGCGAGCCTCGCAAGGGGTTTATTGGGCGCTATGCCCGTCCGTGTATGAAGACCCATATCTTTAAAGATACGTCCCTGCAAACGGCCTGCAAGTTCAGTCGCCCTGAGATAAACTCCATCTTCGCCCTCAGGGCTCTCGCCGCGCTGGTTTATTGAGATAAAGGCCTCATAACGGCCGAATGACTCCACAAGGGGGGCGCTACTCCTTAAGAGTGAGAAAAATCTCTCTGAAAGGGCCTCATATGCCTCGTATGCCGGGAGAAGGGCCACTACTTCCGGCGCGGCCTTCAGCGCCTTGCGCATGCTCTGGCCCGGCCTTATACCAAGGGCCATGGCAGGAGAGGAGGCGGCTATGATAGCGCCTTTTTTAAGCTCCCCGCCCTCGCCGCCGATAATGACGGGGGCGCCTTTTATACCGGGGTTATCCCTTAACGCCGTACTCAAAAAGAGGTCTATTATGGCTATGTGTATGATAGCGGTTGCTTTCATTTTCATATAAAACCTTCCGCTTTCTTTTGGAAAAAAGAAAGCTTGGCAAAGAAAACCAATAGG
>CAZSAY010000185.1:0-1789 GCA_964605225.1 uncultured Thermodesulfobacteriota bacterium | reverse complement strand
GTAGCCGTTTTTCTTGAGGGTGTGCCCGCTCATATAATAGTAGTAGGCCTTGCTCCTCTCAGCCATCTCTACTCTTGTATCAGGTTTTTTATCCGATTTGCCCCATATGCCCCATTTCTCTCCGGCAAAGGAGGTGGTGGTGAGCATAAGTCCTGTTGAGACAACCATGGCAAGGACAACGCCGGTTTTCTTTTTTTTATCAAGCATAGTCATATTTTTTGTTTACTCCTGTCTGCAAAGAGTTTAGCTCAAGCGCCGGGTAGGCGCTTTTTTGTTGTTACGGGGGGTGAGGCCGATACATGCGGCGTTTTCAGTGTGATGTACAGCAAGGCCTGACGCGTGGTCTTTTTCCTGATTCCGGGGACTTCAAAGGGCTTTAAAGCGCGTAACATGAACAATTTAAGTTTAACATTTTTTTCCCATGCAGTCAAATAAAGGAGTCAAACCAAGTACTGCCGGCTAAAGCCGGGAACTACTCTCGCGAGGTCTTAAGAGAGCGGAAGTTCATGGTGAGAGGGCAAAAACTCAGGCCGTAGCCCGGGGTTATACCAGATGCCCGTTCCATCGAGGCATGCTACGGTCTTTGTCAAAAGGCGGAAGTTACACTCCCAACCCGTGATTGGGGACAATAACAGGGGCTTAAATGCAGGTAAGTGCGAGTATCGTAAAGGTGCGGGAAAAGAGGGCGGTCCGGGCGGTCATCATCCCGGGTCACTACACTCTAACCTCTTTCTTACGCCATCTGGCAGGTGAAGGCCCTCTGTGTCGAGGTTCGAGAGGAGGCGCAACAGCACACCTACGCGCTCCTTTGTGGAGAGTTTTTTGTGTATAAGTATGCGCTCTTCGCCCTTTAGGGTAAAGAGACCGCCGTTGGTGCGTATCTCGCCCTTGTGCAGGTCGTCGTAGTCCACCTTGATGGAGAGCCGTCCGGCTGTTTCTTCGAGCTTTTCAAGGAGCAGTTCATCTTTCATGGCATAAATTATCCATCTTCAAGGTTGGCATGTCAAGGATATTAAGACTATATTTATCGCCGTGGGGGATAAATAAGATGTTGACAGTGTACCGGCATTTATTTATATTACAATAAGGTTTTGGAGGCTTTTTGGTTTTTCAGGGTATTAAAAAGTTTTGTAAGGAGATATACAAATGTCAGAGAAGGTCATTCATGTTACTGACTCCAACTTCGAGAGTATAGTCCTCGCATCGGATAGGCCTACGCTTGTTGATTTCTGGGCCAGTTGGTGTGCCCCCTGCCGTGCCATCGCGCCCGTAGTGGAGGAGATCGCCGGCGAGTATGACGGTAAGTTAATAGTGGCCAAGATGAACGTCGATGAGAACCCGGCAACTCCGGGAAAATTCGGCGTAAGGGGTATTCCCACGCTTATCCTCTTTAATGACGGCAAGGTAGTCGATCAGGTCGTAGGCGCTGTTCCCAAGAAACAGATAACAGATCTTGTGGAAAAGGCCGTAGGCTGAGGTTTTTTCCTCCGTCATACCGCTAAGGCAAGGGCAGTCGTAGCCGACTGTCCTTTTTTTGCCTTATCCTTATCCCGTGTTTTTAGAAAATCATTTAAGATTAAGAGGAGCATGAGAGTCCAGAGGTCTTTGAAACCCTTAAGGGAGACGTTGAAGTTTTTTTGTCTTGCCCTTTTTGCCGTTGTTCTTCTTCTCGGTTGCTCGGATTCGCGCCAGAGTAAGGCCCCCGGCAGGGCAAAAGTAGTTAACGCCCTGGGTGACAGGGCCGTTGATTTTACCATTAAGACCTTTGACGGCGGGGAGTTTTCCCTCT
>CAZSAY010000184.1:0-1906 GCA_964605225.1 uncultured Thermodesulfobacteriota bacterium | reverse complement strand
CGCGCCATGGGAGAGGATAAATCCATCCTCCTTGCCGCGCAGAAAAAGGCCCGTACGGAAAATCCCACCAGGGAAGACATTTTCACAGTAGGCACCCTTGGCACCATACTCCAGCTCCTCCGCCTTCCCGACGGGACGGTAAAGGTCCTTGTCGAGGGCAAGCGCAGGGCAAGGATAAAGGACTATATTACCGAAGAAGAGTGCTTTGTCGTAGAGGCGGATGAGATGCATGACCTCGTTGACGAGACCGTGGAGAGCGAGGCGGTCATGAGGTCTGTCATCAAGAGCTTTGAGACATATGTGAAGTACAACAAAAAGATACCGCCGGAGATGATAGTAAGCGTCACCTCCATTGAAGACCCGGGCCGTCTTGCCGATACCATAGCCTCTCATCTGACGGTGAAGCTTGAGGAAAAACAGACCCTCCTTGATACTCAGAACCCCACCATGAGGCTCGAACGCCTCTACAGCATCATGGAGAGCGAGATTGAGGTCCTTCAGGTCGAGCAGAAGATACGTCACAGGGTAAAGCGTCAGATGGAGAAGACGCAGAAAGAATACTATCTTAGCGAGCAGATGAAGGCCATACAGAAAGAGCTCGGGGAAAAAGACGAACTAAAGGGCGAGTTGCAGGAGTTCGAGGATGCCCTTAAGAAGAAAAAGCTCTCCAAAGAGGCCTCCAAGAAGGTCAAACAGGAGATAAAAAAATTAAAACTCATGAACCCCATGTCCGCCGAGGCTACAGTATCGAGAAATTATATCGACTGGGTCCTGGCCCTGCCCTGGGGAGAGACAAAAGAAGAGAAGAGAGACCTTTCCGAGGCGGAACGCATCCTTGACGAAGACCATTACGGTCTTAAGCAGGTAAAGGAGAGGATACTTGAGTACCTCGCCGTGCGCGGTCTTGTGAAAAAGATGAAAGGCCCCATACTCTGCCTTGTAGGCCCACCCGGGGTCGGTAAGACGAGCCTTGCCAAGAGCATCGCGCGGGCAACGGGCAGGTCTTTTGTGCGCCTCTCTCTTGGCGGCGTAAAGGACGAGGCCGAGATAAGGGGACACAGGCGTACTTATATCGGCTCCATGCCCGGCAAAATTATCCAGTCCCTTAAAAAGGCCACAACGAATAACCCCGTCTTTCTTCTTGACGAGGTTGATAAGATGAGTAGCGACTTCAGGGGCGA
Organism: uncultured Thermodesulfobacteriota bacterium; assembly: GCA_964605225.1. Taxonomy (GTDB): domain Bacteria; phylum Desulfobacterota; class GWC2-55-46; order GWC2-55-46; family JADFVP01; genus JAJRZX01. The sequence continues at coordinate 725 of CAZSAY010000184.1, read as the reverse complement.
CCCGGCGAGCGCTCTCCTTGAGGTCCTGGACCCGGAGCAGAACCATGCCTTTAACGACCACTTTCTTGACTGCGACTATGATCTATCCGACATAATGTTCATAACCACGGCCAACTCCATGCAGGGCATCCCCTATCCCCTTCTTGACAGGATGGAGATTATAAGGATACCCGGTTATACGGAGCTTGAAAAACTGCACATAGCTGAACAGTTTCTCATCAAAAAGCAGTTGAAGACCCATGGCCTTGAACCCGCCAACGTGGAGTTTAAGAAGCCGGCCATACTTACCATCATAAGAAAGTATACCAAAGAGGCCGGCGTCAGAAACCTTGAGAGAAAGATAGCCGCCATATGCAGAAAATCCGCCCGTATTATCCTTGAAAAAGGTAAAGATAATATGGTGCGTGTCGGAAGCCGTAAACTCGCCAAATTCCTCGGTGTTCCGCAGTACCGCTACGGAATGATAGGGGAAAAGGACGAGATAGGCGTTGCCACGGGGCTTGCCTGGACCGAGGTAGGAGGAGAGCTACTTGCTATTGAGGTGGCCATAGTCCCGGGTAAAGGAAAACTAATAATAACGGGAAAGCTCGGCGATGTAATGCAGGAGTCGGCGCAGGCCGCTGTTACTTACATCCGTAGCCGCGCCGGAGAGCTCGGACTTGCCAAGGATTTTTATCAGAAACTCGATATCCATATCCATGTTCCCGAAGGCGCCATACCAAAAG
>CAZSAY010000183.1:0-1914 GCA_964605225.1 uncultured Thermodesulfobacteriota bacterium | reverse complement strand
CAAGGGTTCCCGGCGAGTTTATCTCGCCCTTGAAGCTACCGTCTATTCTCACGGTCTTTTCAAAAGCGAGTTCTCCCTCTACCTTCATTCCCTTACCGATAAAGCCCGTTATATCAACGTCCTCATTTTTATCATCTCTGCCGAACATAGGACCCCTCCATGAGAAGCGGTTTAAAGCCTGGTGGCACGTTAGTTTTGTTAATATTAAATGTTTAGTGGAGCGCGCGTTGTTTTTTTAATGGGTGGAAGCCCGTGTTCCTATTGGTTTTCTTATGCCAGGCTTTTTGCAAGGGCCATGGCAGTACCCAGGTGTGGCCGCAGGTGACGTTAGTTGCGTAATCGTCCCCCTATTGGTTTTCTTTGTCTTACTTTCTTTTTTCCAAAAGAAAGTAAGGAAGGTTTTTGTGTATCACTTTCCGATGGAGCGCAGTAGTTCTATTATACGCTCTCTCTCAGTGGGCGAAAAATAGAGTATCTCTATACTACCCTTACCCTTTTTGTCCTTTACATGGGTTTTTGTGGCGAAAATTCCCCGTAGCTCGTCCTCAAGGGCCATTATGGCCGGGTCGATGACAGGGGCGGATTTTGTCTTGCCGCCCCCCGTGGCCAGAGCCCCCCGGCTCGCCATGGACTCGGCGTTACGCACGGAGAGTCCTCTGGAGATTATCTCAGCCAAGAGCCTCAGCCGCGCGGCATGCGATTCAAGCGATAGTATGGCGCGGGCATGCCCCATGGTTACGCTCCCTTTTCTAAGGGCCTCTTTGACCTCATCGGGAAGTCCCAAAAGCCGCAGGTAGTTTGCCACCGTTGCCCGGCCCTTGCCTACGCGTATGGCCACGGCCTCCTGCGAGAGCCCGAAACCCATAAGGTGCCTGTATGCCTCGGCCTCCTCCATGGCGTTTAGGTCTTCGCGCTGTATGTTCTCGATAATCGCAAGCTCAAGACTCTCCTCATCTGTTGCCTCAACAATTACTACGGGCACTCTCTTTAACCCGGCGATGCCTGCGGCCCTCCAACGCCTCTCTCCGGCAATGAGCTCGAACCTGCCTGTGCCCGAGGAAGGCGCCTTTCTGACGATAAGCGGCTCTATTACCCCCTTTTCCCGTAGCGAGGCGGCAAGGTCCCTGAGGCCGGCCTCGTCAAAGCTCCGGCGGGGCTGATTGGCGTTGGGACGGATATTTTCAAGGTTGCAATAAAAGAATTTACTGCCCTCCGCCCCGGGCACCGCCGCTACCCCTGAGTCGTGTTTTGCCTCTCCTATAAGGGCCCCAAGCCCTTTGCCAAGAACCCTCTTTTTGTCGAGCATAGTTTATCCATACCTGTAAGTAGTTGATTTAATTATATATTTGCGTAATTTACGTCAACATTGGCAACGCTGGTGTCTTTATTGAAGAGTTCTTTTGCAAGCTCCATATAGCTCTCGGCCCCTCGCGAACGCACATCGTAGAGCAGGACCGGCCTGCCGAAAGAGGGGCTCTCGCTGATGCGCACGTTTCTAGGGATGATCGTCTTAAAGGCCTTTTCCCTGAAGTGGTCTTGCACATCATTAAGTACCTGATGGGCAAGCCTGTTTCTTGAATCAAACATGGTAAGGAGCACCCCCTCTATTTCCAGCTCCGGGTTGAGCTCCGCCTTTATAAGGTCTATGGTCCGCAGTATCTGCGTTATACCCTCAAGGGAGTAGTACTCGCACTGCATGGGAATTATTATGGAATCTGAGGCCACAAGGGCATTTACCGTAAGGAGGCTGAGAGATGGCGGGCAATCGATGAAAATATAGTCATAGTCTTTTGTAATCCCCGCAAGCGCCTCTTTCAGCGCGAATTCCCTTTTTTGCGCGTCTATGAGCTCCACCTCGGCGCCGATGAGGTCGATGCTTGAGGGCACGGCCTTAAGGTACTTGAGGGAGGTCTC
>CAZSAY010000182.1:0-1944 GCA_964605225.1 uncultured Thermodesulfobacteriota bacterium | reverse complement strand
CTATCTGTGTGATATCACCTGTTATAACGGCCTTTGAATCAAAACCAAGCCTTGTAAGAAACATCTTCATCTGCAGGGTAGTGGTGTTTTGCCCCTCGTCAAGGATAATAAAGGAGTCGTTCAAGGTCCTTCCCCTCATAAAGGCAAGGGGGGCTACCTCTATGATGCCCCGCTCTATGAGCTTTTCCGCCCTCTCGTACTCGAGAAAGTCGTAGAGGGCATCGTAGAGGGGCCGAAGATAGGGATCGACCTTGGCGGCAAGGTCTCCGGGAAGAAAACCGAGCCTCTCACCGGCCTCAACGGCCGGTCTCGTGAGTACAATCCGCTCCACTTCTTTATTGACAAGGGCGCTTACGGCCATGGCCATGGCGAGATAAGTCTTACCGGTACCCGCCGGACCGATGGCAAAGACCATATCAGACCGTCTTATGGCGTCGATATACATCTTCTGTGCAACGCTCTTGGCGGAGATTACCTTTTTTTTAAAGGTAATACATGCCGTATTGAGAAAGACCTCGGCGATGGGTACGGGACTACCCGTCATGACCATACGGATAGCATAATCAATATCATGTGGGCCAAGCCTGTATCCCTTTTGGAGTAGATCGTAGAGGTCAAGGATAAGTCTTTTAACGGCCCTTATATCTTTTTCCGGACCCCTCAGGGTAATAAGCCCGCCGCGCGTGTCTACCCTGACGCCCGTTGCCAGTTGAATGGCCTTGAGGTTCGAGGCCGCCTCTCCGAAGAGACTCATGGCGAGAGCGTTGTCTTCAAGGGTTAACTGCTCTCTGTGCTCATCTCCTTTTATGCCGGAAGCGGTCTCTGTATTCATCTACCTCTTGATTTTGTCAGCTATGCCTTAATGAAAATAAAAACCACGAAAACCACATTATCCTATGGATAATTCTATCATAGCGGTATTTTTTTTACAATCAAGGGAAGGCGAAGAACAATGACAAGAAAAAAGGACCATATTAGGGGCATAAAAAAAGCGGGTTAAATAACCCGCACTGCACTGAAATATACTGCGTAAACCAAAACTGCCCCGAATTGAACCGCCCCAAACTAATTTACGGCGCCTAATGTACGCCGACCTTCGAGACTTACGCGTCCCCTTGTCTACCTCAACATCGCCCCCTCTTAGAGGGCCACTGCCTCACGGGGGTAATTGTTGTAGGCACCTCTATTAAGGACGTCCTGCGTCATCACGGCATCCTGGCTGAGTTTCCACCTTGAGCGGAGCCTGACAATTTTTTGCAAAAGCCGATGGTTAAGGGCATGGCCGGACCTGTGAGCTACAAGCAGACCCCTTACGGGCACTCCTACGAGAGAGAGGTCACCTATAAGATCAAGGGCCTTGTGCCTTACAAACTCATCAGGATATCTGAGGCCGTCTTTATTAAGGATATCACTCTCGCCAACGACTACGGCGTTGCTTAAAGACCCGCCCATGGCCAGGCCATTGGCGCGAAGCATTTCTATGTCGCTCAAAAAGCCGAAGGTCCTGGCGTTGGCTATCTCATCTATGAAGACCTCTTTTGTGCAACGCCTTGAGAATGACTGCTTGGCGAGAAGGGTATGATTAAAATCAATGGAATAATCAATCCTTAACCCCGGCTCGTCCGAGGGAAGGAGCATGAGATACTTATCGCCGGCCGAAACCTTTATGGGCCTCTTGACTACCAGATACTTACGCGGCGCCATAAGGCTGGCGAGCCCTACGGCCTCTATTTTTTTTATGAACTCACCGGCGCTGCCATCAAGTATGGGTATCTCACTGCCATGCACCTCTACATCCACGTTGTCCACACCAAGGCCGTAAAGGGCCGCAAGAATATGCTCCACCGTGGAGACGGTCACACCGCCTACCCCGAGGGTAGTAGCGTAATTGGTATTTACAACATTGGCTCCCTCGGCCTTTATGGAAGGAAAACCGGGCAGGTC
>CAZSAY010000181.1:0-1982 GCA_964605225.1 uncultured Thermodesulfobacteriota bacterium | reverse complement strand
TTGACGACAAAGTCTTTTTCTCCCTCTATGGCGCTGAGCTTTTCCTTGCGGGGAGTTACGAAGTAGCGCACAAGGAGAGGTGATATGGGTATGGCCGTAACAGGGGAGGTGGGTATCTCCTCTGTTTTTTCAACATGGAAGTTGCTCTTTATGAACTCCTCGGCCCCGAACCTTACGGAGGGGTCGTCGTACATGATATGGAAGGCGTAAAAGTCGGCGAACTCGGGGTATATGCCGTAGGCCGCGTAACCTGCGCCAAGGCCGTTGCCCCTGTCGTTCATCAGGCAGAGCGAGCGCGCGATGGCCTCGCCGCTGACCCGCTTCTTTTTCTTGTTGATAAGGCCCGTAAGGCCGCAACCTGAGATATCTTTCTGATAATTGTGATTCATAAGTTAAATACCTGTAAATAAAGATTGTTGAAAAAGGCCTTTTGCCTCAGTCTTTCTCTGTTTTGCCCTGCGGTGCGGGCTCCTTCAGGATGGCCAGTAGCCGCAGAAGTTCAGCGCCGCCGCTCTTTGCGGCCTCGGGCAGGGCGTATTTTTTTCTACCCGGCTTATTGGGCTCGCCCAGTTTGCCGCTTTTTTCGAACATGGCCCAGCCGCGTTTTACCTGCGGGGGATAGATGCCCTTTTTGGTGGCCAGTGTCCTCATGGCCGTCATGGCGTCTTCAAAGCCGTAGTTCTGATAACACATCTCAAGGCAGTGATGACACTCAAGGCACTGCCATATATGCCGGGATTCGAGCCATTTTTCGTAACTACCCTCAAGTATGTCTTTTATGACCGCCCTTGGATCATAACCTGGGAGCGCCATGCATGAGGGGCATACCTCGTAACAGGCCCCGCATTTACGGCATTCTTCAAGAAGCGTGAAGTTTAGATGGGACTTTAACATGAGATAAATCCTTTTTTCTTATGCCAGTGCCCCTGGCGCGTTGAGCTCTTTGTCTATATCCTGGCCGGGGGCGTTTTTAGAAAGGAGTTGCTCCCATTTTTCCAGAAAAGGCGTCACATCCACGCGGTGACCGCCCATGCCAAGCTCATCGGGCGTTAACCCGAGGGCAAGGCCGAGGAGCTCCGTAAAATATATGACAGGCGTATATATCCTCTCGCCTTCCCTGATCATGAGGTGCTGGTTATTATCAAACTGCTGAAAGCACGACGGGCAACAGACGATAAGGGCGTCGGCGCCTATCTTTTTAAGCTCTACAAGCTTTTCACGGGCAAGAGAGAGTGCGTTTTCGTGCTGGTCTACCCTGTCAAGGCCCTGACCGCAGCACATCATCTTTGTCCTGTGCCCAAGAGACTGGGCGCCGAGCCACCGGATGAGGTCGTCGAACTTCACAGGGTCAAGGGGGTCGTCGTTCTTAAGGGCGTGAGAGGGCCGTATCATATGACAGCCGTAATGAATGGCCACCTTCATCCCTGAAAAATTCTTCTTAATCTTTCGCTGTATGACGTTTTTACCCACACTGTCATGAAAAAAAGGCACAAGGTGAAAGAGAGAGGCCTCTCCGGTGAACTCTTTATCCGCCTCTTTTAATAGCTCGTTGACCTCTTTTTTCTCACCGGGGTGGTGGAGAAGGTCTTCTTTTACGGTAGCAAGGTTGGATACACAGCCCGTGCAGGGGCTGACAAGGTCCACTCCAAGCTTGTCCACAAGGCTTACGTTTCTCGCGGCCGTGACGGTGAAGGCCCTGGAGTCTATGTTGTTTATGAGCGATTTTTCCGGGCAACATGTAAAACCGTCAATATCCCTGTAGGGCAACTTGAACGCTTCAAGCACCGCGCGCGTGGATTTTTCAAGAAAAGGGAAGCGGGCCTGAATGGTGCAACCCCAGAACATGGCGAATTCTTTCATATATATTTAAACTCCCTGTTGAGGAGGTAGTCCTCTTTTAAAAAAAGCAGGAAAAGGCCGGGAAGGCCCCGGAGATTTAAACGGCCATGCCACGGTGTTTTGCTCGCGTGGCACGGCCGACT
>CAZSAY010000180.1:0-1999 GCA_964605225.1 uncultured Thermodesulfobacteriota bacterium | reverse complement strand
TTTTTCGAGCTCCTTGATAAGGGCGAAGACCTGCCCATACCCCTTAAGGGAGAGATAATCTACTTTGTGGGGCCAAGCCCGGCAAAACCCGGCTCTCCTATCGGCTCGGCGGGGCCCACTACAAGCGGCAGGATGGACGCCTACACACCGCGCCTCCATGACCTGGGGCTAAAGGCCACAATCGGAAAGGGCCAGCGTAGCGACGAGGTAAAAGAGGCCCTTGTAAGAAATAAAGCCGTCTACCTCATGGCCGTCGGCGGAGCCGCCGCCCTTATCGCAAGAAGCGTAAAGAGCTCTGAGGTCATCGCATACCCCGAGTTCGGCGCAGAGGCCGTAAGAAGGGTCGAGGTGGTGGACTTTCCCGCTATCGTAGTTAACGATTCAAAGGGCGGAGACCTCTTTACAGAGGGAGTCGCTAAATACAGGAAGACAAGTTGAAGATAAAACTCTCAAAATCCGATATCGACGGGGCCCTTGTCACACAGATATCCAGCGTCTCGGGCGAGGACTTCAAAAAATGCTACCAATGCGGAAACTGCTCCGGGGGCTGTCCCGTATCATATGCCATGGATATACCGCCGAGTCAGATAATCCGTTTTCTTCAGCTCGGAAAGTTCGATCTCGTCATGGAGGCCAACTCAATGTGGGTCTGCGTGGGTTGCCTGCAGTGCTATTCGCGGTGCCCGAAGGGCGTGAGCGCGGCAAATATCCTTGAGGCGGCAAGGCAGCTCTCTCTTAGAAAAGGCACTGACCACGAGAGGATTGAAGACCTGCCCGTCACCTTTATGAAAACCGCCCCGCAACAGGCCATTGTCTGCGGGTTCAGAAAGTTCGTAAGCTGAGCTCCTGGGCGGATAAACCTGGGCGGACTGGGGAGGGATAGACCTGGACGGCCTGGGAGGCAGATAGACTTGGACGAGTCATAACGGGGCGAGTCATAAACGGGGTGAGCTAATGATCGGAGCGTGTGATAAACGGGGTTATGTAATGATCGGGGCTATGTAATAAAAAAAAACACCCTTTTTCCTGACGAATAGGCCGGTCATTTTGTGGCCGTGCCTCTATACTAAACAACAACTAAGGTTCTACCTTGAGAAAGATACCATATTATCCGGGATGCACACTTAGTACCGTTGCCAAGGAGTTTGATACCTCGGCAAAGGACTCGGCCATAAAGATGGGTTTTGAGATAGAGGACCTACAGCAGTGGAACTGCTGCGGGGCTACCTTTCCCCTTACCCCTGATAACATCATGGCGCTTACGGCCCCGGCAAAGGTCCTGGCTAACGCCGAAAAAGAGGGGGATACCCTTACCACCCTCTGCTCGGTCTGCTACAACGTCCTTAAACGGACTAACAGGGTCTTGAAAGATGACAGGGAAAAACGCGATACCATAAATGAGTTCATGGAAGAGGAGTACTCCGGCGGCGTTAATGTGGCGCACTACCTTGAGGTACTTCGCGATAAGGTTGGCTTTGACAAGGTCTCCGAGGCCGTCACAAGGCCACTTAAGGGTATTAAGGCCGCGGCCTATTACGGGTGCATGCTCCTTCGCCCCTTTGAGGACGTGGGCATAGACAAGGCCGAGTCGCCGACCATAATGGAAGACCTCTTAAAGGCCCTTGGCGCGGATCCCGTCTTTTTCCCCGACCGTGTGGAGTGCTGCGGCGCTCACCTTGCCATGGATAAACCCGATATAGTAACAAAGCTATCCGGAAATGTAATAGACTCTGCGGCCCACGAGGGGGCTGAAATTATCATAACAAGCTGTCCCCTCTGTCAGTATAACCTCGAAAATACGCAGTCCGCCTCTGATACCGCCCTGCCCATAGTCTACTTTACACAGATTCTGGGGCTCGCCCTTGGTCAGGATGAAGAGGCCCTTGGTTTCGAGAAAAATAAATTCAGCCCACTGCCCCTTTTACGGGGTAAAGAGCTCTAAAATAAAGAGGTAAACCATGCCCAGGATAGGCGTTTTCGTATGCCAGTGCGGCAATAA
>CAZSAY010000179.1:0-2001 GCA_964605225.1 uncultured Thermodesulfobacteriota bacterium | reverse complement strand
GCGAGGACGGATATCTTCGCCCCACCGTAAAGCTCGCCAAGGGCCGTCAGGGCCGGTAGCGTCATCACGGCGTCGCCCACCCAGTTGGGCGTCCTTACGATGATTTTTTTTATTGTCCCTCTCATCCCCTTTTTTTTCCGCCTCCCTGCGGCCCGCTTCAAGCCATTACAAAAATAATCAAATATTATATTATAAATATGAGAGACATAAAACCTTTTTTAAATCCGGCCCCTTTCAGGGTCTTGAATAATATGGGTTTTCACCATGATAGGGGCAAAAAAGAGGGGCTTTTGTGTTATATTGAGCCATTATGAGAGCTGATTTAATAGAAAAGGTAGTGAAAGAGCTGAATGGCTCCATTACGGGCGGGGTTGTCTCAAAGATAACTCAGCCCGAGCCGCGGACCATTGTACTCGGCGTATTTATCCGTGGTAAACGAGAGCGCCTCCTCCTTGGCGTACACACGCCCAATGAGCGCCTTCACCTTACGGGGAAAAAGATGGTCAACCCCATGAGGCCGCCGCGCTTTTGCGCCCTTCTCCGTAGCCGCGTGGGGAACGCCCTCATAAGAGAGGTGCGAAAAATTCCCGGTGAGAGGATTGTGGAAATTGCCCTTGAGAAAAAGTACGATGGCGGGAGACGTAAATTTTGCCTGAAGGTAGAGCTTACGGGCCGGTCCGCTAATATTATCCTCGTGAATGATAAAGGTATTATTGAGGACGCCCTTAGGCATTTTTCTCCTGAAACAAGCCCAAGGGCCGTTCTTCCGGGGCTGGAGCTTATGGAGTTACCGGTAAGGGAGGAGGCCCGGCAAAAAGAGCAGGGAGATGAGAAGGGTGTGCCCCTCCCCGATAAAGAAGCAGGTGAGTCGTGGAACGAGTTTTTGGACCGCTTTTACGGCGAGCTCACAGGCGGCGAGGGCCTTAGCTCATATAAAAGTGAGCTTAAAAGGGCCATAGACCGGGCCCTTAAGAGGGCGCGGAAAAAGATAAAAAACCTTCTTGGAGATAAAGAGAAGGCCGAGGCCAATCTGGGGCTTAATCATTTTGGCGAGTTGATACTTCCCAACATGAGGCAGATAAAACGCGGGGCCGCCGAGGCCCGGTTAATGGATTATACGGAAGTGCCGCCTGCGGAGGTGAAGGTGCCCCTTGACGAAAAACTTGGGCCCAGGGAGAACGCCGAGCGCTATTTTAAAAAATCAAAAAAGGCAAGGCGGGCCCTGGAGATTCTATCTGGTAGAATCCCCGAGAGCGAGGCCGAGCTCGGCTATGTAGAAGACCTTGGCTATGAGCTTGAGAACGCCGAGACAGTGGAAGAACTTTCCGAGATAGAGGCCGCGCTTATAAAGGGCAGGTATATCCGAAGGCAAGAGGGACGAGAAAAGGGCGAGACGCGAAGGAGCGCGGCAAGCCCCGTAAAGCGAAAAAAATCCAGCGAGGGTATCTTAATACTCCTTGGAAAAAACGCTCGTGGCAACGATCAAATAGTAAAAAAAGAGTCTTCAAAAGGCGACGTATGGCTACACGCAAAGGACGTGGCGGGCTCTCATGTACTCATAAAAACAGGCGGGCGTAATATCGCCGATTACCCGGCAACGCTGCGCGAGGCGGCGGAGCTTGCGGCGTGGAACTCAAAGGCGCGGAGCGAGAAAAAGGCCGAGGTCCTCTATACGGATGTAAAACACGTCACCAAACCCCCTCACGCAAAACCCGGTCAGGTGCTGGTGCGCGAATTCAAGGTGATACTGGTGGAGCCGGGGGAGTTGTAGCTGGAGTAGGGTGGGCACCGCCCACCAGAACAGCTTTTAACAATACGAAAAAACTCTTGTACTTGGGCAAGTTCTTCTGGAATCAGAGCCGTGTTACTCTGTTTATTTTTGGTGGACAAAGCCCACCGTCCTTGACAAAAATCTTCACAGGTTATACAATAATAGCAAGTTGTATAACTTTTAGAATAGAGGTTAGAATAAATGACAACAGTTAAAACCCTCTCCAAGGG
>CAZSAY010000178.1:0-2056 GCA_964605225.1 uncultured Thermodesulfobacteriota bacterium | reverse complement strand
GTCCCTGATGTGTTGGAGATATCAAAGGCCTCTATCCAACGGGGCACCTTCTTTGTACGGAGCCTCTTTTTCATCTCTTCCAGAGCGGCCCTCTGGGCAAGGCCCTGCTCACGTTTTTTTTCAAGGGACTCCGCGGCGTTCTCTTTGGCCATCTTAAGGAGCTCATGTTTTTCGCCTCGCGCCGGGACGATGAGCTTTACCCTTCGGCCTGCCTTATCGGTTAGCCACTCCTCGATAAGCCCGGAGTCATCGGGGCGAGTGGGCAGAAGAATCTCTTTAGGTACAACCCTGCCGCCTCGGTAAAACTGCGTGAGAAAAGAGGATATAATTTCCTCGTCCGATAGCCCGCAATCAGCGAAGGCGTAGTCAAGGCTATTAACGAGCCTGCCGCCTCGCACAAAGAGGGCCTGAACGAGAAAGGTCTCGGCTCCGCGCGCGAGGGCAAATACATCACGCTCCGCGCCCTTGTGGCTGACTACCTTCTGAGCCTCCAGCATGCCCTCGATGGCGAGTATGCGGTCACGAACCTTTGCGGCCTTCTCGTACTCAAGGGCCTCGGAGGCCTCTCTCATCTCATTTTTCATGCCCTTCAGGAGTTCATTATTTCGCCCCGATAAAAAAAGCACGGCGCCGTCCACTATGGCCCTGTAATCGGCCTCGCTTATCATCCCCGCGCCGGGGGCGCTACAGAGATGGAGCTGATAATCAAGGCAGGGCCTTGCGGTATTTTTCAACCGCGCCGAGCTCCTTACGCATAGTGGAAAGACGCGGCGAATCATCTTTATCATACCCCGCACCGCGCGCGCCGAGACATAGGGGCCAAAATATCTTGAGCCGTCTTTTTTAATTGTCCTCGTAATAAGGATCCGGGGAAACTTATCGGCCAATGTCAGCTTGATGCTCACATAGGTCTTGCTGTCTTTAAGTCGGATATTGTACTTGGGCTTGAATTTTTTTAGGAGCGTGTCCTCAAGAAAGAGGGCCTCTTTCTCGTTTCCCGTAACAACATAATCGATAAAGACGGTCTTTCCCGCAAGAAACCTCACGGCGTACCGCCCGTCCCCGGAGGCACGAAAATAACTCCTCACACGACTGCGGAGATTTCGAGCCTTGCCGATATAAAGGATAGTCCCGCCGGGCCCCTTCATAAGGTATACACCGGGAGAAGTCGGGAGCCTCTTTAACTGCTCTTCTATGGGCGGGTGCTTTACGGGATCTTTCATGGGAGGATACTCGGTGCGGATAATTTATTTGGTGGGCACAGCCCACCCTACAAGGCTATACATCTTCCGCCGTGGCAAAATCCATGCTTGTAGGCTGGGTAGAGCACAGCGAAACCCGGCAAATTAATGTAATAAAAAGATGTTGGGTGACCTACATCTACCCAATCTACCAAACTAATTGTTATGTGTCGAAACCCTCTTTACCGAGTCTGCTTCAAATTCTTGGAAGTCTTGATACCCACTGGAATTCCTACCAAGCGTAATTATGGGCACACCCTCAAATATAAGAGGCTCCCCTTGATTCGTTTTATATCGGACAAAGCGGAATGTCGCCTCGTCAAGGCCTACCTTTACATAACGGCCTGATGAAAGTTTTATCTGGGCCAACAGCCTGTTAGGGTATAAGTTAGTAACGTAACCTACTATTTCTTGTGGATCACAGGGATATCTTTCATTGTCGATCTCGTGCACATAATTCCGTGTTTCGGCATTGATTTTTACTGGATCTACACTGAGACTTTGAGGTGGCATGAACTCTATGCTTTCAACTCCACCAATATTGTTTATGATCTGTGTTATTTGTACAGTTTCTGCGTAAATGCTTCCAGTAAGCACGGCTCCTTTTGTATCATATGCGCTGAGTTGCGTACTATTCTTTATTGATGCATTCTCATTAGGAAAAAGATTTTTTGATGCGTATATACTAAGTGCATGGAGTCCTATTTTCAAGAGTTGGCCTATTGACTGTTGCACTATAGGATTAATAATAAACGGAACAAGACCATAGGCATCTGATGATTTTTTATGTAGGGATACCTGTAGCGCAAGCCCTT
>CAZSAY010000177.1:0-2062 GCA_964605225.1 uncultured Thermodesulfobacteriota bacterium | reverse complement strand
TATTCGGCGTATGGGCGTACTCAAGGGGCGTCTTGCCGCCGAGCCTCTCAATGGGACGGTCTGACATGCCGTCGCCTATGAGGATTATGTATTTCATTAAATTACCTCTTAAAAAATAAAAAAGAAAAAAGTCAGAGGGCAGACGGGCCTAACGCCGATGCGCGCCCCACGTTACAAAACTAAAAAAAGGTCTATCTCTCAACCTGTTGAAGGCGCTACAATCTACCCTTGAGCTCTAAAAACCCATTATTTTAACTATTTCCTTTAGCTCCGAGGAGGACTTAACGGGTTTCTCCGATACGGCGATGGCCCTCTCGGGGTCTTTAAGGCCGTGGCCTGTAAGCGTGCATACCACGGTGTCGCCGTTGGATATGACGCCGGCGTTTTTCATCTTTATGACGCCTGCTATGCTCGCGGCGCTCGCAGGCTCGCAGAAGACGCCCTCATGGGAGGCTACGAGCTTAAAGGCCTCTATTATCTCATCATCGGTTACGGCGTCTATGACTCCTCCGCTCTCATCGCGGGCCTTCTCCGCAGGGGCCCAGCTCGCGGGGTTGCCTATCTTTATGGCCGTGGCAATGGTATCGGGCCTGTCCACGGGGTGACCCAGCACAATGGGCGCCGCTCCGGCGGCCTGAAAACCCATCATCTTGGGCAGGTTTGATATCAGCCCCATGGCCTCATACTCTTTATACCCCTTCCAGTATGCCGTTATGTTTCCGGCGTTGCCGACGGGAAGAAAGTGAAAGGTCGGGGCGTGTCCGAGGTGCTCCGCTACCTCAAAGGCGCCTGTCTTCTGACCTTCTATGCGATATGGGTTTACGGAATTAACAATGGCCACGGGATAATTGCTCGTTACCTCCTTGACTATGGAGAGGAGCTCATCAAAGGTAGCCGATACCTCAATGACAACGGCCCCGTGCATCGTGGCCTGAGAAATTTTGCCAAGGGCCACGTTGCCTTTCGGTATAAGGACGTATGCCTTCATCCCTGCCCTTGCCGCGTATGCCGCCGCAGCGGCCGATGTGTTGCCCGTCGAGGCGCATATCACGGCGTTCATCCCCTCCTGCCTTGCCATGGTCACGGCCATGGTCATGCCTCTGTCCTTGAAACTGCATGTGGGATTAAGCCCCTCGAACTTGAATAAGAGCCTGATGTCACCAAATATATCCTTCATATTGAAGGACTCGACAAGAGGGGTATTGCCCTCAAGCAGGGTGGTGATGAACTCGTCCTTTACCTCGGGAAGAAAACTACGAAACTCCCTTATTACCCCTCGCCACATGCCTTTCTTACTCAGCTCCACCACTATTCTCCTCTATCCTGACGTAAACGGCTTTATCATCTATTATATCAAGTTCTTCTATTACCTTCACGGCATCCCTGAAACTGCTCTCAAGGGCATGGTGCGTCACAAGGACAAGGGGCACTATGCCGCCGTCCTTCCTGTCTTCCTGAATAACCGATGAGATGCTGATATCATGGTCTCCGAAGACGCCCGTGATTTTTGATAAGACTCCGGGCCTGTCAAGGGCCGCGAACCGCACATAATAGGAGAGCCTAAGCTCTTCCATGGGTCTCACTACCAGCCCCTTCACACCGCAGTTATCCCCATGGGGAGGCTCAACCCTGCGGGAAATTCCCATCCTGATATTCCTGCATATATCCACTACATCGGCGACAACGGCGCTTGCCGTGGGCATCTCTCCCGCGCCGAGTCCGTAGAGCATAACGGAACCTACTGCGTCTCCCTTTATGAATACGGCGTTATAAGCGCCCTCAACTGCCGATAGGGGATGCGACTTTGGTATCATCACGGGATGCACCCTCGCCTCAAGGCCGCTCTCGGAACGCCTTGCTATGGCAAGTAGCTTTATCCTCCACCCGAATTTATCGGCAAAGCGTATATCAATAGGGGCTATGGCGCGTATGCCCTCGGTAAAAATCTTCTCAGGGGGCAGATGGATGCCATAGGCGAGGTTAAGGAGTATGGAGAGCTTATGGGCGGTATCAATGCCGTCGACATCATAGGAAGGGTCTGCCTCGGCAAGGCCGCTCTCCT
>CAZSAY010000176.1:0-2087 GCA_964605225.1 uncultured Thermodesulfobacteriota bacterium | reverse complement strand
AAGTATCCGGGACGTGTGGCCGTGGGCATAGACGCAAAGGACGGCTGTGTGGCCCTGAAGGGCTGGGTGGATGTAACGGCGGCGCGCGCCGTGGACTTTGCCGCGGAGCTTGAGGGCGCCGGTGTAGGGGCCATCATCTACACGGACATCTCACGTGACGGCGCCATGAGCGGGCCCAACGTGGAGGCCACCTGCGAGCTTGCCGAGTCCGTTACCATACCCGTAGTGGCATCAGGCGGGGTATCGTCCATAGATGATATAAAAGCCTTCAAGGGCAAGGACATTGAGGGCATAATAGTGGGCAAGGCCCTATATACCGGGGATATAAACCTTGAGGAGGCCATGGGCCTTGTGGCGGGGTTTTAAACCCTGCTTTCACTATTGATTGAATGGTAGATCGGTAGGGTGGGCACGGCCCACCAAAAAAGTTGCTCCTCATTGCTCTACGCAACAAAGAAAAAAGATTGGAAGATAATAAAAAATGCTGACAAAAAGAATAATCCCATGCCTTGACGTTAAGGATGGCCGTGTCGTAAAGGGCGTTAGTTTCGTTGACCTCATAGACGCCGGCGATCCTGTAGAGGCGGCCCGCGCCTACGAGGAGCAGGGCGCCGACGAGCTTGTCTTTCTCGATATCAGGGCATCTCACGAGGGTAGAAAGACCATCATTGATGTCGTCGAGAGGACCGCCGCCGAGGTCTTCATGCCCCTTACCGTGGGCGGCGGCATAAGCACCATAGAAGATATTCGCGAACTCCTCCACGCGGGCACGGACAAGGTCTCCATAAATACAAGCGCTATCGAGAAGCCCGAGCTTGTCTCCGAGGGGGCAAAGCGTTTCGGGAGCCAATGCATCGTTGTGGCCATAGACGCGAAACAACGCACAGACGGCGCCCCGGGTTGGGAGGTATACACCCACGGGGGGCGTAAACCACGTGGCCTTGACGCCGTGGCCTGGGCCGTAGAGGCGGCGCGCCTCGGGGCAGGTGAAATACTCCTTACGAGCATGGACCGTGACGGCACAAAAGACGGCTATGATCTGGCACTTACCTCTGCCGTGGCAGAGGCCGTCTCCATACCCGTCATCGCCTCGGGAGGGGCGGGAACGCTTGAGCATATATACGAGGCCCTTGATAGAGGCGGAGCCGACGCGGCGCTTGCGGCCTCTATCTTTCATTTTGGCACCTTTACCATAAAGGAAACTAAAAAGTATCTTGAAAAACGGGGCCTTCCCGTAAGGCCCTTCCAATAGACCCTCTGAAGATAAAAAAGCTTGCCTTCCACGGCAAATAGTAGTATATTTTCCTACTTATCTATGGCAATAATAGTAGCAGAGTGAAGGTACACAATCCCTTGTCCTCTTGCAGGACAAACCCGCGATATTGCGGGGAACCAAAAGGAGAGAAGAAAAGATGGAGAGGCATTACGAGACTATCTGGATAGTCAGGAGCGACCTTGGCGCACCCGGTATCAAGGAGATACTGGAAAACGCCACCTCCGCCCTTACCGGCGGCAAAGGGCACATCAACAAGGTAGATGAATGGGGCGTAAAGAGATTTGCCTACCCCATACAGAAGAAAAACGAGGGCTATTACACCCTTATCGATTTTAACGCCGTACCTGAGGCCGTTACGAAGATGGAAAATGTCTTCAGGTATAACGAGGACGTTGTGCGTTATCAGACCGTGCGCCTTGATGAAGAATATGTCGAGCCCGTGGCAGAGCCTGAGCCGGAGCCTGAGGCAGAGCCGGTAGCAGAGCCGGAGCCAGCAGTAGAGTCGGAACCGGCAGTAGAGACCACAGCAGAGCCTGCGGCCGAGGCGGAGACCACTGGAGAAAAAGAAGAAAAAACAGAGGAGGGCGCTAACTGATGGTAGAGAATAAGAGACGTCCGGCAACCGGTGGCCAGCGCAGAGGCGGGCCGCAGAGAAAGTTTTTTTATAGAAAAAAATTCTGTCTTTTCTGCAAGGAAAAAACTCTGAAGATAGACTACAAAGACGCGCGCGCCCTCAAGTCATATATTACTGAGAGGGGCAAGATTATGCCCAGAAGGATTACGGGAACCTGCGCGAAACACCAGAGAAAAG
>CAZSAY010000175.1:0-2208 GCA_964605225.1 uncultured Thermodesulfobacteriota bacterium | reverse complement strand
CTTATGGAGAGATACAGGGAGACCTTTGGCTACGCCGTCCTTGTCATGCTTATCTCCGGGGTGCTTGTTGGCTGGTTAATGGCAAGACGGGCCATGGCGGGTGTGCAGCGGGTCACGAAGACTGCCGAGGAAATAGGCGGAGCAGATCTTGGCCGCAGGGTCCCACTTGGCAGAGAGGGGCAGGAGATAAACGAGCTTGTACATGGCTTCAACGAGATGCTTGAGCGTATTGAAGTTCTTGTAGGGGAACTGAAAACCGTGAGCGACAACGTTGCCCATGATCTAAAAAGTCCCATTACTCGCATCCGGGGCATAGCTGAGACTACCCTTGCAGGTTCTGAAAATA
The DNA here is from genome assembly GCA_964605225.1 of uncultured Thermodesulfobacteriota bacterium. GTDB lineage: Bacteria > Desulfobacterota > GWC2-55-46 > GWC2-55-46 > JADFVP01 > JAJRZX01. The sequence goes on along the minus strand of CAZSAY010000175.1, from coordinate 1,862 downwards.
TAAACAACTACAAAGAGATGGCCGGGGCTGTTATAGAAGAGAGCGACCGCCTTGTGGAGTTGATAAATACCATGCTTGAGATAGCGGGGACCGATTCCGGCATCGCCAGTCTTGATATCAGCCGCCTTGATTTAAGAGGGATTGTCAGTGAGGCAGTGGACCTATTCACACCCCTTGCCGAGGACAAAGGCGGCGCAATACAATGCCGGTTACCAGAAGACAATGTATATGTGGCAGGAGATATGCGGAGGCTACAGAGGGCCGTGGCAAATGTCCTTGATAACGCCATAAAGCACAGTGGAGGCGGCGGTATTGTAAAGGTTATCCTCAAAAGCGAAAATGATCAGGCAAAGCTCTTAATCTCCGATACTGGCCCGGGCATAAGCGAAGGTGACATGCCCCGTATATTTGACCGTTTTTACCGCGGAGAAAAGAGCCGCACCACCCCTGGAAGCGGCCTCGGCCTTAGCCTTGCCCTTGCCATCGTCAGGGCCCACGGCGGCGGTATATCGGTAAAAAGCTCAGAGGGTAAAGGTAGCGAATTTACCATCACCCTTCCTCTTCCCACATAAACCCCATCATAGATGCAAAGCGAAGATTACCAAAAGGTAATCTTCAGGTAAGCCTCAGGTAATCACCTCGTATTATAATCTTATATGGAAGATACTCAGTCGATATCTTTTTCTATTTTCTCTTAAAGATTATAACCACGGGTAATGTCATGTCCTCCGGCCATACTCCAGGCAAGGCCGCAACAAAAAGTTTTAAGAGTCTAACGTTTTTGTCATTCGCTGTCTTTCTCTTAAGCGGGTGCGCTACTTTTCACTCCATGCCCCTTACAGATAAGGCCGTGGCAGAGAGCCTTGCTACGCCCGATGGCTCCGAGCTCCGCATCAGGGCGGCAACGCTTACTCACCCTCTCCTTGAACCCGTCACCCTTGATACATCTAACGGCCTCTCACCTGACGAGGCCGCCGTCCTTGCCGTCATACTGAACCCGGGGCTCCGCGCCGAGCGTGACAGAAAAGGCATAGCCGGGGCCGAGACCTTAAAGGCCGGAATCCTCCCAAACCCGCGGCTATCCTATTCCTTCGAGATACCTGTTGGGGGGACAAAACCCGATACAGTAAACGCCTACGGCGTGGGCCTTGGCTGGGATATCAAAGCGCTTATCACACGCGAGGCGAGGCTCAGCGCGGCAAGGGCGAAGAGCGCCGGCGTAGAGCTTGAGGTGGCATGGCAGGAATGGCAGGTGGCCATGAGAGCCCGCCTTGGCCTCTATCACCTTATTATAGCCGGCGAACAGGCCGTGCTTGAGGCAAGGCGTGAAAAAATACTTGAAAAGATATACGTCCTCACAGACGAGGGCCTAAGGCTTGGTGTAAAGACCTCGGAAGATCTCTCTCTTGCACGCTCGTCCCTTGAAGAGGGCCGCACCGCACTAATAAAGGCCCGTGGGGCCGTTGTGGCAAAGAGGCTGGGGCTGAACCGTATCATAGGTCTTCCGCCGGACTTCCAGACAAGGCCGGAAAAAAATTTTCATATGGCCATCTCTACAAAAACCCCGGCCATTAAAAGTATCACAGAAGGGCTTGATAAGCGCCGTCTTGATATAAGGGCGCTTGGCCTTGGCTATAAGAGCGAGGAGGCGCGTCTCCGGGCGGCCATACTCTCTCAGTTTCCAGCTATCAACATCGGGGCCCTGGCCACAAAAGACACAGACGGGGTGAAGACCGCCGGGGGGCTCTTTGGCATGGATATTCCCATCTTTAACCGCAATCAGGGCGCTATCGCCGTGGAACGTGCAACACGAAAAAAACTCTTTGACGAGTACACGGCCCGTATCTTCGAGGGACGCGCCG
>CAZSAY010000174.1:0-2212 GCA_964605225.1 uncultured Thermodesulfobacteriota bacterium | reverse complement strand
TGAGGCAAAGATAAAGGTCCTTGGCGTAACGGTGCTTACGAGCCTCTCGGCCACGGACTTGAAGGATGTGGGCATTAACCCTCAGTACGGCGACCCTACGGCCCTGGTTCTTCACAGGGCGCGCCTTGCAAGGGTGGCCGGATGCGCCGGAGTGGTATGCTCGGGCCTTGAGGCCCCTGTGGTAAGAGAGGAGTTCGGCGCGGGTTTTCTTATTATCACCCCCGGCATAAGAGAGGCCTCAGGGAGCGTTGGGGACCAGAAGCGAGTGGTCACACCGGAGCGCGCCATAAAGGGCGGCGCCGATTATATCGTTGTGGGCCGTCCCATAAGAGAGGCCGCGGACCCGGCCGTGGCGGCAGGGCGGATAGCCGAAGGGGTTAAAAAGGGGCTGAGGGAGCGGCAGGGATAAGGGCGTATAATTAAAGGTGGAACTTACCCGGAACTCCCACTAATTAAATAGGCGCTGTTGTAGATGCTCAGTAATTCGGTAACTCTTTTGGTATACTTTAGGCACCAAAGGAGGTTTCCGTGCAATACTCGCATCAGGTTATCGTAAAGCGTTGGATACCGATATTAGAGGAGTACGAACGCACCAAAGCCAAGTTAGAGCCCCGCATCTTTAAGTTAGTAAAAAATCTCTGTGAGGCCCATCAGATATCAAAGCAAGAGCTTCAGCGATACTACCGCAAATGGGTAGAAGGTCACAGGGCACCGAATCGCTTCTTTTGAAAAAGCGCGGCGCAAAGCCGGGAAGCAGGAGAACCCCTAAAGAGATAGAACGCAATATCATCAAGTCCTACCGCCAGTTCGGCTCGAACCGCTACGAGTTAGTCCTTTTATTTAAGCCGTATTACCTGGACAAGACGCCCTCCTCGGCCACTATGGACCGAATAAAGGCCCGATATCCGCTCAATCAATCGGCCAAGAAAATCATTAAAGGCTATGAAAAACGCCCCCCCCCCGGAATATGGCGGGTATATGTGACGACTGCACGAGGATCACATATGCCGAGATATTAATCGACAAGAAGGCCTTGACGCTGACCTGCTGTTTGGCCCGCTCTTTATCGTGATTCAAGCAGGTATATAGCTTCGGGTTCGAAAAAATCATGAGCGACAACGAGTTCTTTTACCCTAACAAATTTGATTCTAAAGAGGATACAATCCTGAACCTCGGGAACTTCCTCTTCCAATATAAGCATCTAAGAAAACACGGCGGCTTGAACTATGAGACGCCTTTTGATAAACTCGAAAAGTTACCGAATTACTGAGCTGGCACACCTGTCCCCCAGTTAAGCTGTCCCCCATTTAAGCAGGGAGGATGTATTGGATGCACGACAAATCTCTAGAACTTTCATTAGTTATGCCCTGTCTCAACGAGGCTGAGACGCTTGCGATCTGCATAGACAAGGCGCGCTCCTTTATGGAAAGATGCGCTATCTCCGGCGAGGTGGTTATTGCCGACAACGGCTCCACCGACGGCTCTCAGGAGATTGCAAGAGCGCACGGCGCAAGGGTGGTGAACGTAGCTGAACGCGGTTACGGTGCGGCGCTTATGGGCGGCATCATGGCGTCGCGGTCCAAATATGTTATAATGGGCGATGCCGATGACAGCTATGATTTTATAAATCTGGACCAGTTTGTCGCGAAACTTCGCGAGGGCTATGACCTTGTCATGGGAAACCGATTCATGGGCGGTATTAAGCCAGGAGCAATGCCGCCCCTTCACAGATACCTTGGAAACCCCGTCTTAACCTCCATAGGACGTCTCTTTTTTCGTGCCCCCTGTAGCGACTTTCACTGCGGGCTCCGAGGTTTTCGTAGTGATGCCATACTCGGCCTTGATCTTCGAACCACTGGAATGGAGTTTGCAAGCGAGATGGTGGTAAAGGCCACCTTGCACAAATTGAAGATCGCCGAGGTGCCTACTACTCTTTCGCCCGACGGCCGTAGCAGGCCACCGCACCTTCGTAGCTGGCGTGACGGATGGCGCCATCTGCGATTTCTCATGCTATACAGTCCACGCTGGCTTTTCCTCTATCCAGGCGCCCTGCTCATGTCTCTCGGTCTAATAACAGGGCTGTGGATTTTACCGGGTCCTAAAGTACTCGGGGGCGTTACCTTCGACGTGCATACCCTGCTCTACTCGGCGGCGGCGGTGCTCATAGGGTTCCAGTCAATCATCTTCGCTTTATTTACTAAAATATTTGCAA
>CAZSAY010000173.1:0-2214 GCA_964605225.1 uncultured Thermodesulfobacteriota bacterium | reverse complement strand
GACGTATCAAGCCCGCCTGAATAGGCGAGGACAACTCTCTTTACCTTCTTATCCATCTCTACCTCTTTATCCAGTTTTTTTTGAATAGACGGCTTGGCTAACGCCATCACAGATGGCTAAATTCCTTTTTTACAAAACAAACCACTTATACAAGATATGGTAGGGGAAAACACGCCCCCCTAACCACCGGTCCTATCAGAGGATATAAGGCGCTCAAGTATGGCTTTTTGCATATGAAGCCTGTTCTCCGCCTCTTCCCATACAACGGATTGCGGCCCCTCTATTACATCATCAGTAATCTCATCACCCCTGTGGGCGGGAAGGCAATGGAGGACAATGGCCTCTTTATCGGCAAGGCTCAGAAGCCCCTTATTTACCTGATACCCACTGAAGGCGGCCTCCCTCTTTACCTGTTCCCCTTCCTGCCCCATGGAGGCCCAGACATCCGTGTTTATGATATCAACGCCCCGTACGGCCTCTTCCACGCTATCCATTAGCCTTATATTATTCCCGCCGCCAACCTCGGCCATAAACCCTTTATCAGGGGTATAACCGGGCGGACATGCGAGCCTCAGTTCGAAACCAAGCCTCGCGGCGGCCTCTATCCACGAATTTGCCATGTTATTACCGTCGCCCACCCAGCAGACCTTCATCCCCTCATAGCTCCCTTTTTGCTCCACAACGGTGAGCAGATCGGCAAGGACCTGACAGGGATGATGCGTGTCGGTAAGACCGTTTATGACAGGCACCGTGGAGTAGTCGGCGAATTGCTCCAGTTTGTCATGGCCAAAGGTTCGTATCACCATACCGTCCACATAACCTGACATGACACGAGCCGTGTCCTTAATGGGTTCGCCTCGGCCTATCTGCGAATCCCCGGGGTTAAGAAATATGGCGGAGCCGCCGAGGTGATACATGGCGACCTCAAAAGAGACGCGCGTGCGGGTTGAGGATTTTTCAAAGATAAGCCCCAGGACGCGGCCCCTGAGGGGCTGATGGGGTATGCCTCTTCTATGCCTGTCCTTAAGGCTCTCGGCCATGACGAGAAGCTCGTCTATATCTTTTTTTTCAAGATCAAATATCCTAAGTAGATGCATATAACCTCATGTTAGTTTTGCATGTTACCGCCCATCTGCCTTTTAACAGAAGGGTTGGACTTCACTCATTGGAGAAGGGGTAAATAAACCCTCTATCCATGGGCGGCCACGGCGAAATTAAGAGGCCACGGCGCGTCCCCTATTGATTTTCTTTGCCAGGCTTTTTGCCAGAGTAGCGGTAGTATCCAAGGGAGACCATGGTTGATGTTAGTTGCCCACATCGCTCCCCCATATTGGTTTTCTTTGCCAAGCTTTCTTTTTTCCAAAAGAAAGCGGAAGGTTTTCTTTGCCGGGCTTTCTTGTTTCTAAAAAGAGGTAAGGACCCTGTCAAGTATCTCTGCCATCTCATCCACCTCTGCCGTTGTTACGGTAAGGGGCGGGAGAAAGCGCAGGACATTCTCACCGGCGCCGATAACGAGAAGCCCCTCGGCAAGAGAGGCGCCAACTATCTTTGCTACCGGCACATCTACCTCCATGCCGAGTATAAGGCCCTTGCCGCGAACGGTTTTTATAAATCCGTACTTATCCTTAAACGCGCGTAAAATACCGAGGATATACTCACCCATCTTAACGCAGTTATCAAGAACGCCCTCGTTGATTATGGTATTTAAAGTAGCCACCCCGGAGGCCGTGGCAAGGGGGTTACCGCCAAAGGTGGAGGCGTGGCTTCCCGGCCCAAAGGCCCCTGCAACAGAGTCGACGACGAGCATCGCCCCTATGGCCATGCCCCCGCCAAGGGCCTTGGCAAGGGTCATTATATGGGGACTCACCCCGTAGTGCTCATGGGCAAAGAGCCTGCCCGTCCGGCCTATGCCAACCTGCACCTCGTCGAAGATAAGAAGGGCCCCGGCCTTTTCGCATATTGCCTTAAGGCCCTTGAGGTATCCGGGGCCGGGCACGTTCACCCCGCCCTCGCCCTGAATGGGCTCTACCATTACGGCGGCCGTATCGGCGTCAATGGCGGCCTCCACGGCAGAGAGGTCGTTAAATGGCAGGTAGGTAAATTTTTCAAGAAAGGGTTCAAAACCCTTCCGCACCTTATCCTGTCCCGTAGCCGATAGCGTGGCAAAGGTCCTGCCGTGAAAAGACCTCTCCATGGTAAGGACCTTGAAACGGC
>CAZSAY010000172.1:0-2222 GCA_964605225.1 uncultured Thermodesulfobacteriota bacterium | reverse complement strand
GAGCCACTAATGAATAATATCTCTATTTGCACGAATTAATCAGACGTTCCCTAAAGCAAGGAGGGAAAAAAGGCATAAATTAAACCATGTTTCAAAGAGACTTACCCTTAAAAATCCATACGGTATCCTGTGACGAGGAAGTAATCGCGTGTGTAATCGACCTGGTCGCCGTTACGATCATATGTCCACTCAAGTCCGCCCTCAAACTCAAGGTGGAAACGCTTTTTCCAGTGATACTCCGTCCGTAACGTTGGCCTTATCCTGTATTGGCTACCCACGTTATTGTTATTCTTGCTGTAATCAACGAGTATCCTCGGGTTGATACGCCAGTCTCTTTTAACGGTAAAACGCGAGTTCAAGGTTATCGTAGTGGTATTCGAGGCGCTCGTATCCGAGTACCTGAGCCCTGCTATGACGAGATCATTTTTTATCAAGAGGTCGTTGGCTATGAGCTGCAGGGAATAAAAGTACTCGGGGCCTGTGCCGGGAACACCGTCCACCCCGCCTGAGGCATCCGTGCCCGTAAGCTCCGATACGGTGACGGTGCCGCTTAACTGGTACTTGTCATTAAGGGGGGTAGTGCCGCCGAGGCTGACGGAGAAGTTTCGAGCCGTGCGGTCAAGGGCCAGATTGCGGACCTCCTCTTCACTCCTGGTATTCAGGAGCTCGGAAATAGAATTTACGTCCTCTCCGATAAGGGCGTTGCTTGTGCTTAGCGAGGGGGTCTGCCTGTAATCCATGGAAAGGTTCACCGTTCTGTTGCCCTCGAGTATCCAGTTGCCCACAAAGAGAAAGGTATTTAGCCTGTCAAAAGACGTATCATAATCTAAGAGGGAAAAATAAGAACCCTTTGAGTAGTTGTAACGCGCCTCTCCGCCTACGGCCCTGCGGTCCGTTATGCCGTCCACGCGCTGATTAATGGCAAAGACGTTAAAGTCCCAACGTTTCCATAAGGTTCCAATATCCGCGTTGAGCCCGAAAAAATTCTTATCTGTATTAACGCTCGTTAGAGTGCTCGACTCCGCCGGAAAGCCGGCGACAAAGTTGAACTTTACCCTGGGAATCCTGGAGTAGCTCAGCAGTCCTCCATCAAAGCGGCCAAGGACGCCTCCTGTGCTGTACCACTGCCGTCCCACCCGTCCGGAGATATCCCTGTTACGGTCCACGATATCAAGATACATACGGCTTACCCGGGCCTCACTGCTATTTAAAAAGTCATACTCGTAGCCGCCGATGAAGACGGAACGCAGTTCATAGTCCGCGGTGCGTCTCCTGTAGGTTACATCAAGGTCTGTTGAGAGCGATGAGCGGTTAAGGACACTACCCCCGATGTCCGTATAACTCGCATCGCGGTTATAGAACTGGGAGAGCGTACCGTATAGTTCTTTTACCTCTCTCGTCTCTCTCCTGCGCGTAAGTCTTTTTCTCGGCATTTCCCGCGCCGTCTCCAACCCGGCCAGACGCTGTCCCACTCGCACCCCACCCTCGCCCTCGGGGTAAAATATCATGTACTCCTTGTATATATCCCGGGCCTTTTCACCCTGGCCGATCCTCTCATAGGCAAGCCCAAGGAGTTCGAGGGCCTCGGGGCTGTACTTATTTTCGGGATACTTGAGGATCTTTGAGAGAAGCTTTTTGGCCTCTTTATTCTTACCACTCGTCAGGGCCTTTTTCGCGGCCTTAAGCATACCGGCAACACGACTGGATGTCTTTTCCGAGAGGGTTATCTTCTTCCTTCTCACAGGCGCGCCCTTTGAGGAGCCCCCTGGTTTGATACTATTTTTTATCGCTCTTTTCTTCTCACCCATGGATACCCTCGTCACCATGGCCTGCGGAAATGTGGTGATAAGGGAACTGCGTACCTTTGCGGCGGCATCTTTCGATGGGAAAAAACCCATACGCAGGATATGCCACGACTGTGTTTTGCCCTTGTAGAAAAGGCTGTAGAGGTGGTATTTACCAAAGAGTGCGAGGTTCGGGATGTCCTTCGACTTCACTGAGCGAGACGAAAGAAAGAGCGTCACGGCCCATGGCCCCTTTTGTTTTACCTTCACCGCCGGGCCGCTTACCCCTGCATAGGGTCTCACTACAAGGGCCTCCGAGGCGTTCCTCTCCTCTCTCGTTACCTTGGCTATCCAGGCGTGAAGAAACCGGACCTTCATGACGGCAAGCTTACTCTCCGCGGCCTTTTGTGAGGGGAAAAATCCCAGACGGAGCCTGTG
>CAZSAY010000171.1:0-2271 GCA_964605225.1 uncultured Thermodesulfobacteriota bacterium | reverse complement strand
ATTGGCATGGATATAAAGGGAGTGCACGCCTCAATCACACCCTTCACGACAGACGGCCTGGGCCCTCAATTCGCCTTTGAGCTCCTTAACACAGGGGCCGTAAGAAATATCCGCGTCCTTGAACACAGAAAAGGCATATCGGCCATTCAGTTCGTGGGGCTACAGAGTGCGGCGCAGGGCTTTGCCTTTGTTGGATATCACAACACGGGTTATATAAATTACACAGCATGGCAACCGGAGACAGGCGCCTCCGATTCAGGGCCCTTCCTCCATTACCTGCGTCTCGTGGGCACGCATAACTTCGGGGGATGGGACCTTGCCGCGGGAGGCCAAGTCTGGCTGGGAACGACAAAACTCGGAGACGGTACAAGGGAAAAGGCCAACGGCTGGGCCGTAGACGCACAGGCTCAGGGAATGGTAGTAACGATGCCCCTTGGCGTCTACCTCTCTTATGCCGAGGCGCCGGGCACAACAGCTGACGACCCCGTTAATATCTTCAACACGAACATTGGAGACAAGAGGGCCTGGTCCATACTCGCCGAGCTTGGCGTACTTCCCCACAGGGTCACCCTCGCCGCCGCGTATCGCTCCGGCAATACAGGGGCCAAGGGTCCAAGCGAGCAGAGCGCCGTTACCCTTGGCGTTACCTTCCTTGTAACGCAGAACGTCGAGCTCCAGGTCAACCACACGCTTAACTCCGGAGACTTTTTCAATGTGCCGGCAAACAACGAACTAAAGGACGGTGACCAGCTTACAACCGCCATGATATTCGCCGCATTTTAACGGCAGAGATACTGGAATTAATGCCACTTTATCATAACCGCGGGGAGGTGGAGAATGGGAGCTTAACCCACGGCCACCCCCTGCGGTATCTTAGGGCAGGGGCTATATCCCAAATGCGCAAAAAGACCTCATCACGTACGTTGATTCCCCTCCTCCTCTCTCTCCTGTTCATAGGACTTCTATCCGGGTGCGCCAACCCCCTGGCAAGACCCCTAAAGGTAGATTACAACCCTGTCTCCGGTGCAGAAAAGACTTCGCTCTCTCGCTCCGTACCCATACTCATCAGACCATTTACCGATAAACGGCCAGAAGTAGCTCAGGGCGCAGACCCCCTGGAGATCGGCTCCATAGACGCTACCGTACAGGACATGTACGGATCAAGGCTCATACTATCCACCTCCCCGGCCGCGCTGGTTACAGAGGGGTTTAAAAAATATCTCGCCGCAGAAGGCTATACCGTAGTATCCACGGACAAGGTAAAATCGTCATTTTCCGGGATAATTCTCAGAGGCGAGATACGCGAGTTCAGACTTGACATCGGAGCAAAGGATAATATTGAGATACAGGTCTACGCCGAGTTCAGGGATAAGGAGAGCGCCGCCATAATATGGTCCGGCCTTACAAAAGAGAAAAATTCAAGATACGCCGGGGTCTTTGGAGATTCAAGGGCGAGGGTTTCGAGGTATATATCCGGGACGCTCTCAAATGTATTCCGAAAGACAATTGAAAGGGCCAGGCCGGGTATTGAAAAAATGGGCCGCGCAGGCAAAGGCAACCACAACGGTAATGGTAATGATGGATACGAAGGGCACCTGCCGGAGACCGGGAGGCTCATCGTGAAGACGGTCCCTGTGCGCACCAAAGTATACATTAACGGCGTCTATTACGGACTCAGCCCAATGACGCTTAAGTTAAAACCCGGCATATACAACCTTATTTTGAGAAAAGACGGTTTTTATGAGTTCAGGGAAAGAATCGCCGTGGGTAGTGAACGCGCCACGGAGATGGAAACCACGCTGAAAGAGGAAAAGTAAGTTCCTCTGCCCGTTGCAATTGGAGGACTTCATGAGCCGCGGCAGTGCCTCTGCTGGGCTATCGTGCGTTTTAAAGGCCTCCCTCTGCTCTTGGCGGCGCCTCCGGGGCCGAAGAAAAACCCCTTCTATCTTTCATACACACTTTAATGCCCTCCTCTTGAAAATTGTCCTCCGCGCCTCTACCCATATGCCGGAAAATATCAACGGTGGAGGCGTCACGTGGCCGGTGTCTCAATGGTCATATTAACCTCTTGAATCATAAGAAAATCCTGCGATCACCCCGCAACGGCACTGCCCCTCACCGCGCATTTCATGCAAGCCTGCCCTGCCTTGTGATAAAAACAACGAGCTCCTTCAAAATTAAAAAAAAACAGACTAAAAAGCCTTGACACGCAGGTAGGGTTTTAGTAAGATTTAGCTTCAAAATCAAAGGTTACCATTTATATCATAAGAC
>CAZSAY010000170.1:0-2283 GCA_964605225.1 uncultured Thermodesulfobacteriota bacterium | reverse complement strand
CTATTGGTTTTCTTTGCCAAGCTTTCTTTTTTCCAAAAGAAAGCGGAAGGTCTTTCAAGAGGTCTTCTTTTAATCAAAAGAAGACCTCCTCAGGAGCCTCTCCTGATAAGCCAGCGTGAAAATTTCGGGAACCAACCCGAGAAGAGTTTCTCCGTGTAATAGGCGTCGCAGGCGCGTTTCAGCCCCTGAGCTACCGTGGGATATACGTGTATGGTCCCCGAGATAGCGGTTATGGGCAGTTTCGCCTTCATGGCGACGACATACTCGTGTATAAGCTCCCCTGCCCCGGGGCCGAGGATATGGGCGCCGAGAATCTGTTTCTTTTTATCCACAACAATTTTTATAAGCCCCTTGCCCTCGCCCTCGATAAAGGCCCTGTCCACATCGGCAAAGGCCTGACGGTAGACAGAGACCTTATCGTACTTCGCGCGCGCCTCGGCCTCTGTGAGCCCCACTCTGGCAAGCTCGGGGTCGGCAAAGGTCACCCATGGCACGACCCTGTAATCGACCTTTCTATTTACAATGGGAAAGAGGGCGTTTGATACGACAAGACCTGCCTGATACTCGGCCATGTGCGTAAATTTATATGGCCCCGTCACATCTCCGCAGGCATAGATATGGCCCTGCGTAGTCTTCAGGGACGGCCCTGACTTTATGCCCTTTCGCGCCTCATACTCCACGCCCGCGGATTCAAGGCCAAGCCCCCCGACGTTGGGGCTCCTGCCTATGGCGCTCATTATCTCCTCGGCCTCATAGGTCTTCTCACCGCTCTCAAGGGAGGCTACTACGGCCTTTACCTTCCCATTGCCTTTTATCTCTTTAAAGCCCTTGCAGGTCACTATCTTGATGCCCTCTGCTTCAAGAATGGCGTGAAGGGCCTCGGAGAGTTCCTTATCCTCACGGGGCAGTATCTGTCCTTTTTTTTCAAGTATGGTGACCTTTGAGCCGAGCCTGCTGAAGACCTGGGCGAACTCTATGCCTATGGGGCCGGCGCCGAGGATGATAATGCTCGCCGGGAGGCTTGTAAGCCCCAGGGCCGTAATATTTGTAAGTGCCCCTACCTCTTGAAGGCCCGGTATGGGCAGTACCGCCGGGCTTGAGCCCGTGGCTATGATAAACTTCTTGCCCATAAGCCTTCGCCCATCTACCTTAAAGGTATGGTCGTCCTCAAAGGAGCCGTTACCGAAGATAACATCAACGCCCATCTTCCTGAAACGCTCGGGGTCGTCGTTGCAGGCGATCTTTTCCTGCACACCCTTCATGGCGGCCATGACAGCGGGAAAATCCACGGTAACGGGGCCGCATTTTACGCCGAACTCTCCTGCGCGGCGCGCCATCATTGCGACCTTGGCCGAGTGGACAAGCCGCTTTGTGGGCACGCACCCCCAGTGGAGGCAATCGCCGCCAAGGCTTTTTTCTTTCTCCACAAGGGCCACCCTCGCGCCAAGCTGAGCCGCGCCGCTGGCGCTTACAAGCCCGCCGACACCTCCGCCTATGATTACAAGGTCATACTTTTCCATAATGCTCCTTGACCTATTTGTTTTATTAACTACCCTTCACCATTATTACGTCTGCAATATAACACCACGATGAAGGGGCGTAAGTATGGTGGCTTACATCGCTGTTTTATAAGAGGCTAGCCGCCTCTCCCAACTCAAGGCGTCTCGTATCTCTCGATAAATCTCATGGTCTCGGCAAGTGTGGGGATACCGCTTCTCCCCCCCGGGGCAAGGCACTTAAGGGCCGCGAAGGCAGAGGCGAACTTTACAACCCGCTGAAGGGGCCAGCCCTTTTTCAGCCCGAATATATACCCGCCGTGAAAGACGTCGCCTGCCCCCGTGGTATCAACGGCCCTTACCTTAAAGGCAGGGGTGGAAAAGACCCCTCCCTCATGCCACGAAACCGAGCCTCCCTTGCCAAGGGTTACGGTGACGGCCTTTGCGCCAAAGGTTGCTATTTTAGAGAGGGCCTCATGGGGATTGGGAGAAAAATAGGCGGAAAATTTTTCTGAGGCCACGATGTAATCGACCTTTGGAAGGAGCCGCAGTACTCCGGGACGAGGCGAACCCGCATCGCATACAAGGGGTACTCCTTTTTCAGCGGCAATTTCGCTCATCCTTAACGAGGCCTCTTCCATAAGGCCGTCAAGGAGCACAAAATCCGCCCCCTTAAGCCACTCGCCCTTTACCTCCTCTGCGGCGAGCTCCGCAACCGTCGGGCGCTGCCAGAGAATAGTCCTCGAACCATCCCCGGAGTTGACGATAATAAAGGCCCTCTGCGAGG
>CAZSAY010000169.1:0-2347 GCA_964605225.1 uncultured Thermodesulfobacteriota bacterium | reverse complement strand
CATAGACATGGCAGACCCCGTGGTAGTGTTTTATAACGGGCATCTTCGCGTTCTCAACGACAAAACGTATGAGCCCCTCGCCGCCTCGGGGAATTATGACATCTATATATTCTTCGAGTTTCAGCATGGCCAGGACGGCCTCTCTATCAGTTGTGGAAACCACCTGAATAGCCGCCTCCGGCACCCCTGTAAGGACGCAGGCCTCATGGAGTATCTTTGCCACGGCCATGTTAGAGTGTATGGCCTCGGAGCCGCCTCGAAGCACCACGGCGTTACCGGCCTTAAGGCACAGGGCCGCGGCGTCGCTCGTAACATTGGGGCGGGATTCGTATATTATGCCTATAACTCCAAGGGGTATACGCTGTTTTCCAACAAGAAGCCCGTTGGGCCTCTTCCACATCCCCGTGACCTCTCCCACGGGGTCCGGCAGGGCCGCGACCTCGCGAAGCCCCCCGGCCATGGAGGCCAGGACCTTATCGGAGAGGCGAAGCCTGTCTATCATGGCCCCGGAAAGCCCTTTTTCCCTTCCCGCTGTAAGGTCTTTTTCGTTCTCGGCCTGAAGAAAGGCGGCGTTTTTTTCAATCCCATCGGCCATGGCGGCAAGGGCCGAGTTTTTTACCTTTGTACCAAGCCTCGCCACAAGGCGGCCCGCCTCTCTTGCCCTCTTTCCAAGCTCCGTAATCTCCTCGGCGATACTCATATTACGCAACCCCCTCTATTAGAAATCTTAAAGCACCACAAGGTTATCCCTGTGGATCACCTCATCATAGACCTTATAGCCCAGTTTTTCTTCAATCTCCCGGCTATTGAAACCCTTTATGCGCTCTATCTCATCAGAGCTGTAATTGGTGAGCCCTCTGGCGAACTCCATGCCCTCTGCATCCACGCAGTGAATTACCTCGCCCGTCTCAAAGGCGCCGTCTACGTCAATTATCCCCGAAGGGAGAAGGCTCTTTTTACCTTCAAGGAGGGCCTTTCTCGCGCCCTCGTCCACGGTAACCCTCCCTGTTGGGCGTGAGGAAAAGGCTATCCAGTGTTTTCTGCTCGTTAGCCTGCGCTCGGCGGGCATAAAAAACGTTCCTTCTGAGCCTCCCGTAAAAATGTTGGAGATAACATCGTCAAGAAGACCGCTGGCAACTACTGTGGCAACGCCGAAGTGCGCCGCCATCTTTGCCGCGGCCGTCTTGGTCCTCATGCCTCCGGAACCAAGGGGACCGGGCCCTTTGCAGGTCGCATCGGTACAAAGCTCCTCTACATCGGTGACAAGGGGTATCCTTACGGCATCGGAGCTTAGCCTTGGATCCTTATCATAGAGGCCGTCAATATCAGTTAATATTATCAGCATATCGGCGTTCACAAGGTTTGTCACAAGGGCCGACAGCTCGTCGTTGTCGCCAAGCTTTATCTCTTCAGTGGCAACGGCGTCATTTTCGTTGATTACGGGAACTATGCCCATGCCCAGGAGTGTAAGCACGGTGTTTCGGGCGTTTAAAAACCTCTTACGGTCCCGAAAATCATCATGGGTGAGAAGGACCTGCCCCATAAGGAGTTTCGCGTCTGAGAAGGCCTTCTTGTAGTTGAACATGAGGTTCAGCTGACCCGCCGAGGCAACGGCCTGCGTCTCAGGTATGGTGGAGGGTCTGTCCGATAGCTCAAGGGCCTTCATGCCAAGGGCAACAGCGCCGCTGGTAACGATGACAACTTCCCTGCCTTCGGACTTAAGGGAGGCCACATCCCCTGCAATCCTCGTGAAGATATCCCTTTTCCCGGCAAGCACGGCACTACCTATCTTCAAGACGATCCGTCTCGCGTCCTTAATAAGCTTTTTCTTCGTGATCGTGGATTTGGCGCCCATGGGAAAAACCCTCTACAATATCTTATCCAACGGCATCAGACCTCTTAAGCCTGTCAAGCTCTTCGGCTACGAAGTTCATAAGTGCCTCTATACCCTTGCCCGTTACCGCTGATATGGAAAAGACCTTTATACCTGAAGAAGAGAAAAAACTCAAGAGTTCCTTCTCACGCTCCCCTGTCTCCGTTATGTCCGTCTTGTTGAGCACTACGACCTGAGGCCGCATGGAAAGCGCCTTTTGAAAGGAGGCGAGCTCCTTATTTATCATCTCGTAATCCTCAACGGGGTTCCTTCCCGTAAATGGCGAAAGGTCAAGAAGATGGATGAGAAAACTCGTCCGTTCCACGTGTTTTAAAAAGCGTATTCCAAGGCCCTTTCCGCTGTGAGCGCCCTCGACAAGGCCCGGTATATCCACTATTACGAACTCTGAAAAGTTACTACGCTTGACTACGCCGAGCTTCGGGGTAAGTGTGGTAAAAGGGTAATCGGCTATCC
>CAZSAY010000168.1:0-2352 GCA_964605225.1 uncultured Thermodesulfobacteriota bacterium | reverse complement strand
GGCGTTACGCGCGGCCCTTGCGTAGTCCTCTATAATGGCGGGTATCTCGTCGGTCTCAAGGGCACGGGGGGTGATATATGGTTTCATTCCCTCAAGGGTTGGCGCCTCTCCACCCATCGCTATTGCCGATGGGGCAACAGGCAATTTACCGCCGTGGTAGTCGGGGTGAGAGACCCTTCCCGTATGCCAGAGCTGAAGAAAAATATGACCTCCCTTCTCATGCACCGCCTCTGTGACAAGGGACCAGCCCGTGGTCTGCGCCTCGTTGAATATGCCCGGCGTTGCGGGATAACCCACGGCCTGAGGGGAAATCTGTGAGCCCTCGGAGACAATAAGCCCTGCGCCTGAACGCTGAACATAGTACCGGGCCATTAGTTCGTTGGCAATGTTATCGGGTGCCCTGTTTCTCGTCATGGGGGCCATGAATATACGGTTGGGCAGGGTATAAGGGCCCACCTCAATAGGCGAAAAGATATCTACCGCCATTAGTTCACCTCTCTAATAATAAACTTTTTTGTAATATCAGTCCTTCATTTCCCGAAGGGCATCTACTATCTCCGCCGGATCCATACGCTTTGTGTAATCGGCGTCTACAAATGAGGCGGCTATCGCGCCATCCTCTTTTATGAGATAGGTTGCCGGAATGGGCAGTTCATAGCTGTCATTTCCGTCAAAATCCACGAGATCTATGCCGAAGCTACTGTATATGGGGCGAAGTTCCTCGGCAAGGGTAAATACAAGGCCGAACTGCCTTGCCACATTGTTTCCCCTGTCACTCAATAGATCAAAAGAAAAGGAGTTTTTTTCCGCCGCCTCAACGGTCTTTTCCCTCCTGTTAGGCGAGATGGCCACAAGGCTGGCGCCAAGCTCTCTTATCCTCTCATAAGAGCCTTCAAAGGCGATTAACTCAAGGCTGCAGTAGGGGCACCACGTGCCGCGGTAAAAATCTATTACAAGGGGGCCGTCGCCAAGGAGCCTCTCTGAAGAGACCTCCTCCCCATTAGTATTCAAGAGGGAAAACACCGGCGCCATATCTCCCGTCTTCTTCGCCCCTTTAGCTATGCCGCTCTTTACGAGCTTTTCCGTAGCGGCCATCATGGTCTTCATGGCCTCTTCGTGGATATTGGGCATCATCTCTTTTTGCATCTTCATAATTTCATCTTGAAGGGACATATTATCCTCCTATTAATTAATAAGCCATTAAAGCGCATAACTTGAGCGTATACCCCGGGGGCCCTCCCGAAAAAACCTCGCACCTTTCCCAGGGTTATAATCTATATATAAGGACTCTATAGATTAACAAAAGCATTAAAAAAACGCCCTGTCAAGCCATGGCGCATCAAATTTTGAATATAAGTTTAAAGGGTGTACGGAGTATTACGGGGGCGAGGGCCTTTGCAAACTCCGCCGGGGTTATGGGCGAGTCGTCTATGGCCGGAGGGGTCCACGGTCTTACTATGAAGCCTGTATCAATGGCCTTCTGGAAATTTTTTAAGGGTAGTAAGGCCGGGGCCGCCGGAGAGAGATACGAGTGGACAGAACTTTACCCCTCTTTTGCAAAGACCGCCCGGGAGGAAGGCTTTATTGATATCGCGAAGATGTTCGAGGCCATATGTGTTGCCGAGCGTCAGAACGAAAAACGCTACCTTGACCTTGCTAAAAATATAGATGAAGACCGCGTCTTCAAAAAAGACGGAACCGTGGTCTGGCGTTGCCGCAACTGCGGTTTCTTACACGAGGGTCCCGAGGCCCCGGAGACCTGTCCGGCGTGCCTTCACCCACGAGCCCACTTTGAACTCCTTGGCGAAAACTGGTAAACCCGGCAAAAAAAAAGGGGGGTAGAAGAGGCATGGCGATTATCCTCCACCTTCTTTTTTTGGGAGTTTAGTGCGCTCTGAAGCCCACGGGTTCTGCTCAAAACTCCAAAAAACATACGATATAATACTAATATCCCTCTACCTTTCCAACCGACCCTTCTTTTCCCAACCCGCCGTCTCCTCGACTTTCTTGGGCGGGGGGCTCTCTTAAATCATAAGACCGCACCAAACACCCCTGTCTATAATCCACTGCTTTAAGAAAAAACCACATCTCCGTATTTTCGCTATCATCCCCAATAATCACAGATTCACTAAAGAAATTAGAAACACTTACGATAATAATACAGTAGGTGAGAGCGTAACCAAAAGGGCCTTCGAAGCCATAACCTCGAAAGGGCGTGGGTAGCGCCCCCTAAGAGAGACGGTATAAATTCATGAAAGGGCTGTAGTCTCTTTACGGCAAACAACATATACACAGATAAAAGGAGAGTTTAATGACTATTAATACCCTGAAGGATCTGAAGATTCGCACAAA
>CAZSAY010000167.1:0-2371 GCA_964605225.1 uncultured Thermodesulfobacteriota bacterium | reverse complement strand
TCCCCAAGGCCCTTTATATCAAGGCCTTTTAGCTCACCGGGGGCCGTGGGTCCTTTCATGGCGATGATAAAACCGCCCTCCATTAGGTAGGGCATGGCAAGGGGCACCAATGAGCTTAGCGGGGCAAATGCACGCGCCGTGACGCAATCGAAAGCGCCGGCAAAACCCGGGGGAATGATTTCTGCGCGGCCCTTAATGGCCGAGATGCGCTCTGATAAACCAAGAGAACGTATGAGGTGCCTTAAAAAAAAGACGCGCTTTTCCCGCGCGTCCATAAGGGTTATATCAAGCTCAGGGGCCGCTATCTTGAGGGGTAACCCCGGAAAACCCGCTCCAGAGCCCATATCAAGGATTTTTTCGCACCTTAAGGCCTGTAATGTGGGTAAAAGCGTGAGGCTGTCTAAAAAATGCCTTGATATCACCTCGTGCTCATCGGCACGGGCCGTGAGGTTCATCTTTGCCCCCCACTTTCTTAGCTCCGCGAGGTAAAGCATGAACTTTTTAACGGCAGGCTCATTCAGAGTAATACCAAGAGCCCCTGCCCCTTCACGGAGTTCTTCTTCAAGCCCCTTCTCATCCTTCATCGTAGAGAGGGTCATTTAAAAAGGCCCCGCTTTTTCATATGTATTAAAATGGCCGAGATGGCCGCCGGGGTGACGCCGGGAATGCGCCCGGCCTGCCCGATTGATGCGGGGCGAAGGCGCGTGAGCTTTTCTTGCCCCTCGCTGGAGAGACCGTAGACCTCTTCGTAGGAGATGTCCGCGGGGATGGCCAGGGCCTCGGCCTTCCTGAACTGCCGGGCCTCCGTGGCCTGCCTCTTTATATAACCCTCATATTTTATCTCCGTCTCTATGATTCGGGCAAGGGCGCCGTTGCAGGCCATCTCCTCCTCGCGGCCTTGCATAATATCCTGTAATGTGACCTCGGGACGGCGGAGTAGCTCTTTTAATGTGAGAGAATTTTTTATATCTCCTTTGGCCATGGCCGTGGCCTCGGCAGGGCTTACGCGGGTATTGCTTAAAAGATCTCTTATCCTTGCAAGTACCTTTTTTTTCTCAAGAAAGGCCTCATAGACATCCTTTTTTACAAGTCCCGCATGAAACCCCTTTTCCCTCAGCCTTAACTCCGCGTTGTCTTCACGAAGAAGAAGCCTGTACTCAGCCCGTGAGGTGAAGAGCCTGTAAGGCTCTGTTGTGCCGCGTGTTACGATATCGTCAATCATAACGCCTATATAGGCCTCCGAGCGGTCAAGGATAAGGGCAGGGCGGCCCTCAAGCTTAAGGGCCGCGTTTATCCCCGCCATAAGCCCCTGCGCCGCGGCCTCTTCGTAACCTGATGTGCCGTTTATCTGACCGGCAAGAAAAAGTCCCTTTACAGCCTCTGTCTCAAGGCTCAATTTCAGATCCCGGGGATCTACATAGTCGTACTCAACGGCATAACCCGGCCGCAGAACCTCAACGTTGGCGAGGCCGGGTATGGTTTTTAAAAATTCTTTCTGAACCTCTATGGGTAGTGATGTGGAGAGCCCGTTGGGATAGAGCTCGTTGGTATAAGGCCCCTCTGGCTCTAAAAAGACCTGATGCCGACGCCTCTCTGGAAACTTAACCACCTTATCCTCTATTGAAGGGCAGTATCTCGGGCCCGTGCCCTCAATGGCCCCGCTGAAAAGAGGTGATTTATCGAGGTTATTCCTTATAATCTCATGGGTTGACTCATTTGTATAGGTGATAAAACATGGCATCTGTTCCCTTGTAAAGGGTGGCGAAGAAAAGGAAAAAGGGTTGAACTCTCGCGGTCCCTGCAGGGGTTGCTCCTCCACAAGCGAAAAATCTATGCTCCTCTTGTCAAGCCTCGGGCAGGTACCCGTCTTCATTCGCCCAAGGCGTAGCCCCAGTCCCTTCAGCGAGGCCGAGAGCCCCCGGCTTACGCCGTCACCTGCCCTGCCCCCGGGAAAGCGTCTATCGCCGATATGCATGAGCCCGCCCATGAAGGTACCCGCCGTTATGATTACAACGGGCGCGTAAAAGTCCTCGCCTGTATCAAGGGTTAGCCCTTTTATCATCTCTCCGCCGTCTTTATCCGGCACTGTAATGAGGCCTTCCACGAGGCCTTGCCTCAGGTGGATATTCTCCGCCCTTTCAATAACATCCTTCATGCGGATCCTGTAGGCCCTGCGGTCCGCCTGGGCCCGCGTTGACCTTACGGCCGGGCCCTTGCTCTGGTTAAGCGTCCTGAACTGAATGGCCGTCTCATCTATGGCCCGCGCCATCTCTCCGCCAAGGGCGTCTATCTCCCTCACAAGGTGCCCCTTGGCAACGCCGCCTATGGCGGGGTTGCAGGACATCTGCCCGATTGTATCGAGGTTTATGGT
>CAZSAY010000166.1:0-2382 GCA_964605225.1 uncultured Thermodesulfobacteriota bacterium | reverse complement strand
TAGGCGATATAAAGGAAAACGCCGGGACTCTGGCCGAGCACTCGCAGAACCTCTACGCGGCCTCGTCGCAGATGGAGATAGACACGGGCAGTATGTCATCTAACGCGAAGAGCGTTGCCGCCACCTCCGGCGATGTGGCGGCCAATGTAGAGACCGTTGCGAGCGCCGCCGGTGTAGCCTCGGCCAATGTAACAAACGTATCCGCGGCCACGGAAGAGGTAAGCAACAAGATAGTGGAGGCGGCCTCTACTACAAAAGACATCCTCTCCAACATTCACACCGTTGCCGCGGCCATAGAGGAGATGAGTTCCACTGTAAGCGAGATTACGAAGAACACCTCCACGGCGGCGGGCATCAGCATGGACGCCACGGAGAAGGCCGGCGAGGCCGAGGTACTGATGAAAGATCTTAGCGCAAGCGCCGAGACCGTTGGCAAGGTAATTGAGGTAATAAACGACATAGCTGACCGCACGAACCTTCTTGCCCTTAACGCCACCATCGAGGCGGCGAGCGCCGGTGAGGCGGGCAAGGGTTTTGCCGTTGTTGCCAACGAGGTCAAGGAGCTTGCGAGACAGACCGCCGACGCCACAAAAGAGGTTGTGAAGCAGATAGAGGAGATGCAGTCCAACACAAAGGTTGCCGTTGAGGCCATTGACAAGGTAGCGGCCACTATAAACGACATAAACGAGATAAACACCTCCATAGCGGCCTCCGTGGAAGAGCAGGACGCCACGACCAACGAGATATCCAAGACCACTGTGCAGACCGTAACGGACATGGAGGCGGTGACGCAAAACATAGAGGAGGCGGCCCTTGGCGCCGAAGAGGTTGCAAAGAACACGGCAGAGCTGTCTGAAGTGGTGACAAATATATCCAACAATGTGCAGGAAGCCGCGTCGCGGGTAAAGGACGTGTCTGGAGGCATAGAGATAGTTGAAGATGCATCCCTGAACACCCTTGACTCTGTAAAAGAAGTTCACCGGAGCATTGACGACCTCTCTACTGTAACGGGAAGCCTCAACGACCTTGTGGGACGGTTCATCGTAGATGACGAAAGTTATGGAGCTGAGAGGGGTGACCACGGACAGGCCAGAAAAGGCGCGCCCAGAGAGGGCAGGGCCGGAATTAAACCCTTCATCGCATGGAACAACCGTTACAGCGTAGGTGTGGATGCCTTCGACATTCAGCACAAACGCCTCTTTGCCCTTATCAACGATGTCCACGAGGCCATGGCCATGGGTTCCGAAAAGGAGAGGATGGGAGATATCCTTGCCGAGTTAATCGATTATACGGCCAAGCACTTTGGCGAGGAAGAGGAGCTCATGAAAAAGACCGGTTATGAGGGTTACTCGGACCACCATGAAAAACATACCGATCTCGTGAACGAGGTGCTTGCCTTTAAGAAGGATTTTGATTCCGGAGCGGCGGAGGTTGACCTCAAGCTCATGAGTTTTCTCAAGGGCTGGCTCTCCAAGCACATAATGGGGACGGATATGCGGTACAAGAAGTTCTTTAAAAAGAAGGGTTACGCCAGAGTGGCCTGATACTGTTTCAAAAGACTTTCTCTTATAAGGAGCAGGTGATGCAATACGCTACTTTTTATATTGACAGGGCACTTTACGGGATACCCATTCTTACGGTAAGGGAGATAAGCCGCTTTTTCGCCATTACACCCATACAGGGGGCCGACGAGCGGATAGAGGGGCTTCTGAACCTGCGCGGGCAAATAGTTACTGTGCTGAACCTTGGCAGATGTCTGCGCATAACACCCGTTCCGCTCTCGGCAGAGTCGCGCATCATTATCCTCAAAACCGATGAAGACCTTAGTCCTGAGATCAAAGAGACAGGTATCTCCACGGCTCCCGATACACTGGCCCTACTTGTAAGCGGTATAGGAGACGTGGTGGATGCTGATGATAATAATATCGAGCCCGCCCCGCCTCATCTTTCCGGCACATACGTATCAGGCGTAGTTCAATATGGCCGTGAGCTTCTTATCCTGCTCTGTACTGAGTGGCTCTGTTCCCTTGAGGAAGATGATGGTATGCAGGCGGCGGGCAACGCTTGAGAGAGGCTGACTAAATGAGCAGTCCACATGCTCGTCGATTTAAAAAAAGCGCAAATGGCGTTATGAATTGGTTCCATGGCGAGGTTGGAATAAGACGGGACAGGCCACTGTTCAGAGGAGTGTGTTTTGAGCGGTAAGAGAATAACAGTTTTGATCATAGACGACTCAGTCACATACAGGTCGATTCTCTCAAGGGTCTTCAACTCAATCAACGGGTGTGATGTAGTGGGAGTTGCCTCTAACGGCAAGAGGGCTCTTGAGATGATAGCCCTTCACAGACCCCACCTTGTAACCCTTGACATAGAGATGCCCGT
>CAZSAY010000165.1:0-2449 GCA_964605225.1 uncultured Thermodesulfobacteriota bacterium | reverse complement strand
GGGTGACGTAGCAGATAAGGTCCGCTCCGTAACGGGCGGCCTCGGCGGCCCCGATAGCTCCGGAGATATGGTCGTAACCTGCGGCAACGTCAGTTACGAGCGGGCCGAGGACATAAAAAGGCGCGTCTCCGCTCATCCTCTTCTGGAGTTTCACATTTGTCTCGATATCGTCAAGGGGAAGGTGGCCGGGGCCCTCGCACATGGTCTGACAGCCCATCTCGCGGCCCATTCCGGCGAGCTCGCAGTTGATGAGCATCTCCTGAACCTGCGCGCGGTCGAGGCTGTCATGAACGGCCCCTGCTCTCAGGCCGTTACCGAGGCTAAGTACGCAGTCGTATTTTTTAAGTATCTCCACGACACGGTCAAATTTTTCATAGAGGGGATTTTCCCGGCCATTATTTATCATCCACCCCACCATATATGAGCCGCCCCGCGAGACAAGTCCTCCGTAGCGGTAGCCCTGTTTTTTAAGCCTCTCAACGGTCATGCGGTTTATGCCGCAGTGTATGGCCATGAAGGAGATTCCATCGGCGCATTGACGCTCGATAACATCAAAGAGGAGCTCCTCGGTTAGTTTATTGGGGTCGTGATATTTTTCAATGGCCTCTTTAAAGGCCTGATAAAGGGGTACGCTCCCGACGCTGAGGTTTGTGGCCGAGAGGACTTTTTTTCTAATCTCGTCAAGGTCTCCGCCAACGGATAGCTCCATCATGGTATCGGCCCCGGCTTCTTCGGCGGCGCGGGCCTTTTTCATCTCTTCCGCGCAGTCCACGATATCGGAGCTTGTCCCGATGCTTGCGTTTACTTTTGTAGTAAGCCCCGCGCCTATGCCCACGAGGCGCGCCCTGCGTCCGGTATTATTGGGGATTACTACCTGACCCAGAGCTATCTTTTCCATTATGTATTCTGCCGTAAGCCCTTCAGCGCGGGCAACGGTCTTCATCTCTTCAGTTATTATACCCTTTACAGCCGCTTCTACCTGTGTCATCTACTTCCCTCCCCGGAAGACTTTTGTGTGTGAGATAAATTCATAAAACCGCGCGCGAACGCGGGGTTACTCGCAAAATGAACGTGTATGTATGTGGCAAGGACGTTTTTAAAGACATATCCCCCTGTTGGCAAGGAGCGCCCCGTTGCGGGATGAGTCGCCTTGAAGACATTACCCGCCCGAATGCCTCTACCTGCCATCCCGGAATAGCGGAACTCATGGCCCCGTATGGATTGGCCCTCTTCCATAAAGGGACAGCCCTTTAAAATTTCAACGTCACGGTACCCGAGGGCCTGCCTCTTTGTAAATATCTCTGTACCCCAGTTAAATATCCCTGTCATGGGATAGGTATCACCTGCAGGGTCCTTTAAAGACCTCCCGAGATACATGAGCCCCCCGCACTCGGCGAATAGGGGCATGCCGCGTTTTGCCGCGCACTTTAACTCCGCCCTCATGGAGGTGTTTTTTCCAAGCTCTTCTCCATGGAGCTCGGGGTAACCGCCGCCTATGTAGACACCGGAGGTACCCTCGGGCAAGGATTTATCCTTAAGGGGGCTGAAAAAACGAATATCAGCTCCGAGTCCTCTTAATATATCAAGGTTCTCCTCATAATAAAACGAAAAGGCGCTATCTTTCGCAACGGCTATAACGGTTTTTTTATCTCCCCTTCGCGTCTTTTTTTGTAGTTTAATTCCGGCGGGGGTTACTCTCTTAGCGCCACCCCTGCCCACAAGGGGCCTTATATCAACAAAGGCCTCGGCGTAATCTGCGGTCCTTTTAACGGCGCTACGCCAAACCCTCCTGTCAACATCGCTACTTGTTACAAGCCCCAGATGACGGCTCTTTATGGCAAGGGCCCTGTCACGGGGAATGTAGCCAAGGACGCGCACCTTTACAGCCCCTTTGACGGCGTCTCTTAGTATATTAAAATGCCGCTCACCGGAAACCCTGTTAAAGACCACCCAGCGGATATTGAGACCGGTATCGAACTCGCAAAAACCCTTCACAGTAGCCCCTACGCTCCGCGCGGCCCTTGCCCCGTCTACAACAAGGAGCACAGGTAGATTCAAAACCTTTGCAAGGTGCGCCGTTGAGCCCTCCTCGGATTTACCGTCTTTACCGTCAAAGAGCCCCATTACACCTTCCACAACGGCGATACCGCCTCCCCTTGAGTGCCTGCGATAAGTACTGCGCACGCCTTCAGGGCCCATCATCCATGTGTCAAGGTTGTATGAGGGCCGCCCCAACAGCAGGGCGTGGTGGCCGGGGTCGATGTAATCAGGGCCCGCCTTGAAGGCCTGCACACGATGGCCCGCCCTTTTAAGGACCTCCATGAGACCCAGGGTTACTGTTGTCTTACCGGTATCACTCCCAGTGCCGGCTACGATGAATCCTCTCATATCAATAGAGCCTGGTCTCGCCCATCTCCTGATTGGGCCCGCCGTTAAGGAGCTTTACCAC
>CAZSAY010000164.1:0-2465 GCA_964605225.1 uncultured Thermodesulfobacteriota bacterium | reverse complement strand
CGCTTTCTTTCCGCTTTCTTTTGGAAAAAAGAAAGCTTGGCAAAGAAAACCAATAAGGGGTCGATATGCGCCACAAACATCACCCGTGGCCACCCTTGGGTACAACCTTGTCCCGGCAAAGAGCCTGACAAAGAAAACCGATATGGGGCGGCCTCATTACCACTGAATATACTACAAGGCCCCACGCTATACCGGGCCATATTCTTTCGGATGGAATTATTGTATACTATGATTATGGATAAAAGTAAACTTCGCCTGTGGGCGTTTTTTTTACCTTTATTTCCGTAAAATCATTTGATAGAACAACATTAAGGAGTAAAGACACATGGCAACAGAGATAAAAACCTTTCAGGTGGGGCCCCTTGAGGTCAACTGCTACATCCTCTGGGATAGTGAGACCCTTGATGCCTTTATAATCGACCCCGGCGGCAGCGGCCCTCTCATTAAAGCCGCCGTTACCTCCCTTGGACTCAAGGTGCGGTACATTGTAAACACCCATGGGCATTTCGACCATGTGGGAGCCGATGGCGAGTTGCGAAAACATTACTCCGTGCCCCTTGCCATACATAAGGGCGATGTGCATCTGCTTAGAGATGCCTCGGGACACGCCGAGATCTTCGGCATAAAGACACCACCCCAACCTGCACCGGACCTCTTTCTTACAAACAATGCCTCTCTTGAGGCGGGTTCCATCAAAATGGAGATACTGCATACCCCGGGGCACACCAAAGGCGGCGTATGCCTTTATATAAAAAATGACGGCCTTCTCTTTAGCGGCGACACCCTCTTTGCTGGCTCCGTAGGCAGGACCGACCTTGAGGGCGGCTCGGCAGAGGATCTCATGAACTCCATCAAGACCCGTCTTCTCTCTCTTGACGACGATGTGCGCGTACTCCCCGGGCACGGCCCGGCCACCACCATAGGCGAAGAAAGGGAGCACAATCTCTTTATCGCAGGATTAGTATGAAAAGGTTAAGACCATGAGCCTTAGAGGTAAAACCATTACGCTCTGCCTTACAGGGGCCATCTCCGCGTACAAGGGTCTTGAACTCACGCGCCTCCTTATAAAAGAGGGCGCCTCTGTAAGACCTGTCATGACGGGGTCGGCAAAAAAGTTTGTCTCCGCCCTCAGCCTTGGCGTACTCGCCCGTAGCGATGTCTTTACCGATGTCTTCGACTCCGCCGATAAGGATGGTGAGAGCGGTGGGGCGGGTTACGTGCGCCATATCGACCTTGGAGATAAGACCGACCTTGTGGTCATAGCCCCGGCAACGGCGAACATCATCGGCAAGATCGCCGCCGGCATAGCCGACTGCCCCGTAAGCCTTGTTGCCATGGCCGCGAAGGCCCCGGTGCTAATCGCCCCCTCCATGAATACGAATATGTGGGAAAACGCAGTAGTGCAGGAAAACGTGAGAAAGCTCAAGTCTTTTGGGTATATCTTCGCAGGTCCCGAGGCAGGAGAGCTTGCCTGCGGTACTTCCGGCATGGGCCGGCTCTCAGAGCCGTCTCGCATCTTAGAGGCAATAGAAGAGGCCCTTACGGAAAAAGACCTCGCCGGAGAACGTGTCCTTGTTACGGCAGGGCCTACGCGCGAATACATCGACGCCGTGAGGTTTATCTCAAACGCATCGTCATCCGTGATGGGCTACGCCATAGCCGCTGAGGCAAAGAGACGCGGCGCAGAGGTAAGGCTAATAAGCGGGCCAACGTGCCTGCCCTGCCCGCGCGGCGTTTGCCGCACAAAGGTAACCTCTGCGCTGGAGATGGACAAGGCCGCCATGGAAGCCTATGGGGAGGCAACTCTCATCGTGGCCACGGCGGCTGTAAGCGATTTTTATGTTGCACAAATATCTGACAAGAAGATAAAAAAGGGGACTACCCCGCCGATCCTTAATCTCCGCATGAGCCCCGATATACTGAAAAAAATGGGAGAGCAAAAACGGCCCGGCCAGATACTCATCGGTTTTGCCCTTGAGACAGATAACCTAATTGAAAACGCCGAAAAAAAACTTAAGGAAAAAAACCTTGATATGGTGGCCGCCAATAGCCCCTCGGCCATGGAGAGCGGGACTAACGAGGTAACTATCATTACGGCAGGGGCAGAGCCCGAAAGACTGCCCGAGGCCAAAAAGGCAGAGGTAGCGGGATGGATTATTGATAGGGCAAAAGGCATTCGCACCCTTAAACCTCTGGAAAGGGTCTGATCTATCCATGCCTCTCGGGAATTAAGCGAGCCCTACTCACAGATTCCCTACTGCTATTATTGCCAGGCTTTTTGAGGGGGCAATGGAAGTATCCAAGGGCGGCTGAGGGGGACGTTAGTGGCCCTATTGACCCCCCTACTGTTTTTCTTTGCCAGGCCTTTTGTCAGGGCAAAGCCTTGTATCCAAGGGTGGCCACGGGAGATGTTAGCGGCAGTATCGACCCCCTATTGGTTTTCTTTGCCAAGCTTTTTGTCAGGG
>CAZSAY010000163.1:0-2478 GCA_964605225.1 uncultured Thermodesulfobacteriota bacterium | reverse complement strand
CGGTCTGTTTTTTCCGTGCCTCACGGGCACGTTTGCTCATCTGGTACTTGTATTTACCGTAATCCATAATACGGCATACAGGGGGTTTTGCCTGCGGGGCTACCTCTACAAGGTCAAGACCTGCGTCTTCGGCGACAGTAAGCGCCTCAGGGGTAGGCATTATTCCAAGTTGATTACCCTCTACGTCTACGACCCTTACCTGCGCGACCTTTATCATACTGTTAGTTCGTGTCCTGTCCCTTGCTATAGTAGTGCCCCTCCCTGAGGTTTATTTTCGTTGTTTAACATTTCCAAAAAGCCGTCAATATTCATGGATTCAAGAACGCCCTTCCACTTTGCACGGGGCGTTACGAGGCCTTCTTCTTCTTCTCTATCTCCAAGGACAAGGAGGTAGGGTATCTTTTCTACCTCTCCCTCTCTAATCTTGAAGCCAAGCTTTTCGCCTCTATCATCAAGCTCGGCCCTTATGCCTGCGTCTTTAAGGCCTTTAAGTACAGATGCGCAGTACTCAATATTTCGTTCCGTAACGGAGAGTACGCGAACCTGCACCGGTGCAAGCCATAGAGGAAAGGCGCCGCCATAGTGCTCTACGAGACAGCCCATGAACCTCTCAAGGGAGCCCATAAGGGCCCTGTGGAGCATAATGGGACGGGTCTCGTTTCCGCCGCTGTCTCTGTACGTAACATCAAAGCGCTCTGGAAGGTTGAAGTCTACCTGAAGGGTAGAACACTGCCAGCTCCTTCCAAGGACGTCTTTAATCTTAATGTCTATCTTCGGACCGTAAAATACACCTTCGCCGGGGTCTATTGTGTACTTTATCCCCAGTGCTGTCATGGCGCCTCCAAGGGCGGCCTCGGCGTTGGCCCAGTCACCAAGGTCCCCGACATATTTATCGGGCCTTGTGCTAAGGTATATATCGAATTCATTAAACCCGAAAGACCGCAATATGTAAAGGGTAAAATTCAATACCCCTTTTATCTCCTCCTCCATCTGCGCCTGCGTCATGAAGATATGCGCATCGTCCTGGGTAAAGCCCCTGACACGGAGCAGGCCGTGCAAGACACCTGAACGTTCGTAGCGATACACGGTGCCAAGCTCGGCGTATCTTATGGGCAGATCGCGGTAGCTACGGAGGCGGCTCTTGTATATCTGTATGTGAAAGGGACAGTTCATGGGTTTTACGATATAGTCCTGACCTTCCACATCCATGGGAGAGAAGAGGTTTTCGCGGTAAAAGTCCCAGTGCCCCGAGGTTTTCCAGAGCTCGATGCTCGCCACGTGGGGAGAATATATTATATCGTAGTCCTGGGCCCTGTGTTCGGCCCTCCAGAAGTCCTCGATAACCCCTCTTACCACCGAGCCCTTGGGGTGCCATAAAACAAGGCCAGCGCCAATGTCGGGGCTTGTGGAATAGAGGTCAAGGTCTTTTCCAAGACGCCTGTGGTCGCGCTTTTTGGCCTCTTCCATTAGTTTAAGATGGTCTTTAAGGGCTTTTTTATCGGCAAAGGCCGTGCCGTATATGCGCTGAAGCATCTTGCGTTTTTCATCGCCGCGCCAATAGGCCCCGGCTATACCCGTAAGCTTAAAGGCCTTTATATACCCCGTGGAGGGTATATGAGGGCCTCTGCAGAGGTCCGTGAAATCGGACTGGCTGTATAGGGTAACCGTTTCGGCGGGAAGGTCATTTATTATCTCTACCTTGTAATCCTCTTTAGATGCCCTAAAGAGATCAAGGGCCGCGTCTTTTGAGAGGGTTGTTACGGTGAAGGGGGCGTTCTCCCGTATAATCTCGGCCATCTTTTTTTCTATGGCCTTAAGGGCATCGGGCGTAAAGGGCTCGGGCACATCAAAGTCGTAATAAAAACCACGCTCTATGGTGGGCCCTATGGCGAATTTGACCTCGGGGTACAGGGCCTTAACGGCCTGGGCCATGACATGGGCCGTGGAGTGGCGGCATATCTCAAGACCCTCCGGGGAATCAAGCATAACGGGCTCCAACTCGTCAATGCCTCCGGCGGCCTCGGACGTAGCCGAGAGGTCAAGGAGCATATCGCCCGCCTTCACCGCCACGCACTTCTTCAATAGCCCCTTGTCATGGGCCTTAAGGGCATCAAAAAAGGTAACTTGAGGGGCGCATTCAAGGGCGGCCCCGTCTTTTAGTATTATTTTCGTCACAATCAGTATCTCTTTAATCTCTCAAGATAGAGTTCCGCCTGTTTTTCCGGTAAATTCCCGATAGCGAAACATAGCGGAAATAATGGAGAAACACCAGACGAAACCCGTTACAGATGGTAGGCACGGGCGGTTTCGAACCGCCGACCTCTACCGTGTCAAGGTAGCGCTCTCCCACTGAGCTACGCGCCTATATTAAAAAACCAGAAAAGCGACCAACAAAAAAAATGCCCGAAAAACTGCTCGGGTTTGCCTTTAAAAACCTTAACGGTATAAAGGTGTTATAAAATTCTATCATAAAGGAAA
>CAZSAY010000162.1:0-2478 GCA_964605225.1 uncultured Thermodesulfobacteriota bacterium | reverse complement strand
CGGCAGGTTCATATGGCCGCTTAACAGCGTGTCCATTTTTACTTGACCACGTCAGGGGGATGATTCAGGGGGTGTGAAATTTATTGGGTGAGCGGGCGAAGCTGTAAAAAGTTAGATGGGAAAAACAGGGGCAATTTAAACACCTGGCTTCAGAACATAGCCCTTTCAGGGGAAAATTTAGTATCAATTAAGGAGCAAAAAAAATGACCCTGCGGCACCACAGCATACTCGGCGGCGCGGCCTCCCTTATCCTCTACCCTTTCATAGGCCTTGAGACCCTCTGGTTTTTCGGGGCCTCGGTCTTCATTGATATTGACCACTACATTGACTTTTTATATCATAACGGTCTGAAGGACCTCAGTCCAAAGAGGATGTTCAGCTATCATGATTGTCTGCAAAGGTGGTGGAAGGACCCCAACTTTTTGAATATGGAGATATTTCATACAATAGAATTTCTCTCTCTTGTATTCGCCACGGCCCTTATTCTGAGGTCAGGCGCCCTGAGGGCGCTATTTTTCGGGCTTATTTTTCATATAATCCTTGATGTTATCTTTCTTCGCCATCACGGTGTATTAAATAAGCGTGTGCACTCCATAACGGGCTACTTAATCAAAAAAAGGTCCATGGCCCGCATCGGCCTCGATCCGTCACGGCTTTACAAAAGGGCCGTGGAATTCACGTCGCCGGGCAAGGGCCTCAAAACTCTTGAAGCTCCCCTTGATCATCACCCTGGAAGCTAAGAGGCTTGAGTATGGCTAAAGAAAAGGTACTTATCATAAAACTCGGTCTTTCCGAGACCCTTGTCGGTGAGATATCGCGTAAAACCAGCCTCGGCGACGTTCTTAGAAGCACCGTGCTTTTACCGCTCTTTAAGGACGCCCGCGTTACATGGCTTGTTGAGGAAAAGGCCTATGCCCTTCTTAAGGGCAATAAGCTCATCAGGAGGATTCTCCCCTATGACCTTACAACGGTGCTTCAGCTAAAGGGCGAGCGCTTCGATACTATCATAAACCTTGAGAAGGTGGCCGGCATCTGCGCACTCTCCGACTCCCTTAACGCATGGAGGCGTTTCGGCTTCAGGTTCGACCCTGACGCGGGCACGGCCAGGGCATACGCAGGCTCTCAGCACGCCCTTGAGATATGCACGAGCCCCAGGGACAAAATAGCCCATCCCGAGTACTGGGAAGAGGTCCTATTTTCCATGGTAGGGGAAAAATGGCAGGGCGAGATACCCACGCTTGGGTATAAACCAAGGACAAAGGAGAAGTTTGACGTTGGTTTTAATCATAACGTGGGAGATAAATGGCCCCTCAAGGCATGGCCCGCAGAGTACTGGAAAGAACTTGAGGCCATAATAGGTGATAAATACACCGTCACCTGGCAGGAAGGCCTTGGCTCCCTTGAGCAGTACATCGAGTGGATAAACTCCGTACGTGTGCTTGTCACAAACGACAGCTTGGGCCTTCACATCGCCCATGCCCTCGGCAAAAAAATAGTGGCCCTCTTCGGCCCCACAAAATCAGGGGAGATTTACATAAAAGACGGTGAAAAACTGCTCCCCAAAGGTACATACAAGTGCATGCCCTGCCTCAGCACAAGGTGCGTGCAAAAAAGGGCCTGCATGTTTGAGATAACGCCGAAGATGGTCTATTCATCCATTAAAAAACTACTTTAGGAGCCTGTTTTGGAAAGACTGAGTCCCATAAAGATACCGGAGCACTACAACTATATAGCGGCCTTTCTCACCCTCTCGTGTAACCTTACATGCAGCTATTGCATTAATCGTTTCGGCCAGCTCGGTTCCACCAAAGGTCTTCTATCTGGAGAGCAATGGGTATCAGTCATTAACCGCATAGAATCAAGACCAGACCTGCCCCTTACCCTTCAGGGCGGAGAGCCGAGCCTTCATAAGGATTTCTACCATATAATCAATAACATACGGGCCGACCTTAATATAGACCTCCTTACAAACCTCCAGTTCGATGTAGATGATTTCATGGAGAATGTAAGCCCGGACCGCATAAAAAGGGACGCGCCCTACGCATCAATACGCGTTAGCTACCACCCCCAGGTCATGGAATTAAAATCCCTTGCCCAAAAAGTTTTAATCCTGCAGAAGGCCGGTTACAGTATCGGCATATGGGGCGTAATGCACCCGGAGCAGGCAAAGCTTATACTGGAAGCAAAGGAGTACTGCGTTGGGCTTGGCATAGATTTCAGGGAAAAGGAATTTCTCGGAGAATACGGGGGCACGATGTACGGCACCTACAGATACCCCGGGGCATGCGACAAGGAATTCGAAAAAGACGTATCATGCAAGACCACGGAGCTTATCATGGGCCCCGACGGCTCCGTATACCGCTGTCACAGCGACCTCTACGAGGGTAGGCCCGCCGTGGGTAATGTTACCGACCCAACATACGAGCTTGAGGATATATACCGGCCATGCGGCGTCTTCGGCCACTGCAACCCCTGCGA
>CAZSAY010000161.1:0-2498 GCA_964605225.1 uncultured Thermodesulfobacteriota bacterium | reverse complement strand
AACTGACAGGGCTTAACCGGAAGACAAACTGTCAACACAAATACTGACTACTGCAGATAATGGGACTTTCAGGTTTGAGTTTATCGGCAAGGCAATTACATGGCACTAAGGTCTCATGAGTAAGAGGACTTTTGCGAAAGTGCCCACGGTATGATGTTGAAATGGGTAGTAAAGGTCAATGTGCGGGAAGGCGGGTGTTGAATAGAATCAGGCAAACCTCATACTCGAAAATAATCATTATCTCCGTACTTATCATCGCCGCCTCGGTAGTATTTCTAAATACCCTTTATAACGGCTTTGTATATGACGATGAATTTTTTATCCTTAAAAACAAATGGATACGGGATTTTGCCTTCCTCCCTGAGATATTTTCCACCCACCTCTGGGGTTTCAAGCTCGGCTCTGGTTCAAATTACTACAGGCCCCTGGTTCATCTTGTCCTCATGGCCGAGTATCACCTTTTCGCCTTAACGGCATGGCCCTATCATCTCACGAACCTTCTGGTACATTCAGCCAATACGGTACTCGTTTATCTTATCGCCCTTCAGCTTCCTGACAGGAAGGCATATGAACCGCGCCCTGGCGAGGCCCTCGCCGCCGGGACTGTGGAAGACAACAAAACAGGGCTCATCGCCCTCGGGGCGGGGTGTTTATTTGCCGTTCATCCTGTTCATGTAGAGGCAGTTGCCCCTGCCTCGGTTGTTGCTGAACTGAGCCTGAGTTTTTTTTACCTTGCCTCTCTATATCTTTATATGAGGTTTACAGGAGCTCCGGCCGGCCCGGGCAGGGCGGCTCTCTTTGCCGGTTCTCTACTCTTTTCCGCTCTCGGTATTTTTTTAAAGGAAACAGCGGTGACATTGATTGCCGTTCTTTTTGCCTACGATCTTACCGCAGGCGGGGGTTTAAGGCTTAATGCGAAGTCCGTACTCCGTTGCGGGTTCAGGTACGTCCCCTATATGGCGATAGTCCTCTTTTATCTCCTGGTGAGGATGCATTTTCTTGGCGGCTTCGTTCCTTTAAAGCAGAACGCCGGGATGACGACATTCCAGTATTTTTTAAATATACCACCCCTCTTTGCCGAATATATCCGCGTCCTCTTCTACCCGGAGGGACTTAATGTCTTTTATTCATTTCATCCGATTCTCAGCATAAGGGATTATAACTTTCTGGTCCTTTTACCGCTCCTGCTTTTTATCCCTATTTTCATATTTCTCCTGATTAAATATAAGAGAAGGGCGCTTTTTTGCCTCTTCTTTGCCATATTTGCCCTCTCTCCTGCGCTTTATCTCCCCGGCGTGGGGGTCAGGGGCAACGCCTTTGCCGAGAGATACCTCTATATACCTTCCGCAGGTGTTGCCATTTTGGTATCAGCTCTGATTTACTGGTTTGTAATGAAGTTAAGGACGCCGGAACTCGGCAGACGCAGGGGAACGGTTTTTCTTGCTATAATCGCCATAATAGCCGTCGTCCTTTCAACGGGGACAATACTTAGAAACAGGGTATGGGAGAGTAACTATACCCTTTGGAAGGATTCTTCCACAAAGACAAAGGACAGCAAGGTCGTCTATATAAACCTCGGCTCGGCGGCGGGGCTTGCCGGGCACCGCTCCGAGGCCATAGACGCCTATAAGAAGGCCTTCAAAATAGCCCCTGATTCACCGGAGATATACAACAATCTCGGCGTAGAGTATCTTGAGGCAGGAGAGCTTGACGAGGCGCTCGTTGCCTTTAAGAAAGCCTTTTCCCTTACATCCAATCCCGGCACCGTTGCCGTAATAAGAAAGAACCTCGGTGATGTTTATCTCGGAAAGGGGATGTTAGACGACGCCATAAGGGAATATTCAGAGGCCCTGCGCATTCTACCTGGAAATAGATTTCTGGAACTCACCCTTGAAAGGGTAAAGAGGCAGAAGAAGCTTCGGGGCGCCCGGTGATAAATAACCCCTCTACGTGCAGACCTTAAATGCAGAGGGCGGGATATGCGGGGAGCAGGCAAATAATAAAAAATAAATAGAATGGCATTGCAGGCTCTTTTCTAATAATTCTTTAATATATGGTTTTATACAATATAACCAAGTAAGAAAAAAAATATGAGGAGGCAGGTCCCTACAGCGTGGCCGTTACAAGCACCCTTAAAAAAAGACAATGGAGGCACGGACAATAAAACCCCGTCTCTCCGTCTCTATTGATAAATAATTGAAGATTTTTCAAACCGCACACGCTTCTTTTCATTAAGAAGCCTCGCCACCCCCCCCTTCCACACTGTCCGCAAGCAGGGAGGTCTTTTCATTGAAAAGACCTCCCTATCTTCTTCCAGGGCCTTAAAACCCTCTTTTCTCATCTTTTTGCCTGTCCCGCCTGTCTGATACTTCATGCGCTCATCTCAAGGCATTATACCCGCCTCCAACACATTCCCCATGTCTACGGAGATTTTCAAAGCGGTGTTCATTTCCCTTGACAGGCTTTTCCTTTATGATAGAATTTTATAACACCTTTAT
>CAZSAY010000160.1:0-2563 GCA_964605225.1 uncultured Thermodesulfobacteriota bacterium | reverse complement strand
TCTTTGACGATGAGAAGGCCATGGTGAGGATAGACATGAGCGAGTTCATGGAGCCCCATTCAGTAGCGCGCCTCATAGGCTCGCCCCCGGGATACGTGGGCTTTGAAGAGGGCGGATACCTTACCGAGGCCGTTCGGAGAAGGCCATACGCAGTATTGCTCTTTGACGAGATAGAGAAGGCCCATCCACAGGTCTTTAACCTCCTCCTGCAGATTCTCGACGAGGGACGTCTTACGGACGGACACGGGCGCACCGTGGACTTTAAAAATACCCTCATAATCATGACCTCCAACACGGGTAGCGAGTTCATAAGGGCTGCAGAGGATTACGAGGAGATGAAGGCCGAGGTGACAGCGGCGCTCCGAGCCACCTTTAAACCCGAGTTTTTAAACAGGATTGATGAGATAATCACCTACCACCCACTCTCAAGAGAGGTGATGAAGGAGATAGTGGATATTCAGCTTGGCCGTCTCTCGGACCTCCTTACGGGCAGGGGCCTTACCATGCGCCTTACAAAGGCGGCGAGGGAGCATCTGGCCGAGGCGGGTTTTGATCCCCTCTACGGGGCAAGGTCCCTGAAGAGGCTCATCGAGAGAGAGCTCTACGACCCTCTGGCCGTAAAAATCCTTGAGGGAGACCTTACCGAAGGCGAGGTACTGGGCGTGGATTTTAAAGACAACGCCATAACTATCCGGGCCGTGCCTCAAGAAAAAGCTCCCTTGACAAAACCTTGATTTTTGTTTAAATTTAATAGATTAGTCTCTCTTTCGGAGATGGTGTAAACCCCTCTCCTTGAGGCGAAGAAGAGTTTATACTCTCGCTATGCGGGGGGCTCGTAAGGGGCGGAGAAGTTCATGGGCGGAGACGTACAGGGGCCGGGGAGTTTAAAGGGGGGAGAGTAGATGCCCCGGCGTGTAAGACAATAGGCCGGAGCATGGCAAAAGGGAGGTAGCGATTTGGCGCCATCAGGTTGGAACCCATATAAAGACCTCTTATTTCTTCAGGAACGTATGAGCCGCGTCTTTGACGAGGCCCTTATGCAGTACAGAGGCGGGGCGGGTTTTGCCTGCGCCGGCACGGGCACATTTCCGCCTGTGGATATTTTTGAGACAGAGAGCGAGATTGTCCTGCGGGCAGAGCTTCCCGGCCTTGAGATAGAGGATATATCCATAGAGGTAAAGGATAACCTTATCACCCTCCGGGGAGAGCGCAGACCGAGAAAGCATATTGTGGAGGAGAGCTATCACAGGATGGAGCGTTTTTACGGGGTCTTTGAGCGTGTTTTCTGCCTGCCCCATCAGGTAAGAAGAGCAGATGTAAGGGCCGCGATCAATAACGGCGTCCTTGAGATAGCCGTTGCAAAGGTCCTGAAGTCTAAGACCCGTAGCGTAAAGATACGCGTGGAGTAAGTCTTATATACTCCCCTGAAGCGTTAATCACCTTGTTAAAGCGGCCCTTTAGCGTTCCACTTACACATTAGACCCATGGAGAGGCAATAATGACAGAAGAGACAAAGACACCCACCACCCAGGCAGGCGACGCGAACCCGGCCCCTTCCGGCGCGGCAGAGGCCGGGGCCTACACCATGCCCTCACTGGATTTTTCCACATTTATCCTCTCTCTCTCCTCATCGGTCTTGATAAACCTGGGGATACTTGAGAACCCTATTACAAAAACGAGCGAGAAAGACATCGCCTCGGCCAAACAGACCATTGATCTCCTCGCCCTCTTAAAAGAAAAAACAAGCGGTAACCTTACCGAAGCGGAATCCAAGCTCATAGAAGACCTCTTGACCGAGTTACAGCTTCAGTACTGCAGGTCAAAAGAGGGATGATTTTTTTCTGGAGATAGAGCCGGCCTCTCCGTGGGAGGGGGGCTCTATCTTACTTTTTTAAACATATGGAGGTGTAGTCATAATGACCGGAAAAAGACGTTTTGGTTTAAAGGCTCTGAAACTTGCCGCACTTGTAACAATTATCTCCGCGGTCTTTGTTACGGCGGGCTTTGATTTTATAACTAACGCAAAGGCCGCCGGGTCCTTCTGGCATGAAGCGGGCCCATCTACCCCGGCGCTTGTCTCGAAAGATGCTATAAATTCGCGTCTTGGTAATTTTACGATCCTCGCAAAAGAGCTCTCTCCCGCGGTGGTCAATATCTCCACTACGCAGAAGGTAAAGCGCAGGACGAATGTTCAGCCCATGCCTAAATTTAACGGGCCCTTTGAGGATTTTTTTAAGGACTTTAATAAGTTCTTCAAGGACCAGCCAAGCGAGTTCAAGCGCCAGATGCTTGGGAGCGGTTTTATCATCACCAAAGACGGGTATATACTTACCAACGAACATGTCATAGAAAACGCCGATGAGATAATAGTATCCCTCTCGGACCATAAGAAAGACTATAAGGCAAAGGTTATAGGCAAGGACAAAAATCTTGATATCGCCCTTGTCAAAATAGAGTCGGCAAAGGAGCTTCACACCACCGTGCTCGGCGACTCCGACGGCCTTGATATCGGCGCCTGGGTTGTGGCCATCGGCAATCCATTCGGCCTTGGCGGCACCGTAAC
>CAZSAY010000159.1:0-2583 GCA_964605225.1 uncultured Thermodesulfobacteriota bacterium | reverse complement strand
AGAATAGGAGATAGAGCAGAAGCGTGGGGTAGATAAGGACCATGGTGTATTTACTCAAGAAACCAAGCCCCGCCAGAAGCCCTGCAATGTACCACCCTGTCTTATTCTTTGTCTTGATGGCGCGCATGAAGAAAAATACCGAACCTGCCCAGAAAAAGACAAAGAGCACATCCGTTGTCATAAGTACGGAGCCTGCCGAGAGTAGCGGCGTTATCATGGAGAGAAGGGCCGCGTAAAGGCCCGTGTTTTCATCGCCCGTTAGCTCATGGCCTATTAGATAGATAAAGTAGGAGCCCCCGGCGGCAAAGGCTACGGCGCCGGCCCTCACGGCAAACTCGGTGCTACCGAGTATGGCGGTGAAAAAGGCGATAGCATAGGCAACGCCGGGCCCCTTGCTGTAATAACTCAGGGCGAGATGCCGCGACCACTCCCAGTAATGGGCCTCATCGGGGGAGAGGTCAAAGGGCGAGTAGGCGAGATAGATAAGGCGTAGCGCCGATACGATGGCAAGTAGTAAAAATAATTTTTTATTATAATATTTCATTTTTTTTTTGTGATTTTTCAATGTTTAATGGCCTTTTTAATGGAGTGAAGGCCCTTTTTGTCCACCCAGTTAATGGCCAGGGCGACAAAGGTGCCAAGGATGGCGCCGCCTAATACGTCAAGTGGGTAATGCACGCCCACATAGACCCTGGAGTAGGCCACGGCAACGGCTACGGCGATGAAAAAGGGTCTGTATTTTTTATATCGTAGACTCAAAAAGACCATGGCGGCAAAGATGTTGGTGGCGTGCCCCGATGGAAAGGAATATGAGCCCCCGCATCCCACAAGGAGTTTTACCCCCGTAAGGGCGTGACATGGGCGTATTCTCCCAAAGAGCACTTTTAAGTGCGCCGCCATAAAGTCGCTTACAAGTACAACGACGGCAACGATTATAAGGGCGCGAATCTCTCTTTTTTTTCCCCTTAAGATGATAAGGAGGATGGCTACTGCGCCGAAGGCTATGAAGTGGCTCTTATCCGTAATAAAGGGCATGATTACGTCAAGAAGCGATGAGGTGAGTCTGCCGTTAATCAGGGTAAAGAGGGCCCTATCTATTCCGGATAGCCATGCCATCAGTCTTTTCCTTCGGTGGAGTGCGCGAAGGGCCCAAGCCCTTCTACGGCGAGGAGGACCTCGTCCACGGTAATCTCTCTCATGCACCTCGGGTCATCGCATTTTTTTCTAAAGCAGGGGCTGCAGGCCAGCCCCTTACGCACCACAACATGCCCTTTGCCTATGGGCCCGGTGCGCCACGGGGCCGTTGGGCCAAATAGCGCCACCACGGGAATCCCCGCGGCAACGGCAATGTGCATTGGCCCAGAATCCAGCGTTACGCAGAAGCGGGCGAGTCTCATGAGGGCGGCAAGCCCCGTGAGGTCCATGGAGCCCGCGAGGTTATGGGCCCGGGCGCCGATGCCCTTTTTTATCTTCTCCGCCGCGCCTTTGTCGGCCTCGGCCCCTACGATAACGGCCTCAAGACCGTATTTTTCCGTGATAATCCGGCCAAGCTCCATGAATTTATCATCATCCCAGAGCTTCTTTTTCCACCTTGACCTTGGGACGATAATAAAGAAGGGGTTTTTAGATGCCCCGGCCTTTACCCCCATACCGAGGAGTACATCTTTTATCTGGTCAAGGTCTTTTTTCCCCACATGGAGGGGAAAGTCCACGTCACTCTCTTCGGCTGCGGACCGGGAGAGATCACCCATGGCGGCCTTTACGAGGTCGAGGTAGCGTAGCACCGCGTGCCTCTCAAGGTCATAGGCAGGGGCCTTCTCGCTAAGGGTGAGGGTGCTGAGTTCCCGTGAATTGGCAAAACCAATTACCCTTTTACCACGGGCCGCCACGGCCCAGAGGGCGCTTTTAAAGAGTCCCTGAAAGTCTATTACAAGGTCGTAATGCCTTGCCGCAAGTTGCCGGGCGGTTTTGATATTAGCCCTGCCGTCACGGGTCCAGCCCCTTTTATTTACAATAAAGAGGTTATCTATCAGGGGGTTACCCTTTAAGACCGATGATGACGGCTCTTCTACAATCCAGTCTACCTCGTCCCCTTGGCCGCCCTTTGCACCGCGTTTTTCAAGGGCCAGCCTAAGGGCCCGAAGGGCCGGCAATGTCTGCACCACATCGCCGATGGACGAGAGTTTTATGATAAGGACCCGCATAATCAGCCTTTATACTCCATTAATGGGCCGTCTTCTGAGAGTATCCATTGGGCGGCCTCGCCGAGGTCTTCTGCCACAAAATCTAGGTCGGCGAGCCCGCGCCCGCCTCCACCGGCCCTGTAGAATCCCTCAAGCCCTTCTCCCCCTCCTGTCCCATGTTTTAACTCTTCAAGGGCCACGGGGCCATAACCTGTAAGAACAAGCACTCTTGTCATGGCGGCCCTCAGTCCAAGCTCCATATCAGAGGTCTTATCCCCCACCATGACGGATCGAGTGAGGTCAATGCCGTGGTCACGAGCCGCCTCCATGATGAGCTTTGTCTCTGGTTTTCTGCACTCGCAGTTATCATCGGGGTGATGGGGACAGTAGTACAGGCCGT
>CAZSAY010000158.1:0-2621 GCA_964605225.1 uncultured Thermodesulfobacteriota bacterium | reverse complement strand
GGAAAAATTATTCGCTCTTCGGGAGTGAGTGCCTTCATCTGGGAGGGTCCTTCTGCTGTAAAAATTGTAGAGACTTTAAACTCTCTACTTTCTTTTGGAAAAAAGAAAGTAGAACAAAGAAAACCAATAGGGAAATAGCCCCGGTGTCTCTTAACCTGCGAGATGCGCCCCGCGTAACTTTTAAAAAGAAAGCCCGGCAAAAAAAACCAACTGGGAATTAACCCCGCGCCTTTGAACATACGCCCCGTGCGCCGCTCTTACCGCTTACATATTCTCTTGTTTTTTATGCATCTCAACAAGGTCTGTCTTGGTGAGGATAGAGTCGAACTTCAACCCCGTCTTCTCCATGATATTCTCTCGTCCGCCCTCTTCTCTATCCACAAGGGCCATGGTCTTTCTCACGTTCAGGCCCTCTTCCCTCGCGCGCTCCACGGCGGTTATGATAGAGGCGCCCGTTGTCACAACGTCATCGATGATAAGGACATCGGCGCCTTTTTTGACGCCGCCCTCTATCCATTTTCTCGTGCCGTGGCCCTTGGCTTCTTTTCTGATTACAAAGACATCGAGCATCTTGTTACGCATGCCGCAGGTAAGGGCCGCGGCCATGGCAATGCCGTCGGCGCCGAGAGTGAGTCCGCCTATGGCGTCGATAGGGGCGTTTTTTATCTCCTCATAAAAGGCGTAGCCTACAAGCTCCATGCCAAGGGAGCTGTAAACCGTGCGCTTGGCGTCGATGTATACCTCGCTCTTTTCACCGCTCGAAAGAGTAAAACCCGCGTCAGGGTCGTACATGAAACTACTGACATAGAGGGCCGCTATAAGGCCCTGTTTATATTCCTGTATCATTATCTGCTGATCAACGACTGTCATAGAAAGACTCCCTTATTGGATTGATTTATCATGTAAGATTATATTATAGCGTGAAAACCGCCAAAAAGCAGAAAGAAATATCTATTTGATACGAATCTTCATAGCGGCGTTACCCCTGCTTCCCTGTAACTCATTGAGGATGTCCTCAATGCGGGCGCTTTTATCCGCATCTTTGCCGCCGGCTTTGTTCTGAAAGGGCGCTGAGAGCCAATTGAAGACAAAAGTCTGTCTGTCCTCCATAAACAAACCCTCAATATTCTTTTCATCTCTCACTGTGGCCATGTCTGCTATCGCTCCTGTAAGGTATGGGTCATCTGTAGATAAGGCCCTGCCTGATGGCAGGGCCAAGGTTAAAAAAGGTCCGTGGACGCCGAGTTGGTTAGAAGGTGAAGATAAAAAGGCCCGCCCCGCCCGGAAAGTGAAGATGAGAGTGAAGGTTTTACCAGAGTGAGTGCGAAGTGTCGAATGGGCGTCTTCCTCGCAGGCATTGGGTTACATCTTTATTTATAAACCGTCCGTCTCCTTGAAGACAGAACGGCGTCCACGGACTCAAGTGTCTTTGCCTTTCTTTACAGGGCCGTGCCCCGCAACGGAACGCCTTGATCTTACGAGGTCAAGCTCCGGGTTCTTCAGCTCTTCCATGGCTTTTTCAAAGGCGACCCTGTATTTAAAGCCTTTTTTGAGATACTTCCAGATAAATTCGACCTTTACGAGGTCGGCCTCTGAGTATTCCCTGAACTCTTTTTCCCCTATCTGCCTCTTCTTCGGGGAGATAAAACCCTTTTGTTCAAGATAGTAGAGTTTCTGCCTGGGTATATCAATCCTTGATAAAAGATCCTGGGTGCTTATGGCCATTCTTGCCAGCCCCTTTTTTTCACAACCAGGTCCCCGTTATTGGTTTTCCCCGGTCCTTTTTATTACCCTGCCCGGTCTTTAATCCGGGCAATTTTTATAAGGGTCCGCTCCCCCTATTCAAGACTACTCGGCTCACTAAAGGCATACGAAATTATTACGCTCCCGCCCCGCCCTTAACCAAACTGCCCATCACGCATGAAGACGGCCTTACTTACCCCCCTTTAACCCCAAAACCCCCTTTTTCACCAAAGCGCCATCTTTTCTTACCAAAACAGCCCCTTTTGAATCAAAAAAAGCCCATTACCATCGAAGCGGCCCTTTTTCCTTGACAGCCCCTCTTTTTATCAGAAAAACCTGCCCCTTTTACATCCACAATGACCCATTTTCATCGAAGCACCCCTAATAATAAGCCCCTTGTGAGATTGTGTATGAATTTAAACTTATGTTTAGCATAAAACTTATATTTAGTCAAGCGTGAATAACGCCGCCCGCCCCCTCGCCTGCCCTGCTCCATCAATGAGAGACCATACGATTGGTTATCGATAAATGAGAAGGTAAGGAACGACGGTGATTGATTTTTCCATCTCTTTTTGTTAGACTTTCAAGACCCGATACAATGTGCTGTTTTTTTTGTTATATGACTATACAAAAGGCCTCTCAATACCCTGAAAAGGGGCTTTTTGGTCAGACGGTAAAAGGGAAGACCGGGTAGACGCGGCGCAACCGGGCGCCGAGGCCTGGTCTTGAGACGGTTCCGCGCCTCAGGACGCACACCTGAAAAAGCGGCTTATAAACCCAATCTTTACTCTCGTGAACGTGAGGACTGCTATGGACAACACCGTATGGAAACAGGATTTTTTCTCTGAGGTCGAGCCCATCAGGCTTATCGACCCCCT
>CAZSAY010000157.1:948-2633 GCA_964605225.1 uncultured Thermodesulfobacteriota bacterium | reverse complement strand
CTTTTACTATACAGTCCTCCCGGCTACTTCATGAATTTAACTGTAACACAGCGGGCCTCTCTGTATAGTTTTTGTATACTAAACACTCAAGAACAGGGCTTTTTAACTGGATTTCATGAAAAGCCGTCCGCCCTTTTTTCCAACAAAAACAACTAATTAGTACTAAACAGGAAAAAGGCCGAACGGCTTGTTCATATCTTCTAAGCAGTGGGCCGGGGGTTCGAATCCCTCCAGGCGCACCAATAAAATCAAGGGGTTACGGCGTTTTCGTGACCTCTTTTTTAGTGAAAAATAAAACCCGTTTACAGACAACACTATAAAATACCGGGGCATTCTTTGCAAGAGAGATGGGTGTAAGCGCTATAAGCATATTAGCTCTTACATTCGAGATACTAAATCGGGTCATTTTAAGGGCAAGTACTATTGGCCTCTTTTACAGGGCCTGAAGTGAAATTGCATGAATTGTTCTGAAAAAAATTGGTTAAGCGGGTGGATTTCAATAAGGTTTTCTACGAGTGACGAAAGAGGCCCTGATTTATTAAAAACTCCTTGACACTCCCCGCTAAATGAAATATTATTTAATATTCCAATAATAACGGAGGAATAACAATGAAAGCGGTAGTAAAGACAGGCGGTAAACAGTATACAATTACAGAAGGCGATACCCTTAGGGTTGAAAAACTCCCCGGAGAAGTAGGCGCGACCATCAACCTTGATGAGGTCCTTGCTGTAGGAGAGGGGCAGGAGATAAAACTCGGCACCCCTACGGTAGAAGGGGCAACCGTAAAGGCCGAGATTATTGCCCACGGAAGGGGCAAAAAAGTCGTTGTCTTCAAGAAAAAGAGAAGAAAAGGCTATAAGAAAAAGCAGGGTCACAGGCAGGATTTTACGGGCCTTAAGATATCGGAAATAAAGTACTGATACGAGGGAGAATACTCAAGTGGCGCATAAAAAAGCAGGCGGAAGCTCCAGAAACGGCAGAGACAGTAATGGTCAGAGAAGAGGCGTGAAGTGCTTCTCCGGACAACTCGTTCCCGCCGGTTCCATCATAATAAGACAGCTCGGCACAAGGGTGCATCCCGGAGACAATGTGGGCATGGGTAGAGACTACACCCTTTTTGCCCGTATCAACGGCGTTGTGCAGTTCGTCGATAAGGGCAAGAAAAAATTCGTAAACGTCCTCCCCGGCCAGGAGGCCTAATAAGTAAAGGGGCGTATAAGGGGCGGGGGCGTACTAAGGGGTGAAAGGTCTATACGTGGGGGAGGGGGGCCAAGAGGGGATTAGGCGCGTCTGAAGCCTTAAAGGACGCATAAAGGGTGTAGGGGGCAATTAAGAGAGTAAGAAGGGCGGAGTAAGGGGAGTCTAATAACGGTGCAGGGCGGAGTAAGAGGGACATTGACCTCTTAATATCCCGCCCTTTTTTATTATGTGGTTACTTTGTTTACCCCCCGACCCTTTTGATTTTATAGATTACGCGCCGCTCCACCCGTATTACAAGTTTTTAACCCTTGCCTTTGTTTTTTTTTCGTCTGCTTTACTTTTTAATTATAGTGACACGGGCCGCGATACATAATTTAATAACACTTAAGCCCCATCCCCTATTGGTGTTCTTTACCAGGATGTTTGCCCGGGCAAGGGTGTATCCAAGGGTGGCCGCAAGTAACGTTAGCGGCCCCCATCGACC
>CAZSAY010000157.1:0-848 GCA_964605225.1 uncultured Thermodesulfobacteriota bacterium | reverse complement strand
CCCTATTGGTTTTCTTTGCCAAGCTTTTTGCCAGGACAACGG
The DNA here is from genome assembly GCA_964605225.1 of uncultured Thermodesulfobacteriota bacterium. GTDB lineage: Bacteria > Desulfobacterota > GWC2-55-46 > GWC2-55-46 > JADFVP01 > JAJRZX01. The sequence goes on along the minus strand of CAZSAY010000157.1, from coordinate 806 downwards.
CAGTATCCAAGGGCGGCCACAGGGGACGTTAGTGGCCCCCATCGACCCCCTATTGGTTTTCTTTGCCAAGCTTTTTGCCAGGACAACGGCAGTATCCAAGGGTGGCCGCAGGGGACGTTAGTGGCCCTTATCGACCCCCTATTGGTTTTCTTTGCCAAGCTTTCTTTTTTCCAAAAGAAAGCGGAAGGTTTTTAATAGATGAGATTTATAGACGAAGCGACAATTACGATAAAGTCAGGTGACGGCGGAAGCGGGTGCGTTAGTTTTCGCCGTGAAAAATTCGTTGCCCGAGGCGGTCCCAACGGAGGTGACGGCGGCAGGGGCGGAGACGTCCTTGTGCGCGCCGATGAGAACCTTGCGAGCCTCCTTGATTTTCGCTACAAGCGGAGCTATGGGGCCGCCTCGGGGAGACCCGGCGCCGGCACGTTGAAGACTGGAAAAAAAGGCGAGGACATAACCATAAAAGTCCCTCGCGGCACGCTCATCATAAACGCCGCCTCAGGCGCGCTTATAGCCGACATTACGGATACTGAAAAAGAGGTTCGTCTTCTTCAGGGCGGGCGCGGCGGCAAAGGTAACGCCCATTTCAAGAGCGCAAGATACCAGGCCCCGAAGTTTGCCCAGCCCGGCGAGGAGGGCGAGGAGCTGGATATAAGGCTGGAGCTGAAACTCCTTGCCGATGTAGCCATTATAGGCATGCCCAACGCCGGAAAATCAACGCTCATCTCACGCGTCTCGGCGGCAAAGCCGAGGATAGCCGATTACCCTTTTACCACACTTACCCCGAAGCTCGGCGTAGTCAAGCG
>CAZSAY010000156.1:0-2644 GCA_964605225.1 uncultured Thermodesulfobacteriota bacterium | reverse complement strand
CTCCCTCTCGGCCCAGATAAACTCCAGGGTCTCTTCTATTACAGCCTTTTCCTGATCCATAAGATCTCCTTACAGGGACGAACCCAGAATGCGAAGAACGTAGTTAAGTCCTCCGCCTACAAGAACGGCAAAGGGGAAGATAAAAAGGGTTATCCAGATGGCCGTCTTAAGGCCGCGTTCTTTTACTATCATTAGAAGGTTTGCGATGCATGGGACAAAGAGCGTCATGGTAACAAGGCTCACCACGACCTGCCTGTGATTGAGCATACCTGACCTCTGGAGGTCGAGGAGCCCCGCCGCCCCGTAATCACGCCTTAAAAAACCTATTATGAAGGACTGCGTCGCGTCTGCAGGGAGCCCCAGAAAATGCACGATAATGGGCGAGGCGGCTCGTTGCATCACCACAATCCCGCCGGTTCTATCGAGGACAAAGAGGATAAAGGTGCCGAGTATAAAGAGGGGCACGGCCTCTTTCAGATACCACTGCACACGTACAAGGGTCTTCAACGCTATGTTCGAGGCCATTGGCATGCGTATGGGGGGTATCTCGATAATAAAATCAGAGGTCTCTCCTTTTATTATCCTCGCGGCCAGAAAACCCACGAGGGCCATTACGCCAACGAGCATCCCCGCCCAGATAAGCGTTGCCGAGAGGGATACTGAGGCCAGCATGCCGAGGATAACGCCGAGCTGTGCCGAGCACGGTATGCCAAGGGCAAGAAGAAGGGTTACTATGACACGCTCTTTTTTCGTCTCCAGAATCCTTGTAGTCATGGTGGCCATGGTATCGCAGCCAAGCCCCAGGACCATGGGCAGGACGGCCTTGCCGTTAAGGCCGAGACGCTTGAAGAGCTTATCGGCCATAAGTGCGAGCCTCGGAAGATACCCCGAGTCTTCGAGTAGGCTGAAGTAGAAAAAAAAGAGGGTCACTATTGGGAGCACTATGGCGATGGCATAGGTAAGGGCCATGGTGACAAGGCCGTAAGGGCCCACGATAAGGTCATGTATGAGCCCGGAAGGCAGGACAAATTCCACTACCCTTGTGGCCCAGGGGTTGAGGTAGCCCCCGAAAACGGTCTTCTCAATAGCGTCAACGATTATTCCCGCTCCAAGGACGCCCACGAACTCATATAGGACAAAAAGCACGAGCAGGAGGATGGGTAAACCCCATATTGGGTGCATGGAGTAGATACCGATAAAGGAAGATACCTTGCCGCCCCTTGCGCCCTCTTTACGAAAGACCTTCTTTACGATGCCGGCTACGACCTTTCTACGGGCCCTGTTAATGATGTAGCCGGGAGGCTCCTGATAGATGCCCTTAAGGCCGTGGCATATCTCATGCACCTTCTTTTGAGCCTTCTTATCAAGGTTCTCCATAAGCCAGGGAACAAGGGTTTCGTCCTCTGAGATTATCATGAGACTAATGGCCCTTTTTGATATGGGGGCCGAAGGCAGTAGCTCGCTTATCCCTGTAATGGCCTTTTCCACAGGCGCCGGATAGCTAACGTTGCAGGGGCTTACCGCGGCGATTTTAGGTACTGCGTTAAGTTTATCAATGTTCCACCTCTGCGTTGCAATAGTGGGGATTACCTCAAGGCCAAGGGCCTCTGTTAATCCCTTCACATCAATCTTTATACCCCTCTGTCCGGCCTCGTCGTACATATTCAGGGCAAGGACCACGGGCAGATCCATCTCCATGAGCTGAAGGGTTATGAGAAGCCCGCGCTGAAGATTCTTTGTATCAAGTACATGAAGAACGGTGGTGTTCTCTCTTTTAAGGAGTATATCCCTTGTGACACATTCGTCCTCGCTTACGGGTACAAGGCTGTTTACGCCGGGGCTGTCTATTATCTCTTTGTTCACTCCGCCAAGGCGAGCCTTTCCCCTTGAGACGCCTACAGTGGTACCCGGGTAATTGGAGACCGTGGCATACCTGCCTGTAAGAGCGCCGAAGATGACGGATTTACCGACATTGGGGTTACCCACAAGGACAAGGGGCCCGTCTCCCCTCTCATATTTATTTTTTGTTTTATCGGTCATCGGTAAATGATAATAACTTTCAATTTCAATTGCAAGTTAAAAAAAATCAGGTGCAATCCCTGCAGTACCCGTAAAGCTCAAGCTTATGGCTTATAACGGTAAAACCATAGTGAGAGGCCGTCTTGACCTGAAGGTCCTCGATGTTCTGGTTCTTAAACTCTACTATCTTTGAACACTTCAGGCAGATAAGATGGTCGTGATGACCGCCTTCGGGGAAGTTCTCATACCTTGTCTGTCCATCGTCGAACTGCCTTTTCACGGCAAGCCCCGAGTCTGTAAGGAGCTTCATTGTCCTGTATACCGTGGCGTCTCCTATGTGGGGATGGGTTTTCTTTACCTTTCTGGAAAGCTCTTCAAGGCTGATATGAGTGCGGATTCTAAAAAAAGAACGAGCGATAAAATCGCGCTGGGTTGTTGATTTTAGCCCCTTTTTTTCAATATAGGACTTTAAGTGTCCCATCTTTTCATGCAACTTCATATGGAGATACCTCTTGCGAGAGGTGGGTGGGTAAAACGAATTCGGGATAGATGTAAAACCGCGGCTTTCATTGGAGCGGGAGACGGGTCTCGAACCCGCGACCTCAACCTTGGCAAGGTTGCGCTC
>CAZSAY010000155.1:0-2652 GCA_964605225.1 uncultured Thermodesulfobacteriota bacterium | reverse complement strand
ACGTGGAGGTTGGTGAAGACTGCATAGTGGGGGCGGGTTCCGTGCTGACAGAGCACACAAAGGCCCCTGCCGGGACGCTGCTTTTTGGCACACCGGCCCGTGTAAAGAGGGATCTACGCCCTGATGAGCTTGAGCGGATAAAGCGCTCGGCAAATAACTATATCAGCTATGCAAAGGATTACATCGCCGGTATAGGCAAGTAAAAAAATGAGATACGCCTCTATTGATACGGGTACAAATACCCTGAGGCTATTAATAGCTGAGAAGGCCCCTGATGGGAAACTAAGGCCGCTCCTCTATAAACGGGCCATAACCAGGCTCGGCGGCGGTTATACGGTTGAGGCCGGCATTGCCCCTCCTGCCATGGAGCGAAGCATCAGGGCCCTGACAGAGTTTGGTGAGATAATCGTGGATTACGGCGTTGAGAGCCTGCGGGCCACCGCAACAAGCGTAGTAAGGCGCGCCTGCAACAGAGATTATTTTCTTAATGAGGTAAAAAAGAGGGCCCGGATTCGGATAGAGGTCATAGACGGGCTCGAAGAGGCGCGCCTCACACTATTGGGCGTTGGTTCAGTAATCACGCCAGAGCCCGCCCGCTCTCTTGTCATGGATATAGGCGGGGGAAGCACGGAGTTTATCGCTACATCTGAGGGTCTCTCACTTGGCGCATGGAGCCTTGAGATGGGGGTAGTGAGGCTCACTGAAAAATATTTCAGAAACGACCCCCCCGAACGCGCCGAGCTCGATGCCATGGAGGCCGAGATAAGGGGCGTTATAGACGGCCTTTACGCTCAGATGAGAGATAGCGGCTTAGACCCTGACTTATACAAAAAAGAGGCCGTCTTCATAGGTACCGCCGGGACCATTACCACCCTGGCCGCCCTTGATCAGGACCTTGAAGAGTACGACAGGGCGAAGATAAACAACTATAGACTCTCTCGTAAGAAGATAGAGGGCTTTTACAGGTATCTATCTGGGCTTACCATTAAGGAAAAAGAACGCCTCCTTGCCCTTGAGAAGGGCAGGGAAGACCTTATTATCCCCGGCGCGGCCATAACCGCTATTACCATGAAAGTCTTTGGTTTTAATGAAGTAAAGGTGAGTGACGCAGGGCTCCTTGAGGGCCTTATAATAGAGATGAAAAAAGATTAGGGAGGGTTAAAAAGACCATGGATTCCTTGAAGATAAAAGAGGCGCTAACCTTTGATGATGTGCTCCTTGAGCCTGTTTACTCGAAGATACTGCCCCGGGACGTAGATACCTCTACAAGGCTTACAGATAACATACACCTGAATATCCCCCTTGTAAGCGCGGCCATGGATACGGTAACGGGCTGGCGCATGGCTATAGCCATAGCGCAGGAAGGGGGCATAGGTTTTATACACAAAAACCTTACAGTGGAAGAGCAGGCGGCCATGGTGGACAAGGTGAAAAAGTTCGAGTCAGCCGTAATAAGAGACCCCCTTACGCTTCACCCCGAGCAGATGGTAGGCGACGCACTTGAGATAATGGCCAAGGAGAATATATCGGGCTTTCCAATCGTAAAGGATAATCTCCTCGTAGGGATACTCACAAACAGAGACCTCCGTTTTGAGTCAAGACCCACGAAGAAGATATCCGAAATTATGACAAAGAAAGTGGTAACTGCACGCCCCGCTACATCCATAGAAAAGGCCAAGGCCATACTCCACGAGCACAGGATAGAAAAATTGCCCCTTACAGACTCGAAGGGGCGCCTTAAAGGCCTCATTACTGTAACGGATATTGAAAAACGCCAGAGGTTTCCCCGTTCCTGTAAGGACGGGCTCGGAAGGCTTCGCGTGGGCGCGGCCGTAGGTGTCTCTTTTGATAGAGAGGCACGGGTGGAGGCCCTCATAAAGGCCGGTGTGGACTGTATCGTCCTTGATACCGCTCACGGCCATAGTAAGGGCGTCCTGGAGGCCCTCAAAGACACCAAGAAAAACTTTAAATGCGAGCTCATAGCAGGTAATATCGCAACAAGTGAGGCCGCCGTGGCCCTCATGAAGACAGGCGTAGACGCCCTGAAGGTGGGCGTGGGACCGGGCTCCATATGCACAACAAGGGTTGTAACCGGTATAGGCGTGCCGCAGATAACGGCCATCTTCGAGGTGGTAAGAGAGGCGAAAAAGAAAAATATCCCCGTTATCGCCGACGGAGGCATCAAGTATTCAGGCGATATCACAAAGGCGCTGGCCGCCGGGGCCTCTACCGTTATGATGGGCGGGCTCTTTGCCGGTACAGATGAGAGTACCGGCGAGACCGTACTCTATCAGGGAAGAACCTTTAAGGTCTATCGCGGTATGGGCTCAATAGAGGCCATGAAAAAAGGTAGTAAAGATAGGTATTTCCAAGAAGACGTTGAGAGCGAACTTAAACTTGTGCCCGAAGGCATCGAGTCTTCTGTGCCCCACAAGGGGCCGCTTAGCGCCACCATATATCAGCTTGTTGGAGGCCTCAAGGCAGGCATGGGGTACTGCGGCGCGCGTACAATTGCCGAGCTTCACAAGAACGCCAGCTTTGTTCGCATCTCATCATCAGGGCTCCGTGAGTCACATGTCCACGATGTGATGATGACAAAAGAGCCGCCGAACTACAAATTGAGAGTTTAAAAGACCTTCCGCTTTCTTTTGG
>CAZSAY010000154.1:0-2694 GCA_964605225.1 uncultured Thermodesulfobacteriota bacterium | reverse complement strand
GGCTCTCAAGGGCCAAGCTCGACCAGCTCGTAGAGGACCTTGTGAAGAGGAGCAAACACCCCTGCGAGGCGGCCTTGGAGGACTCGGGTCTACGCGCCTCGGACATTAACGAGGTGGTAATGGTAGGCGGCATGACGCGTATGCCCGCCATACATGACTTTGTGAAGAACTTTTTCGGGAAAGAACCCCATAAAGGCGTGAACCCCGATGAGGTTGTAGCCATAGGCGCGGCCATTCAGGGCGGAGTCCTCGCTGGCGATGTGAAGGACGTAGTACTCCTTGATGTTACGCCCCTGAGCCTCGGCCTTGAGACCCTTGGCGGCGTAATGACAACGCTTATCGCAAGGAACACCACCATACCTACAAAAAAACAGGAGATATTCACCACAGCCGCCGACAATCAGACACAGGTGGAGATACATGTCCTTCAGGGCGAGAGACAGATGGCCGCCGACAACCGTACGCTTGGAAGGTTTCACCTTGTGGGCATACCAAGCGCCCCGAGGGGTGTGCCTCAGGTAGAGGTGGCCTTTGATATAGACGCCAACGGCATACTTAACGTCTCGGCCCTTGACAAGGCGACGAACAAGACGCAGAACATAACCATTACCGCCTCAAGCGGCCTCTCAACGGACGAGGTGGATGCCAAGGTCAAGGAGGCCGAGGCCCACGCCGAGGAGGATAAAGATAAAAAGGCCCGCATTGATATGCACAATCAGCTCGACAGCCTGGTCTATTCCACGGAAAAACTCCTGAAGGAGAATAGAGAAAAAATCTCCGAGGAAGACGCCAAGCTCGTTGACGAGGCCCTGGCCGAGGGTAAGACCGCCCTTGAGGGCGACAAATCCGTTGACGAGATGAAGGCGGCGTTAGAGAAGATAAACAGCTCTTCACATAAGCTCGCCGAACAGATGTATAAAGAGGCCAGCGCCGCTGGGCAGGCTGAAGGCGCGGCCGGAGCAGAAGGTGGTGAAAAACCCGAAGGCGATGTAGTGGACGCCGAGGTCGTTGACGAAGGCGACGGCGAAGAAGAAGCCAGGGAGAGCGCCGCCAAGTAAATTTTTTGAAAGCACCAAGGTTATATCTTGCATCTCACGAGGCCCCAACCGTAAGGTTTGGGGCCTCGTGCGTGATGTAAACTTGTGTTTCAGTCCTCTAAGTGATATCTTTCCCTTCAAGGGGGGGGGGTAACTGTTCGCGTAAAGCCGTACAGGCCTCCCTTGACCTTGTTAATAACCCTGAAAAAAGAGAGAAAAGAGTCCGCATATGGCCGGAAAGGATTTTTACGAGATACTGGGGATAGCCCGTGACGCTTCCAGTGATGAGATAAAAAAGGCATACCGCGGTCTTGCCAGAAAGTATCACCCTGATCTCCATCCCGGCGATAAGGCCATGGAGAAAAAGTTCAAGGAGATAAACGAGGCATACTCCGTGCTTGGCGATCCTCATAAGAAAGAGGATTATGACCTTACGGGCAGGGTGCCCTCCGGTCAGGGGCAAGGCGGGGCCGGAGGATGGCCGCCTGGCGGCGGGATGGGAGATTTCGGAGGCTTTGGCGGCGGGGCCGGAGGATTTGAGGATATCTTCAGCGATATATTCGGCATGGGCGGCAGAAGACGGGGACCGCGAAGGGGCGAGGACCTTGAGTACAGGCTTAGCCTTGATTTTCTCCAGGCCGTAAGGGGCTCGGAGATAAAGGTTACGGTCACAAGGCGGGGGGGGCCTGAAAAAATCACAATAAAGATACCCGCCGGGATTCAAGACGGCGCCAAGGTAAGGGTGGCAGGAAAGGGGCACGAGGGTTATGACGGCGGTCCCTCCGGTGACCTTTATATCTTAACCTCCGTTGGCCGTCATCCTTATTTTACAAGGAAGGGACTCGACATATACGTCAATGTCCCTGTAACCCTTGGCGAGGCCCTCCTTGGCGCCGAGATAGAGGTCCCTACTATTACGGGAACGGCAAGGATAAAGATATCTCCCTGCACGCAGGGGGGACGTAAACTCAGGCTCCGGGGCAAGGGCGTGGCTTCAAAGCGCGGCGGCCATGGAAACCAGTACTGTGTGATAAACATAACCCTGCCTGAGGCCCTTGACAAGAGATCAAAGGAGCTTGTCAATGAGCTTGAGAGTCATAACCCCATAAACCCCAGAAAGGGCCTATGGTAAAATAAAGGAGAAATCTTTTATTTTTTACGTTATAATACCCACGGTCTGCGATTCCCGGTAGATGGGTTCATAGGCCGGTGGATAAGGTAATCAAGATTCCACGAGCTGATATTAAAGGTGCCCTGATGACCGAACTTGAAAATATGCGGGAAAAACTCTCTGCAAAGGCGGAAAGGGTCCTTGACCTTGCCCTTGAGGAGAGCAAAAAGCGTGAGCATTATTATCTCGGCGTGGAGCACCTCTTTCTAGCTTTTTCCAAGGTGGAGAAGGCCTTTTTCAGAGAGGTCATGGAAGACCTTAACCTCGATGCCGGCCATGTCATAAGCTTTCTCAATGAACACCTCAACGTCACAAACCAATACATTGGTTTTGGCATTAAAATCCCGCCCGCCACAAAAAACGTCTTCAGGATAGCAAGAGAAGAGGCCTACAGATGGGGCAGGGATGAGATCACCCCCACGGATATCTTCATCGCCATCTTTCAGGAAAATAACAGCCTTCCCGCAAAGGTCTTCAGGAGCTTCG
>CAZSAY010000153.1:0-2704 GCA_964605225.1 uncultured Thermodesulfobacteriota bacterium | reverse complement strand
ATTCCCCTTTCGAAAAAAACCACGGAGCGCAAAAAAACTATTACAGAAAAAAAAGAGTTTCTTGCCTCAACCGGTCTCATACTCGCGTCCCGTCCCGATATAGGCGATGCAAAGGCAATCAAAAAGGCCTCTACTCAAAAAACAGAGACCCTGGAAATCCTCTTCGCTACAATCCTGGATAAAACTCTCCTCACCGAATCCATTGGCCTGGCCGATGATAAGATAAAATCAGTAGACTTCAAGGCCGGGGGTGAGACAACAAAGAATGATGGAGAAGATGACGCGGTGGAATCAGGGTCGTCTTTATCTAAAAATAATGTTTCAGACGAGAATATCAAAAAGGATTTACCCCTTACATCTACCACCAAACCGCCAAGACCTGCGGCTGATAAATCACAATCCCAACAGAAAAAGGATACAGGAAAGGTATCGCCCTCGTCTGAGACCGTAAGGGTCCGCGTTGACCTTCTTGATAAGATTATGGCCCTCGCGGGAGAGATTGTCCTCGGGAGAAATCAGCTTCTCAGTCAGTACGCAGGGAGAAAAAACAACGGTATTCTAATCGATCACTCACAACGTGTAACGGAACTACAGGAGAGCGTCATGAAGACACGGCTTCAGCCCGTTGGAGCGGTCTTCAGCAAGTTCAAACGCATAGTAAGGGACATGGCCCGCAAGGTAGATAAAAAAATCAACCTTGTAGTTGAAGGTGAGGATGTGGAACTTGACCGCTCCATTATCGAGGTTCTCTCAGACCCCCTTACGCATATGATACGCAATTCCGTAGACCACGCCATTGAGAGCCCCGAAGAGAGGGTACGGCACGGCAAGGTTGATACAGGGCTTATAAATCTTCGGGCATCACATCAGGGAGGGCTCGTTGTCATTGAGATTGAGGATGACGGCCGCGGCATTGACTCCCTGATGATAAAAGAGAAGGCCCTTGACAAGGGGATAATCACAGAAGACGAGGCCAAAAAGATGAGTACCAAGGAGCTGGTCAACCTCATCTTTCACCCGGGTTTTTCCACTGTTACGGAGGTCTCGGAGCTATCCGGCCGGGGCGTTGGCATGGATGTGGTGAAGAGGAGCTTTGAAAAACTCGGAAGCACCATCGATCTGCAGAGCACCCCGGGCACTGGCACAATCTTCACGGTACGGCTTCCTCTCACACTGGCCATTCTACCTTCAATCATAGTAACAGTAGGCGCCAATACCTTTGCCATACCGCAGGTTGATATAACGGAGATTGTCCGTATCAGAAAAGATGACATCGCTACTAAGCTTGAATATATTGAGGGCCAGCAGGTCTTTCGCTTGAGGGGAAAACTCCTTCCCGTAATAAGTCTTGCCCAGATCCTTGATATGAGAGGCACGGAACTACCTCCAGAGCGGGATGAGAAGACTCGAAATGATAACGTCGTAAATATCTCCGATACGGATAAAGAGGGTATAGAAGAGACGGGGTCTTCCAGGGCCATCCAGCGCCTTATCATCATGCGCTACGGAGCCAATCACCTCGGCCTTCTCGTGGACACCGTCCTCGACCCCGAAGAGATAGTCGTAAAACCCATGCCCCATCTGGTAAGGGACTGTAAGATTTTCGCCAGCGCCACGATTATGGGAGACGGTCAGGTGGCGATGATATTAAACCTTGGAGGGATCATTGAAAAGGCAGGTTTTCGTTTTGAAAGTTTTGAGAAAGAGGCCCTCCAGTATGAAGAAGAGGAACGTAAAAAGGCCATGCTGGAGAGGCAGAGCATTATCATTTTCAAAAACCGAGCTGATGAACGCTTCGGCATATCTCTTTCCATGATAAGTAGAATTGAAAAGATAACTGCCAACGAGATTACATCCCTTGCCGGAAAAAAGTTCTTCAACTTCAGGGGCCAGAGCATAGAGCTTGTCGAGGTAGATGACTTTATCACCGAGAACAGGGAAGAGACTATAAACGGAAATATCTACGTCATTATCCCAAAGACCCCGGGACAGATAGTCGGCATTGTCGCCCATGAGATAGTGGATGTCCTTGATATCTCGCTTATCATGGACGATGGCACCATAGACTCTCCCGTTGTTATAGGTTCAACTATTATTGATGAGAGGATGACATTGATGATCGATGTTTATACCCTCCTTGAAACGGCCCTGCCTGGCCGCGGATCTTCGTCAAGCGCTGAAACGCAGAACTCAGAGGAAATTAAAATACTGCTTGTAGAGGATACGCCTTTTTTTCAGAACCTTGAAGAGCGTTACTTTGTCTCGGCCGGCTTTACCGTCACTATCGCATCTGACGGGGCAAAGGCGCTTGAAATGCTTCAGGCCGCCCCCCATGAATTTAACATTGTCGTTTCAGATGTAGAGATGCCCGTAATGAACGGGTACGAGCTTGTAAGCGCCATCAGAAATAGTGACCGCCTCTGTCACCTTCCCGTCCTGGCCCTCACATCCCTCAATTCTGAAGAGAGCAGAAAACGCGGGATAGACGCAGGCTTTGACGCATACGAGGTCAAGGTGGACAAGGATAGCCTTGTTAGCCGCGTACGTGAACTAATTCATCATGGCGAGGAGAGTGCACAGCTAAAGGGCGTTGTCGGGGCTTAGGTTTGAGCTATAGTTGCCAGCATATAGGCAAGCTTGTGAAAAAGAAAAAGGAGAGTTTAATGACTATTAATACCCTGAAGGATCTGAAGATTCGCACAAA
>CAZSAY010000152.1:0-2717 GCA_964605225.1 uncultured Thermodesulfobacteriota bacterium | reverse complement strand
TCCTTACCCTTGAATTCGGCGTGACCTTTCTTGCCGTCAGCACGGTGCTCACCTGTTTTTTCGGGGGCCTCGCCCTTGGGAGTTTTCTTGGCGGCAGGTGGATAGAGCGGCGTGGAAGGGGATTTTTATGGTATGGCACGGCGGAGATACTCGTAGGTATTTACGCCATATTTTTTGGAGTACTGCTGGGCCTTAATAACAGCGCATACGTATATCTCGCCCAGACCTTTGCCTCGGGCTTTGCCGGACTAACCCTTATAAAGTTTATACTCTCCGCTGTTCTCCTTATCATACCCACGACGCTCATGGGGGCTACCCTTCCCATACTGAGTAAAACGCTCGCGCGCGGCTCGGGCTCATTTGCCTGGGATATCGGCGGGCTATATACCGTCAATACCCTCGGCGCCGTAACAGGGGCCCTCCTTACGGCCTTTATCTTCATCCCATCATTCGGGCTAAGCACCATACTCTACGGCGCGGGAGTCCTTAACTTCATCATAGGAATCACCGCCATCATGGCAGGAAGAAGCTCCGGGGAAGGTAAAGAGGCCACGGAGGTAATAGAGAACATCACCATCCTTTCCGAAAATGAGGCTGAGGGGGTTGAAGGGCCGCTACCCTCCTACTTCAGCGCCATCGTGCTATGGGGTTTTGCCCTCTCAGGCTTTACGGGGCTCTGTTACGAGGTCATCTGGACAAGGGTTCTGGGCTTTATGCTCACGGGCACGGTCTACGCCTTTGCCGTGGTCCTGGGCGTATTTTTGACGGGCATTGCCCTCGGGAGCCTCGTTTTATCCATATTTCTGGACAGGATAAAATCAAGGAGTCTCGTTATCTCCATATTATCCATCGTCGAGATACTCATAGGTCTAACCTCCATAGCCCTAATAATCCTCTACGACAAACTGCCCTCCATGGGCTTTTACGCACGCCTCAATGCAACGCCAAGCTGGAGCGAGTTCGTATATCTTAACTTCTTCACGGCCTTCATAACCCTTATTATACCCACCTTTCTCTTCGGGGCCACCTTTCCCATTATATGCAAGATATATGATTGGAGCGCCAGGAGCGTAGGCAAAAAAATAGGCAATATATACTCCCTTAACACCGTGGGCGGCATACTGGGCTCTTTTATCAGCGGTTTTATATTCATCCCCTTCGTGGGCATGCAGAAGGCCATTATCCTCACAGGCGCCATTAACATACTCATAGGTCTTTTTGTGGCGCTATTTAACCCCTCGGGCGGTAAACTCTCAAGGTACGCCATACCCGTCCTTGGCATAGGGGCCATGACCGTGCTCCTTCTGGCGCTTCCGCAGAATATGCCCCTTAGCCTCCATAAATCGCTCCTTCACCGTGGTGAAGAGATCCTCTATTATAAAGAAGGGGCGACCGCCACGGTAATGATCGCCGAACGCAGGGGCCGCGGCATCGAGGCCTCGAACAAACGGCTCTGGGTAAACGGCAACCGCGCCACGGCGGCCTATTACGAGGGTCTGCAGATAAACCGCTTTCAGGGCGTTCTGCCAATGGCCCTGCACCACGTTCCAAAAGACGTCCTTGTCATCTGCTTCGGCTCGGGCACGACCTTCGGCACCCTTAGCCAGTTTCCCGTGACAAAGGTAGACAACGTGGAGATAGCGCGCGCCGTCATCGGCGGAGCCTCTTACTTCAAGGACGCCAATATGGACGTATTACATAACCCCGTATCAAGGATAAACATCGACGACGGCAGGAGCTTTCTTGCTGTTACGGAAAAAAAATACGACGTCATTACAGAGGAACCCATGCACCCCGCCCTTGCCGGCGTGGTCAACCTGTACACAAAGGAGTACTACGAGCTTGCAAAGGCGCATCTAAAAAAAGGCGGCATCATCTCGCAGTGGATACCCCTGTATAACCTCTCCATAGAAGACGTACGCATCATGGTGCGCACCTTTCAGTCCGTCTTTCCCCATACATCCATATGGCTGGCAAATACCGATATATTCATGATCGGCACAGAGGAAAAACTAACCGTTGACTACGCCGGGCTACTGAGAAAGCTCAAAAAACCCAATATCAAAAAGCTCCTCTCGGAGATAGACCTTGAGGACCCTGCGGAGTTTTTGGCTACCTTTGTAATGAACGAGGACAGGGTTAGAGAATACGCCGGGCAAGGGAGGCTAATGACAGACGATATGCCCGTGGTGGAGTTCACGGGCCCAAAGAGTCTTCATACAAATACGATTTCACCAAATATCGGCGAGTTCGTCCGTTACAGAGAGCCTGTTTTGCCATACCTCCGCCTGCCCGAAGGGATTAACAAAGAGGCCCTTAACAAAGAACTGACAAAAAAATTCTTTGCCGGAAGGCTCAACCTCATCGGCAGGGCCTACTTTGCCGACGCCAACTTCAACCGCGCCGCCAGCTACTTCAGAAAGGCCCTTGAGGTAGACCCCACGGACCGTAACAGCATCCACTATAAGAGAAAGCTCAAATTCTTTTAATTTTTTAAATATCCCGCAGGGACATCCTCGGAGCCCTTAATGCCGTAGCCCGGGTATAGGCAGACCGGGCAGGACTAATCCCATCATATGGCCGCACGCGGAGACGCTCTCAGCCCCGGACCTCATCTCCATATTCCACCACTTCCCCTTACCGATCGCCCCTTCCGTGAAGGCGCTCCTTTACACGGTCTACTTTTTCACCGAGACCGAAGACCTCGCCAAGGGGTT
>CAZSAY010000151.1:0-2724 GCA_964605225.1 uncultured Thermodesulfobacteriota bacterium | reverse complement strand
TTTTCCATGATGAAGGGCTTTACCGTACCAGAGGTGGTCACAGGCAAACCCGTCTCTCTCGGCGGCTCCAAGGGACGAAAAGCAGCGACTTCCGAGGGCCTTGTCATCATCATCCTGGAGGCCCTGAAGGCAAAAGACATATGCGTGGAGGGCCTTCGAACAAGCGTCCTGGGTTTTGGAAACGTAGGCGCCCACGCCGCGAGGCTCCTTCAGCTCCTTGGAGCTACCATCGTGGGCCTTGCCGATTCACAGGGCGCCATCTACAACCCCCATGGCATTGACCTGAACTCCGTAACCAGACACAAGGAAAACACCGGTGCGCTCTCCAGATTCCAGGGCACGGAGGACCTTACCAACGACGAGCTCCTCGCAAAAGAGGTAGACCTTATCATCCCGGCGGCCATCTGCGGTCAGATTAACGAAACCAATGTAGAGGCCATTAAAACAAGGCTCATAGCCGAGGGTGCCAACGGCCCCATCACAAGCGATGCCGATGCTATCTTAAGAGACAGAGGCGTCATCATTATCCCCGATATACTCGCAAACGCCGGCGGCGTTGTGGTCTCTTATTTTGAATGGCTCCAGGGCATGCAGCGGCTACTATGGAAGACCTCGGAGATAAAAAGAAAGCTCAAACACATCATGACAAAGGCCTTCAATGAGGTCTCTGATGTAGCCGCGGATAGATCCGTTGACATGAGAACCGCGGCCACGATTCTTGGCGTGGAAAGGGTGGCAGAAGCTATAAAGATGCGGGGATTTTACCCCTGATATAAAAGGCCTTACTTCGAAAAAAATCACGCCTAAACTCCGTCTTGCCCCAAAAAAACCTTATTAATCAGATAGATAAAAATACCGCTTTTTTTAATTTAAAAAACCTTGAAAAGAGGTTTTCACTCTGTTAAAGTAGCTGAACTCCAGTTAAATACTTATCAACATGTGTGAATAAACCTGTGAATAACCTTTTTCCATCTTTATCTGTGTCAGGGCCAATGGACAGTGAATCTCTCTGGAAAGAATGTCTTACCGGTCTCTCAAGACACGTAAGCACTCAGCACTACTCCACATGGTTCAGGCCCATCAAAGTCTCTTCAGGAGAGCCGGGGAAAACCCTTGAACTCAAGGTGCCGAACCGCTTTTTTCTTGAGTGGATAAAAGAGCATTACCTGCCACTTATCCAGGAGGTATTAAGGAGAAATACTGGAAAGGATTTTAAGATTCTGTGGGTCCTTGACGAAGAAGTGGACGAAAACATCAAAAAAGCGCCAAAAAAGTCGGCACAAAGAGAAAAAACAACGAAAAAATCTAAGGCGGCTCCTCTTCCAGGGCTAAACCCCAAGTACACCTTCGGTAACTTTATAATCGGAAAAGACAACCAGTTCGCCCATGCGGCCTGTAGCGCCGTGGCCAAGGGGCGTTCCAGTAAATATAATCCCCTCTTTATCTACGGCGGAGTAGGCCTTGGAAAAACCCATCTCCTCCAGGCCATAGGCAACCGCATATATAAGGATAACCCCGCTGTAAGGGTCTGTTATTACACGTCCGAGCGCTTTATGAACAATTTTATCAACTATATAAGCCGTCAGAAAATGACGGAATTCAGGAGTAAATTTAGAAACGTCGACATACTCCTCATCGACGATATACAATTCTGGGCAGGTAAAGAACGGACGCAGGAAGAATTTTTTCATACATTTAACGCACTCCACGAAAAAAACAAGCAGATAGTCGTAACCTCGGACAGTTTTCCAAAGGATATAACGGGACTTGAGGAGAGACTCCGGAGCAGGTTCGAGTGGGGACTTGTAGCAGATATCCAACCCCCGGATATAGAGACAAAGATAGCCATTATTAGAAAAAAGGCCAAAGACGAAGGTCTGGTCCTCCCTGATGACGTGGCCGAATGGCTCGCCTCTGTAAGCGGATCCAATATAAGGGAACTCGAGGGTTTTTTAAATAGAGTTATAGCCGTTTCAAGCCTTACGGACCAGGAAATCACCCTTGATATGAGTAAAATCGCCCTTAAAAACCTCTTGCGGGATAATGAAGAGCGTTTTCTCTCTATTGATGAGATACAAAAGGCCGTCTCTTTATTTTACAATATAAAACCGGCTGACCTTAAATCCAAGAGCCGTCACAGGGCCATTACTCTGCCGCGGCAGATAGCCATGTTTTTATCGAGAAAATACGGGCATTTTTCATTCCCCGAGATAGGCTCGGCCTTTGGCGGAAAAGACCATTCTACCGCTATTCACGCCGTAAAAAAGATAGAAGCCCTCTCGAAAGATAAGGCTGAGGTACGAAATTCAATAAGAAAACTCAAAAAAACACTGGAGATTCAATAAGGTCACCGGGCGGATAAAAAGGGATACGCATATCCGGCTAATGAGAGCGGGGTAAAGTTGCCGGGGGAGGCCAAGGGGGGGGGCAGATGGGACATGGGGACCGGGGGGAGCGGGTAGTATTAACTCGGGAATGTGGGTGTGCTGGGAGGGGTAGGTGGAGTAGTGGGGGTATCTGCGGGAACGGAGAAAAGGTGTTGAGTACTTGTTGACAAGGTCTTGCCGGATATAAACTTAATGCCAGGGGGACTATAAAAAAAATTAAAGTGTTAATAAAAAACAACTTTCATTAACACTATTTATATTGCTTTTAGCTATATTTTTTGAGTAGTTACCGACTTATACCTGTATCCACAGGCCCTACTACTCATTATTACTAAAT
>CAZSAY010000150.1:0-2787 GCA_964605225.1 uncultured Thermodesulfobacteriota bacterium | reverse complement strand
TCGGCGCCTGGGTTGTGGCCATCGGCAATCCATTCGGCCTTGGCGGCACCGTAACGGCAGGCATAGTAAGCCAGAAGGGCAGGATACTCGGCGCCGGGCCTTATGACAACTTTATACAGACCGACGCCTCCATCAACCCCGGTAACTCCGGAGGGCCTCTTTTTAACATCAGGGGCGAGGTGGTGGGCATTAATACGGCTATCATAGCCGGAGGTCAGGGCATCGGCTTTGCCGTGCCTATCAACATGGTCAAAGAGGTGCTTGCACAGTTAAAGGACAAGGGCGCCGTTACACGTGGATGGATAGGCGTAAGTATACAGTCGCTTACCGCCGAGCTTGCCAAATCCTTTGGGCTGAGCGAACCGCATGGCGCCCTCGTATCATCCATAACCCCGGGGGATCCCGCCGATAAGGGCGGCATAAAAGCAGGGGATATAATTGTCTCTTTTGACGGAAAGGCGGTGAAGGAACTTAATGACCTGCCAAAGATAGTCGCCGCCACACCACCGGGAAAGACCGTCAAGATAAAGGTCATAAGGGAGGGCTCGGAAAAGGCCCTCTCTCTAAAGGTGGGCAAAAAGGGAGAGAAAGAGGCCGTGGCAAAGGCCGCCCCCGCAAAGAAAGCCCCTGAGACAAAGCTTGGCATCAATACAGAGACCCTTACACCGGAACTTGCCTTGAAGCTGGGAATGCCGGGACAACAGGGGATTTATATCAGCCGTGTCCTCCCCGATAGCCCGGCCTATGACGCGGGGTTGAAACCAGGCGATATCATACTGGAGATAAACAGGCGTCCCGTTAAGGATAATAAGTCTTATGAGAAGGCTATAAAATCGGTAAAAAAAGGCCTTAATATCCTCTTTCTGATACAGAGACGAAATAGTAGCGTCTACGTTGTAGTAGAGCCCAAAAAATAATAAGGCCTAAATAAAGGCCTCCCTGGCTGTGCAAGGGGGGAGATAGTAGAGGCGTGTGGCGTAAGGCTTAAGGGGATGAAGGGGGGGGCAGGGGGCGCGAGGCGTAGTGGGCAAGTGGGTTCAATGATGGGGCCAGGTCCTTTAATCCCGCTAAAAGGCCCCTTTGTCCAGCCATGGGGAGGCTGGGGGACAGGAGTCCTGGTTTTTTGATGAACGGCTTTTTAATAAACTCCTTTATAACGGCCGCCCCGGGTGCGCCCTGCGTTGCGTAGGGGCCCTATTGATTATCAATGAAGGGATCTTTTTGTGGTTTCTTATATCCTTTGCATCACCGGGGCAAGCGGCGCAATTTACGGCATACGCCTTCTTGAAGAACTCCTGGCCCGCGGCCTTGGAGTGGACCTTCTTCTTAGCCCCACGGGCCATATCATCCTTGACCATGAGCTTCGCATGAAGGTTACGGCCCATGGCGATGGCGGTCCCGCTATTAGCGGGCAGGATAAGGTGATAGAGCACCCGGCCCTTCGCTACATCCCCTGCGACGACCTTACGGCCAACCTTGCAAGCGGCTCCTCTCTTAAGAGAACCATGATAGTCTGTCCCTGCTCCATGGGCACACTTGCGCGCATAGCCTCGGGGGTATCGGGTAACCTCATTGAGAGGGCGGCGGACTGCGTGTTGAAGGAAAGAGGCCGCCTCGTCCTTGTCCCAAGAGAGACGCCCCTATCCACCATACACCTTAAGAATATGCTTTGCCTCGCAGAGGCCGGGGCCCAAATTTTACCTGCCATGCCGGGTTTTTATCACAAACCCCGCACCATGGACGACCTTGTGGACTTTGTGGTGGGCAAGGTCCTTGACGCCCTCGAAATAGAGAACGACCTTTTTACGAGATGGGGCGATGAGGATTAGAATTATAGACTTTCATCCCCGCTTACTTTCTTTTGGAAAAAAGAAAGTAAGCAAAGAAAACCAATAGGGGGATTTACTCCGACTCATTGAACAAACATTACGTCTCCCACGTAATCTTTTATCTGAGATAATTTTAATAACAGGGATATATTGAGATGCTGGATAAACGTTACCTTCGTGAAAATCTTGAGTCCGTAAAAAAACGCCTTGAGTCTCGTGGCGAGGGGCTTAAGATTGATCGCTTCAAGGAGTTGGACGAAAAACGCCGTGCCCTTCTTCAGGAGGCTGAGGCCCTGAAAGAGAGACGTAACACCGTCTCCCATGAGATAGGGGCGCTGAAAAAAAAGGGTGAGGACTCCGGGTCCCTCATGGAAGAGATGCGCGGCGTATCCACGAATATAAAGGCCCTTGACAGGGATATAGGCGAGGTAGAGGCGGAGCTATCCGGCCTCCTGCTCCTCATACCGAACCTGCCAAATGAGGCCGTGCCGCCGGGTAAGGACGAGTCTCAAAACAGGGTCCTTCGCACATGGCACACGCCCCGTGAATTTACCTTCACCCCCCTTGAACATACGGATATCGGCACGGCTCTCGGTATCATCGACCTTGAGCGCGCCGGGATTATGTCGGGGGCGCGTTTTTCCCTCTTAAAGGGCGCTGGCGCGCGCCTTGAGCGGGCGCTCATAAACTTCATGCTCGACCTTCACACGGACAAGCAGGGTTACACTGAGGTCCTGCCGCCCTTTATGACCAGGGGCTCTGCCTTAACGGGCACGGGCCAATTGCCAAAATTCGCCGAAGATCTCTTTAAGATAGAGGACATGGATATGTACCTCATACCAACGGCCGAGGTCCCCCTTACAAATATCCATGGCGGTGATATTATAGACGAAGCAAACCTTCCCCTCTATTACACGGCCTATACGCCCTGCTTTCGAAAAGAGGCGGGCTCTTATGG
>CAZSAY010000149.1:0-2794 GCA_964605225.1 uncultured Thermodesulfobacteriota bacterium | reverse complement strand
GGCAGGTTCATATGGCCGCTTAACAGCGTGTCCATTTTTACTTGACCACGTCAAACGCCTACCTTTTATAAGGTTACAGGGCTGGTTAAACAATATTTTGGTGGGCAGAGCCCACCCTACAAAACTACCCCTCTCCCCTTATACCGTAAATTATCTGATGCCTGTCGCTAACCTGCTCTACCGTGAGCCCCTGTAGCCTTGCCTCTTCTAACTGCCTCCGAACTTCATCAATACTAAATGCGGCAAGTAGAGAATTGTAAAAATCTATTTTCAGTATCTCGGGCTCCTCGCCGCAGTACGCCTCCACAAACCCCCGGGCCGCTTCCGTAGTCTCCGGCCGGAGAAGATCTATGACAAAAATAATCGTCCCCGCGCCTGCGTGCCTGGTAATGGTCTGCCAGAGGCCATGCGGCTCGTGGAGGTGATGAAGAAAACTACTGCTTATAATGGCATCATAGGTAATCTGCGGTATGGCCGCGCCGGGGATACGGCCCACTTCAAAGGTTATATTTTCCCCGTAGCGCTCCCGCGCCTTTCTCTTCCAGGCAAGCCTTATCATCTCCACCGCGCCGTCTATGGCAAGTATCCTGGCCTCGGGAAAACGGGCCGCAAAACGGAAGGTTACGTCTCCGGGGCCGCAACCGAGGTCAAGAACATTGCCCCTTAACTCACGTCCCTTGAAGCGCTCGTCAAATAACTCCAGAACCCGCCTGTGAGGATCCTCGAAATCGGCCTCGGCGTAACTCCGTGCCTGCGCCTCGTCATTCATTAACTCCGCTTCGATAATTCTCTTCACAGGGCACTCGCAACTCAAGACATGGGGATATATACGGCTAAACACCGGCTATTAAGAGGATAGAGTAGCAGACGAGAGGAACGAAGCAGACAGGGACAGAAGGATCATCCTCCTCCCGCCCCTGCCGCCTCAACGCCCTGTTTTCAATGGGTCTTCTGTTTCGGATTCGTCTTCGTGGTTAGCTCTTTTATGTGTCCCATGGCCTTCATGTGCCACTTGGTCTTGGGGTCCGCCCGCTTTGTGTACTCTTTCCAGTTGGCAAGGGCCTTCTTCTTATCGCCCTTTTTCTCATAGGCAAGGGCAAGGCCAAAGTACGCGTTGGCAAGCTCGGGATCTATCTTCAGGGCCTTGCCATGATTTTCTATGGCCTTATCCATATCCTTCTTGTCATAGTAGGCAAAGCCGATATTATTATATGCGGGAGCGTTTCCGGGATGCGTCTTGAGGACCAATTTGTACTCCGCGATGGCCTCGTCATATTTTTGATGCAGGGAGTACTGAAGCCCCTTGTTAAAATGCACCAGGCGAGGGTCGCTGTGCCGGGCGTCACTGGGCATCTTGTGGGCCGGTACGCCGATGGTGGGCTTACCCTGCGCTTTTTTGGCAACAGGGGGGGTCTCATTTTTCTTGGAACAGCCGCTTATATCAAGGGCAAAGAAAAATAATGCGGTAATAACCATCAACATCTTCAGCCGCATGGTCCACGGTCTAACTCTCATCGCCGGTATCATCTTCCCTCCTTATCTTCAGGTTATTATCTAAGAAATAGAAATAACAGAAATCAGGATAAAAAGCAATTTCTATTCAAACCCTGAGTTCTTAACGGGAGGCCGCCTCACCGGCACGGTAAAAAACATTGAATTTATCTCCCTTAAAGGTTATATATTACTCTGCATTAAACTTTTAGCCAACAGGCGCCGATATGACAGAAGAGATGCTTAAAGATAACCACGAACCCAAGAGGCTACAGAGACACCATCTAAAGGTTCTCGGCAACGCCGTTCTCGAAAAGGACGGCATGGAGGAGAGCTTTTTAAGCAATACCCTTAATATCAGCCTCTCGGGAGCCCTTATTGAGACAGGTCACATTATGCCCATGGGCTCGCTCTTGAGGTATTGTTTCAAGGTCCCAGGTGTTGCGAAGACCTTTAACCTCCTTGCCGAGGTGGTAAGAAGCGAAGACTCCGGCATGGCCGTAAAGAACAACGCGCAACATAATAGACGGGAGGGGGCTACGCCGCGACTCTACGGCATCCGCTTTCTCGACCTGACGGACAAAGACCGCGCCGATATTGCCTGCTACCTCTTCCAATAGGGGCCGGGAGGGTTAATCAGGGGCTAAATAAGGGGCAAGAGGGGGGATCCAGGGGGCGGGGGGTGAATCCAAGAGCGATCTGCGTAATCTCCCGGAAATTGCCCGATAGAGACAAAATGATAGTCCACATTCAGGGGCCCCTTTCACTCATCAGGTGAAAGGGGCCCTTTTTATTTAGACCCGGACGCTCGTGACCGAGTGATACCATGGCCAGCCTGCAAAAAACTAACAAAAACCACAAATCAAAAGGGGCGAGCGATTACCCCCCCCTCCGGAAAATGGCGGAACAACCACCGCCAAAGCATATGCCCGTCTTACACCACACCAAACCATTACCACTAAACACAAAAGACGGGCTATTAAAACTACCCCACCGGGGGCATGGCTTCGAGGCGCCTTATCCTCTCCTCAAGGGGAGGGTGAGTGCTGAAGAGTTTCATCATGGTGCCCCGGCCGCTAAGGGGGGTGACTATGAACAGATGCGCCGTTGCCTGAGCCACCTCTTTTGAGACCGCCGGCATGGGCATCTTCTTGTTATAATAACCGAGTTTTTTTAACGCCCCGGCAAGATATAGGGGGTGGCCCGTTAGCCTTGCCCCGCCCAAATCAGCGGCGTATTCCCTTGAGCGCGATATGGCCATCTGTATAATCATGGCCGCCATGGGAGCGATTATCATCATCAC
>CAZSAY010000148.1:0-2844 GCA_964605225.1 uncultured Thermodesulfobacteriota bacterium | reverse complement strand
CGCTCGTAACAATGGAGGATGAAGAGATGGAAAAGGTAGTGGTCTCAGGCATTACGTATGAGAGAGACGAGGCTAAGATATCCGTCGTAGGGGTACCCGACAGGCCCGGCATCGCGGCGCGCATCTTCAAACCACTTACAGACGCCGGCATTAATGTGGATATGATAGTTCAGAACGTAGGCAGGGACGCCTCCACGGACCTTACCTTTACTGTATCGGAAAGAGATTTTGACGAGGCCGTCGCCATTACCGCAGAGACGGCAAAGGTCATAGAGGCCCGTGATGTAATAAGCGATCGCAATATCTCCAAGGTCTCAATCGTGGGCGCTGGCATGAAGAGCCACGCCGGTATCGCCTCAAAGACCTTTACCGTCCTTGCCGACGAGGGCATAAATATAGAGATGATATCCACCTCGGAGATAAAGATATCCTGCGTCGTAGACTCAAAATACGTGGAGCTTGCCGTAAGGGTCCTGCACAAGGCCTTTGGTCTTGCCGATGAGGCCGAGGCGGGTTAAGGGGCGTGGATTTTTACAGAGGCCGCGGAAAAAAGTGAGATGAGAAATAATAATAAAAAAATAATACTCTACGATACAACGCTTCGCGACGGGACGCAGGCCGAGGAGGTGGCCTTTTCCGTGGAGGATAAGGTGCGCGTGGCGCTCCGTCTTGATGAACTGGGCATGGATTATATCGAGGGCGGATGGCCCGGCTCCAATCCGAGGGACATCGAGTTTTTTAAGGCAATGAAGGCCCAGAGACTGAAGTGCTCTACCCTCGTAAGCTTTGGTTCCACGAGGCGCGCCCACGTAAAGGTAGGAGATGACGGCAACGTAAAAAACCTCTTGAAGGCAGGCGCCCCTGTTGTGACCATCTTCGGTAAATCGTGGAAGATGCATGTTCAAAAAGCCCTCAGGGTCACGCTTGCCGAGAACCTTGATATGATAGGAGAGACGGTAGCGTACCTTAAAAAGAAGATGGATAAGGTCTTTTTCGATGCCGAGCACTTCTTTGACGGCTTCAAGGCCGATGAGACCTACGCCATGAAGACCATTGAGACGGCCCGCGCGGCAGGGGCGGATTACATCGTGCTCTGCGATACCAACGGAGGCACGCTTCCCTTTGAGGTAGCCGGGATTGTAGCCCATGTGAGAAAAAATCTGGCCGCTCCCCTTGGGATACACGCCCATAACGACGCCGATACCGCCGTGGCAAGTTCCCTCTCTGCCGTAATGGAGGGCGCGTCCATGGTGCAGGGCACGATAAACGGCTTTGGCGAGAGGTGCGGCAACGCGGACCTCTGTTCCATAATCCCGGCCCTGCGGTTAAAGATGGGGCGAGATTGCCTTTGTGATGAGAGGCTGGCGAAGCTACGGGAAACTTCGAGGTTTGTCTACGAGATAGCCAATATATCGCAGAGAAAACATCAGCCCTATGTGGGCCAGAGCGCCTTTGCCCATAAGGCGGGCATGCATGTAAGCGCCGTTCTTCGTAGCCCCCTTACATACGAGCATATCGTGCCGGAGAGCGTTGGAAATCATCAGCGGGTCCTTGTATCCGACCTGGCGGGCAGGTCCAATATCGTAAGTAAGGCCGCTGAACTCGGTCTTGATGTAAAGAGCGATTCGCAGGTTATAAAAGACGTCCTTGAAAACTTAAAGACCCTTGAGAACGAGGGTTTTCAGTACGAGGGCGCCGAGGCCTCCTTTGAGCTCCTCGTGCAGGAGGCCCTTAAAAAAAAGAAGTCATACTTTAAACTACACGGCTTCAGGGTCCTTGACGAGAAGAGGTCCGCAGACAGGATACCCCATGCCGAGGCCACTATAAAACTCGAGGTAGACGGCGTTGTGGAGCATACCGCCGCAGAGGGCACGGGGCCTGTAAACGCCCTTGACGTGGCCCTTAGAAAGGCCCTTGAGAGGTTTTACCCGGGGCTTAAAGACGTAAGGCTCATAGACTTCAAGGTGCGGGTCCTTGCCGGCATGCAGGGCACGGCGGCAAAGGTGCGCGTCCTGGTGGAGTCGGGCGACGGCGTGGATAAGTGGGGCACCGTCGGTGTCTCGGAGAACGTCATCGAGGCCTCGTGGCGGGCCCTTGTGGACAGCCTTGAGTACAAGCTCTATAAGGATAAGAAAAAGAAAGGCAAGGGGGCCCGAAGGGGTGGCAGGTGAAAAGGGAGCGGGACAATAGATACGCGGCCTTTTTAGTCATTGCCGCTATGATTATCCTTGTCTTCCTTGCCTATAATCACGGGCACATCGCCGGGCCCTGGAGCAGGGGCATTGGTGGGGCGAAAGCCCCCTTTCCCGGTTTTCCCGTGGATATAAACAGCGCCGACGCCCCGGCCTTTATGCTTCTACCTGGCGTAGGTATGAAGACAGCAGAGGCCATTATCGCAGAGAGGGAAAAAAAAGGGAGTTTTTCCGCGCTTGAGGATATACAGGACGTAAGGGGCATCGGTGAAGAGAAGTTCAAGGCCCTCGGGGGTTATATCATCATAAAAAAGGCGGGGAAGAAGGGGGCGTCCGGGGGATGATATTTACGGGTTTCGGGGCGAAGGGTAAAAAGGCTGGGATGAGGGCGGCCTAAAAAAATCAAATAATGAGGATGGGATAATCTTGATAGAGAGATACTCGACGCCGGAGATGGCGGGGCTCTGGAGCCCGGAAAAAAAGTTTGAGAAGTGGCTCGCAGTAGAGCTTGCCGCCTGTAAGGCATGGGCGAGGCTCGGTAAAATTCCAGGTAAAGACCTTAAAAAGATTGTAAAAAAGGCCTCTTTTAACGTAGAGCGTATAGACGAGATAGAAAAGAGCGTTAAGCACGACGTCATCGCCTTTCTTACAT
>CAZSAY010000147.1:0-2872 GCA_964605225.1 uncultured Thermodesulfobacteriota bacterium | reverse complement strand
GAGCATATCAATAGTAAGTCGCTATTTAAACAAGAGGTCAAAGCGAGCTGTAATTGTTACGGCCCGGGATAATATCGTTTCTTAAAAGAGTTTACACCCTAATAAGTGTGTTCTTTTTAATACCGGCTTTTAAAGGAGATGTGGATATAAAAGCCCTCCTTTTGGTAGATTGACTGTTACGCAGCCATATGTTAAAAACAATTCAACTTCGTTAAAATTATATTGAATCACTCTTTAACTCTATTTTTTACTATACAAAAACAATAAGGAGCAACCGATGAGAGAAAAGACAAGGCAAGTATCTACAAGACCTTTGATCTACGCGGCCATTTTGTTAAGCCTTATATTTTTTACGGCCATCACCGCCATGGCAGGCGGTCCCGTTGATGTAACTGTAGACGTAAGCCCGAAGTTAAAAGCACAGACAAATCCGGAGCAGGTCGTATATATCTTTGCCAAGGCCGTGGGCGGCCCAAAGGCCCCTCTTGCCGTAGTCAAGTCAAAGGTATCAAACCTGCCTATCAGTGTAACGCTTGACAACTCGAAGTCCGTAGTGCCTTTTTTGAAAATATCCAACTATGATACCGTTCGCATCGAAGCCAGGATATCAAAGAGCGGCAGAGTAAGAAAAGCCAGCGGTGACCTCGAAGGCATGAGCCCTGCGATAAAGACAGCTACATCCTCCATCGGCCCTGTTCATATCCTGATAGACCGTATCGTCCCATGATATAAGTTCGAGTTGGCGCGCGTTATGCTCAAGCCTTTGTCAAACTTGCGCGCGCCGTCCTCTCCATTTCCCTGCCATATGCTCCCAGCCGTAGCGCACGGCTTTTCCCTCTCATCTCTGTCTCTCTTACCGTATTGATATCTACTGCCGCCCACTCAAAACAGCGAAAGTCTTTCTGTCAGGAACGTAAAAAGGAATGGATGGTTCCATTTTATTTAGTAATAACACCCTTTATACCTCTTGAGATAAGGGCTGAAAGGTTTGTGAAGATGCCCGGCAGAGCCATCCCGCCGGGCGAGGCGATATATTTTGGCTCCCAGACCGGACCGAACTTATTTTTATATTGACGCAATCCCTCAAAGTTATAAAAACGCTCTCCATGATGGAAGACAAAGGCTCCGAATTTTTCCCAGAGCGGAGAGAGGGCGCGCACCTCAAGGCCTGAAAGAGGGGCCATGCCCATGTTGAACCAGCTGTAGCCTTCTTCTTTCCCCAAGAGTATGAGCTTAAGGAAGAGAAATTCCATGACGCCGTGAGGGGCCACGGGAAGGTAACGCATTAGGTCAATAGAGAGCTCTTCTTTTTTCGCACCCTCCAGTATGTTGGCAAAGGCTATTATTCTTCCCTCCCTGCGCACAATCCCCACGGGGCCGTTCGTTAAATATTTGGTCTCGAAAAATCCTATGGAAAATCCCTTTTCACGGGTTTTTTTCTCGGCGAGCCAGGCATCTGAGATAACCTTCAACTCGGGAAGGAGCCTGGAGACCCCCTCGGCAGGAACCACCTCGAAGATACAACCTTCTCTCTCAAGTCTTCCAAGGTCATAGCGAAGTCCCTTCTTCTCTCTTCCTTTTAGCGTAAAGTCCTCAAGGGGTATACGCGCTTCCTCTCCGATTTTCAGTAAGGTAAGACCGAGGTCAATATATAAGTGGAGGTTCTTTTGCTCTATCTCGTAAAAGATCGTACTTCCGCCGTAACGGTCGCAGAGCTCATTAAACTGCCAGATAAGTTCTGTCCATTCCTCCTCGGGCCCTACGGGGTCTCCCATTGTTATCCAGCTTCTCCCTTGAATCGCGTACATGATAAAGGCGTTTCCTTTCCGATTAAAGAGAAAAGATTTGTCGCCGAGCAGGGCGAGGAAAGCGTACGTTTTTGGTGATTCTTTTACGATGGCAGAGGCCCGCTCAATATCCGCTCGACTCGGGACACCGTGTTTCAGAGTGACTGGACGAGTGAGGCGTATAACCGCGAAAAAGAGAACAAAAGCGGCCGCCCCCACGGTGGCCCGAAGAAATCGCGGAGCGTCATCGGAAAAAGCAAAACGCCACCACAGCTCCTTTGAGTACTCAATGTGCTTGTATGAAAATAGACCCAGCCAGATGGAGGTAATGATTACGAGGGCTATTGAGGCGATCCACGGCCAGGTGAAAGACTCGCCAAGGAGAGCCGCCTTTCTGTAAAAGTGGCGGCGGCAGGGCAGTATCATGGCGAGCAATATGAGCAAAATAATGGTCTCCTCGTAATCGAGTCCCTTGAGCATGGAAAAGACTGTTCCAAAAACAAGGAGGATGACGGTGAGGATGTACGCGCTGTCAAGTCTGCGTTGCAGTCCTCGCGCAAGCAGTAATAATCCCACGCCCGTTATGCTTCCAAGAAAGTGGGATATCTCAATAGCCGGAAGGGGTAAAAACTCCTCAAGCCAGGCGAGACGCCAGCCTACGGCAGGGGTAGCGCCGGAAAAAAGCAGTATGGCCCCGCCTGTAAACATTATAAAACTGATAATACCCGGCAGGAGACCTGAGGCCAAACGTCCGACAAAATCGGTGAAGACCTTAATCCTGTGTTTCTTTAAGAGAGACTCCTCGGTCACAAGGAGCGTTGTTGCCGTCATAAATGGAAGGATATAATAAATGACCCTGTAAACGAGGAGGATGGCGAGAATCTTCGGAGCGGGCAAATAGGGAGATAGAAGCAGGAGGGCAACTGTCTCGAAGACTCCTATGCCGCCCGGCACCTGGCTTATGAGGCCCGCCAGTTGGGCCAGCATAAAGATGCCGATGAATCCGGCGAATGAGATGTTCGGTAGCGGTGGCAGAAGGGCGTAAAGAACGCCTGCGGCCAGCGTCCAGTCGAGAATAGCTATGC
>CAZSAY010000146.1:0-2921 GCA_964605225.1 uncultured Thermodesulfobacteriota bacterium | reverse complement strand
TCGGTCATAACGGCGCGGGCAAGAGCACGCTCCTGCGGCTCCTCTCAGGGCTCAGCCAGCCCACGACGGGCCGGATTGCCGTAAAGGGCCGCGTCACCTCTGTGCTTCAGCTTGGCGCCGGTTTCAAATCGGACTTTACGGGAAGGGCCAACCTCTTCATGAACTGCTCGCTCCTTGGTTTCTCAAAAGAGAACTCCGAAGAAAAATTCAAGGAGATAGTGGACTTTGCAGAGCTATGGGACTTTATAGACCTGCCTGTAAAGACGTACTCATCGGGCATGAAGATGCGGCTTACATTCGCCATCATGATAGCCCTGGACCCGGAGATACTCCTTGTTGACGAGGTCATCGCCGTAGGAGACGAGTACTTCAGGGGAAAATGCTTCAATAAGATAAATGATCTGAAGAGGCGTGGAAAAACCCTTGTGCTCGTCACGCACAGCCTCTATAATCTTCGCGCCATCTGCGACCGCGTCTTGCTCCTTGAGAAGGGCGCTCTTGTTGCAAACGGCACTGCCGACGAGGTTGTCGATAAGTACCTCACCATGGTGCACGCGCAGAAGGAAACAAAGATAAAGGCCTCTAATGAGAGTCTCGGAGAACAGGGAGATACCACACATCCAAGATGGGGCGACGATGGCATACATATAGAAAAAGTAAGACTCTTCGATGGTGCAGGCAAGGAACGTTACGTATACAGCCCCAATGAGAAGATGGTCATAGAGGCCGTCTACAGGGTTACGAAGACTACGAATAAACCCGTATTCGGCATAGGCATATTCAGAAATGACGGCACATACATCTCCGGCCTCAATCATCTCTGGCACAAGGACCCCCTGGAGATTGAGGAACTGAGGGAAGGCACCGGCGGGCAGGTTATCTGCTCCGTTGAAAACCTGCCGCTCTTAAGCGGCTCTTATTATATCTCCTATTACTGCTACGACCACAACGATCTGGCGCCAACGCCCATTGACCACATGGAAAAGGCCCTTGTCTTCGAGGTCATGGAGGGTAACATAATCGAGCATGGCCTCATCTCCATAGCCACGAAGTGGACGATAAAGGAAGAGACAAATGAACCCCATTAAACTGCCCTTTGATCAGTATCAGAGATACAGGGTAGTAACGGACGCCATCGAGTCGGTAAGGGAGGGCCATGCCCCCTTAAAGGTCCTTGATGTAGGCGGTAGCCCAGGCACTTTACTGGATTTTCTGCCTGATGACGATATTTACATACTGGACCGTGTCTCCTCACCGGCGGGAAAATTCATCTGCGGTAGCGGCGCCTCCCTGCCCTTTGGAGACAGGGCCTTTGATATCGTCACAGGCGTAGACGTCCTTGAACACATCGCGCCCGGGGTAAGGGAGGCCTTTGTCAGGGAGCTTAAGCGGGTCAGTAAAAAATACGTATTCATAGCCGCGCCCTTTGGAACAGAGGCCGTTGCCGAGGCAGAGTCCATACTCTATGACATTATAAAGGCCGCGAAAGGCGAGAAGCACGCCTTTTTAAAGGAACACATGGAGTACGGACTGCCTGAAGAGCCGGCTGTTACACAGGCCCTTGGAGAAGGCGGCTGGGAGGTCCTCTCCGTACCAAACGGGGCGCTTAAACACTGGCTTCCCATGATGGCCCTGAGTATCTATGTAACGGGTGATAAATTTCTTAATAGCCTCGCCGGGCGGCTTAACGTCTTTTATAACAGCAACTATTACGCCGATGACAACTGCGAGCCATCTTACCGTCACCTTCTGGCCGCCTGCAGGGAGGGCTTCAGACAAGGGGATGCAGAGAGGCTTCGTGGGCTTGGCGCAGAGGCGGGGCAAGATAAAGACCTTGACCTATCGCTACTCTCACCGCTTATGACCGTCTTCGGATATAATGAGCTGAAAAAGGAGCGTGAGACTGAGAGAGGGGAGTTTAAAAAGGTTATTGAGGCAAGAGATACTCATATAAAAAACCTCAAAGACACTATCGCCAAGAAAGACAAGCGCATAGATAGGCAAAAAAATACACTGGAGGGTCTTACAAAAAGACTCGACGCGCTGGAACAATCCCCGAGCGTAAAGGCGTTGAAACGCCTCGGGCTGACAAAAAAAAACTAATTAGGCCTTTAACATGAAGATACTTCAGGTGATACACGACTTTCTCCCCCGTCACACGGCGGGCTCGGAGGTCTACACATACAAGCTATCAAAGGAGCTCGTAAAACGCGGACACGAGGTAAACCTTTTTTTTACCGAGGCCGAGCGCGGCACCAAGCAGTACACCCTGCGAAGCGGTATATACGATGAGCTACCCTATTTTGAGGCCATCGTCAACAGAGACTACAGTGGTTTTACCGAGACATACGATAACCAGGCCATGGACAGGTTATTCGCTGAGGTCCTTGAGCGTACGAGGCCTGATATCGTCCATATTCAGCACCTTATAAACCATTCCCTCAGCTACATAAGCATAGCGAAAAAAAAGTCCATACCCGTTGTCTTTACCCTTCACGACTACTGGCTGAGCTGTCCCTTCGGCGGGCAGAGGCTTACCCAGGACCTCTCCATATGCCACGATGTTGAACCTGCCAAATGCGCCAGATGCGTCTCAAGATACTCGAAAAACTCCTTTCGCCTTAAAAGGCTCTTCGGTAAAGTCTCAAGAAGGCGCCCTGTTTCGGCCGGTACAGCATCACCTGGTGCGGGGATTGCCGCAAAGTCTTTTTTAAAGGTTAACGGGCTCTTCGATAGCATGGCCGCGAAAAAGCTCATCCCCGAAATAAAAAAGAGGGAACTCCGTGTACTTGAGGCATCGCAAGACGTAGATCTCTTCATATCGCCCTCACGATTCTTACTGGAACGCTTCGTGGAGTTCGGTTTCCCCGAAGACAAGATAATCTTCTCTGATAATGGTTTTGATGTGAGCGGTTTTGGCG
>CAZSAY010000145.1:0-2937 GCA_964605225.1 uncultured Thermodesulfobacteriota bacterium | reverse complement strand
TCCTCTACTCCACATACCGCGGAAAGGTTGCCTACAAGGACGCCCCTGTTATCGGTATGCCGAGGATACTCATGATGCACGAGCTCTATCCCTTCTGGAAGGGCTTTTTCGATACCCTTGGTTTTCGTGTGAAGCTATCCTCGCCTACGAATAAGGATCTTATCAAGATGGGTCTTGAGAAGATAGTCTCGGAGACCTGTTTTCCCGTAAAGGTCTCTCATGGCCATGTGCAGGAGCTTATTGATAAGGGTATTAAGAAGATATTCCTTCCAAGCCTCGTTAATATGCCTCCCGCAAGGGAAGGGGACGCTCACACCGTGCTCTGCCCCTATATTCAGGCCCTCCCTTATTACATGGACTCGGCCTTCAAGTTCGAGCACACGGACGTAGAGGTCATTAAACCTGTCATACATTTTAATCAGAAGATGTCTGGGATCAAAAAGGAGTTCTTTGCCCTCGGGCGCACCCTTGGAAAGGGCAGGGGGGAAGTGGATAAGGCCTTAAAGGTGGCCTTCGGCGCATGGGAGAAGTTCCGCGCGAGCCTTATCAAAAGGGGCAAAGAGGTAATAGACGGCCTTGATAAAGACGCGACGGCACTTGTCATAGTGGGCAGGGCATACAATACGGCGGATTCGGGCATCAATCTGGAGCTACCGAAAAAACTCCGTGAGATGGGCACCATCGCCATACCCTTTGATATGCTTCCCCTTGACTCGGCCATTGACGATGTTATCGCAAAGGATATGTACTGGAAGAACGGGCAGAGGATAATGGCGGTTCAGAAACTGATACGAGATGATAACCGCCTCTTCTCGGTCTACCTTACCAACTTCGGTTGCGGACCTGATTCCCTTATCACCCACTTTTACCGCGATGCGTCAAAGGGTAAGCCCTTCCTTCAGCTTGAGATAGACGAACACTCTGCCGATGCCGGGGCCATCACCCGGTGCGAGGCATACCTTGACAGCATCAAGAACGTGCGCGACAGGATAGAAAAAGACACGAAGGTCCGCACAGTCCTCAAGAGGACGAACATCAAGAAAAAGATATTCCTCCCTTACATGGCCGACGGCGCATACGGCATCGCCGCCGCCTTCGAGGCCTGCGGCGTGGAGGCCGAGGTCATGCCCATGCCCGATGAGGAGAGTCTTACATACGGACGCCGTTATACATCGGGACGTGAGTGCTATCCCTGCATCGTCACTACCGGGGACATGATGAAGGTCTTGAAGAGAGATGACTTTGAACCGAAAAAGAGCGCCTTTTTCATGCCCTCTGGCAACGGCCCATGCAGGTTCGGTCAGTATAACCGCTATCAGAGGCTCATCCTTGACGAGGTTGGTTCCAATGAAGTCCCCATTTACGCCCCTGATCAGGACGGCACCTTTTACAAAGAGCTTGGCATGGTTGGCGGCAACTTCCCGCGCCTTGCCTGGTGGGGCATAGTAGCCGTTGACCTCCTTGAAAAACTCCTCCGTGAGACCCGGCCATACGAGATGCAGGCAGGAGAGACGGAGAAGGTCTACTGGAGTTCCGTATGGAGAGTCTGCGACGCCGTACGGGCCAAGCGTTTCCCCGATAAGGAGATGCGGATAGCCAGAGACGCCTTCAGGATGGTGGCCGTAAAGGACCCCGGCAGTAGGCCCGTTATCGGCGTGGTTGGCGAGATATATGTGCGGAACAACCGCTTCAGCAACGAGGACCTTGTCCTGAAACTTGAGGCCCTCGGCGCCGAGGTCATGCTACCAACGGTCTCGGAGTGGATATTCTATACAAATTTCACCTCCAAGCGCAATACGCTAAAGAGAAAAGAGTACGGAGATTTTTTCCGTACCATAACGAATAACTTCTTCCAGCACAAAGACGAGAAGAAGCTTGAAAATATCATCGTAGGAGATCTTCGCGCCGGACACGAGGCCACTATCGAGGAGATTATCAAAAAGGCCGAGGGTTATATCCACGATTCCTTCGAGGGCGAGGCCGTCCTCAGCGTGGGCAAGGCCCTCGATTATATCTCGCACGGCGTAAGCGGTCTCGTCAACGCCATGCCCTTCAGCTGTATGCCGGGCACGGTTGTGAACGCCATGCTGAAAAAGCTCCGTGAGGATAACGGGAACATCCCGTACCTCAACATGGTATACGAGGGGTCGGAGTCGGCCAATACCATTACCCGTATGGAGGCCTTTGTGCACCAGACCCATGACTTCAATGGCCGGGCAGATGAGAGAAGCAAGAAGGCCGCCGCGGTAAATAAGGCCGCCGGCTGAGGACAGTTGGGGCGATTTGGATGTAAAGGGGGGGGAGAGTGAGGCGGGGCTATGGTGGCGAAATAGGGGGCAGGGCTTTACTATCGGCTATCATTACTAACCATACAAGGGGCGCGGAGGGGTTTTCCCCTGTACCGCGCCCCTTGCTTTATTAAGAGATAAATTTTTATATCTATGGAATCTGCAGTTTATTTATTGGCGGGGCTCCTTGCCCTTGTGGTTATCATCGTGGCCTTTTTTTTTGGCAAAAGCCGCCGTTCATCAGGCGCGGACCCTTACGAGGCCCTGCGGGCGGAGCTTAATACCACCCTTGTCTCAAATATGAATATGCTCGCAGGCCAGATGAGAGACCTTTCCATGACCGTAAACGGCCAGCTCTCATCTGTAACGACTCACCTATCCGATCAATCCGGCCAGATAGGCCAGCGTATGGATAGCGCCGCGCGGATGATGGGAGACGTTAAAGAGAACCTCACCTCCCTATCAAAGGCCGCTGATGATATAAGGGAGATTGGCAGGGATATCTCCGGCCTTGAGGCCATCCTCGGCGCGCCGAAACCACGGGGAGGGTTTGGGGAGTTCATGCTCGGCGAGCTCCTTTGTGCGTCTCTACCTAAAAAATATTATGAGCTTCAGTATACCTTTGCCGGGGGCCGCAGAGTGGACGCCG
>CAZSAY010000144.1:0-2972 GCA_964605225.1 uncultured Thermodesulfobacteriota bacterium | reverse complement strand
CGTGGCCGAGAGGCTCGTAAGCACCGTTACGCCAAGGACCTTTATCTTTGCCTCACCCTGACACTGGGCCGCGCCTTTAAGGAGTCCCTGCCCTCCGCCGCAGTGCACGGTGACAAACTCCACGCCAAGACCCATGGCGGATTGCATGGCGCCCTGCACAGTAGCCGGTATATCGTGGAATTTAAGGTCAAGAAAGATGCCCGCCTCAGGGGCAAGCTCCTTAACTGCACGCACGGCCCCGGGGCCCTCGCGGACAAAAAGCTCAAGGCCTATCTTAAAGAGCCCTACATGGCCCCGTAAGAGCTTGACAAAACCAAGGGCCTCTTTAAGGTTAGGTAGATCCAGTGGGAAGATTATACGCTCTACTGGAGTGAGTTCCTTCATGGGGGAGGATCCTTCTGTTGTAAGGATGGAAGAGACTTTGACCCCCTACTTTCTTTTGGAAAAAAGAAA
Organism: uncultured Thermodesulfobacteriota bacterium; assembly: GCA_964605225.1. Lineage (GTDB taxonomy): Bacteria > Desulfobacterota > GWC2-55-46 > GWC2-55-46 > JADFVP01 > JAJRZX01. The sequence goes on along the minus strand of CAZSAY010000144.1, from coordinate 2,519 downwards.
GTAGGACAAAGAAAACCAATAGGGGGAAAAGCATTGAGTCATCAAAAAAAACATCATCGTCCCAATTGAAAAAAAGAAAGCAGGACAAAGAAAACCAATAGGATTAAAAACAACGTGTAATCAAAAAAACATCATCGCCCCAATTGAAAAAAAAAGACAGGACAAAAAATACCAACAGGGGGAAGAAAAATTACCGCTATATAAGAAGGGACGCAGGCCCCTGGCCCCTACCCGCAGGATATGAGTTAAACATCAAGGGCGTGCCTGCTTATCAACTTACCCCTGCTATTGAGTTTTATGCATCTCTATGAGGTCGGTCTTGGTGATAATGGAGTCGAACCTCAGCCCCGTCTTCTCCATGATATTTTCCCGTCCGCCCTCTTCTCTATCAACAAGGGCCATGGCCTTTCTCACGTTAAGGCCCTCTTCCCTCGCCCTTTCTACGGCGGTAATGATAGAAGCGCCCGTTGTAACCACGTCATCTACTATAAGCACATCGGCCCCTTTTTTGACTCCGCCCTCTATCCATCTGCGCGTGCCGTGACCTTTGGCTTCTTTTCTAATTACAAAGACGTCGAGCATCTTATTGCGCGCGCCGCAGGTAAGGGCCGTGGCCATGGCGATGCCGTCGGCGCCGAGGGTAAGCCCGCCTATGGCGTCGATGGGGGCGTTCTTTACCTCCTCATAAAAGGCGTAGCCTACGAGCTCCATGCCAAGGGAGCTGTAAACCGTGCGCTTGGCATCAATGTATACCTCACTTTTCTCGCCGCTCGAAAGTGTAAAGCCTGCGTCGGGGTCATACATGAAGCTCCTTACATAAAGGGCCGCTATGAGACCCTGTTTATATTCCTGTATCATTATCTGCTGATCGGCAACTGTCATAAAAGGACTCCCTATCTGCTATTGAATTTAGTTTATGATATAATATCATATTATATCATATCGCTAAATTTATCAAAAAAAAGGATCTTGCCGATTATTTGAGACGAATCTTCATCGTGGCGCTATCCCTGTTGTCCTGTAGCTCATCAAGGATGTCCTCGATACGTGTACTCATGTCCAGGTCCTCACCCTCACGCTTTTTCTGAAAAGGCGTTGATAACCAGTTGAAGACAAAGGTCCGCCTGTCTTCCGGTGGGCTTGGTTCTATCTTTTTTTTATCTCTCACTGTGGCCATTTTTTCAAACACTCCTGTGGTTTGAAGGGTCTTTACGGATAAAAAGGGCGTTAAAAAGGTCCGTGGACGCCGTATGGGTTAGAGGTGCAGGTAAAAAAGCCCGCACCGCCCGGTGTGGGAGGATGAGAAGGAAGGTCTTACCAGGTCTCGTGTGAAGTGCCGCATGGGCGGTTGTCCTCGCAGGCAGTTCTCTACATTTTTTATATAAACCGCCTGTCTTGTAGCTGACAGAACGGCGTCCACGGACTCATTTATCTTTTTCTTTCTTTACAGAGCCAGGAGCACGGGCAGAAGGCCTGGATCTTACGAGGTCAAGCTCGGGGTTCTGCAACTCTTCCATGGCCTTCTCATAGGCCACCCTGTATTTGAAACCCTTTTTGAGATACTTCCAGATAAATTCGACCTTCACGAGGTCGGCCTCAGAGTATTCTCTGAATTCTTTTTCCCCTATCTGCCTCTTCTTCGGTGCTATAAAACCCTTTTGTTCCAGGTAGTAGAGCTTCTGCCGGGGTATATCTATCCTTGATAAAAGATCCTGGGTGCTTATGGCCATTACCGCCAGCCCCTTTTTTTTACAACCAAGTCCCTGCCCTTAATTTTCCCCGGTCCTTTTTTTATGGTCCAATTCATCCTTCAAAACAGCCCCCTCTTCAGGGACCTTTCCACTATCACGGCGGCCATGCTCACTAAACCGGCCCACTACCCCTGTAGCCGGAGCCATCTATTTGTTCAATCCCCTGATAATATGAAGGGGTTCAGCGCCTTACGGTATTCATTGCCTTAAGCCATCAAGTATTTTATATACTCTTGAACAAGTTTAAACTTATGTTTAGCATGAAACTTATATTTAGTCAAGCAAGAATCACCCCCTCCTCATACCCCACCCGGCCCTACCAAAAAGGGGCCCTGGCAAGAGGATTGAAGGGAGAGGGTTTGATTTTTTTGTCCCCTTTTGTTAGACTCTTAACACGCGATAAATCTGTCATTTTTTCACTACGGGCAGGGACTATAAAAAAAGGACCCCCGGCCCTCATCCCCGGCACGCATGGGGCTGAAAAAGGGGGCGGCAAGAGGCCCTCTGAGCTGTGGCGAGGAAAGCGGCGGCTCACAAGAGACCGCTGAAAACCTCTACTATAAAATCAATCTTTACCTTTGATGAGAGGGGGTATGGTTATGGATACAACCCTATGGAAGCAGGATTTTTTCTCCAAGGTGGAGCCCATAAGGCTCATCGACCCGCTTGCCATAATCCTCGGCGCGCAGGACGAAGACGAGGTTCTGGTAATTCATTACAGAGACGCCGTGCTCCTTGCCGGTCATTCCTGCCCGGCGGTCTCAAGCG
>CAZSAY010000143.1:0-3020 GCA_964605225.1 uncultured Thermodesulfobacteriota bacterium | reverse complement strand
ACGAGGTTACGCTTGCCGCAGATTTTATCGGCTTCCACATCGGGAAACTCGTTTAAGTAAAGTATGGCTGAGATGAGAAGGGAGATGGGTAGTGATGCAAAGACAGGCCCGGGGGCGGCGCCTCCGGTCTGCACAATGAAAGAGCCCAGCACAGTGAGGAGTCCGAAGTCAAGGCCCACAACAAGCTCGCCAAGGCCACGGCCCGCTAAAAAGACGGGAGGTGCCGAATAAAAAACACCAGAGACAAGCCCCGCGCCGCCTATGAGGAAGAGGATGGGACTTACTGTTATGGCAAGGTACAGGCCCACGGCGCTTCCGGTAGCGAGAAGGACAATGGCCAGTACAAGGGTGCCTGAGGGGCTGATTTTGCCGCTCTGAATAAGTCCGCTGCCGCCGGTAAAGGGGGGGAGGGCCTTGTTGTTTATATTGTCGGTATTGTTGAGGTAGTCGCAGTAGTCGTTCACTACGTTCATGCCGGCGTGAAAGCAGAGGACGGCGATGAGGGTGAGGGCAAGGTATCCCGGATGAAAGGCCCGGTCCACACGCCACGCTTCTGCCGCGCCAAGGAGCGCGGGTATGAGGCTCGCCGGAAAAAAACCCGGCCTTGTAGCCGAAAAGATTGTCCTCGGGCCTGCCATGGCCTTAAATTATTCCCGATGAATGAAGGATAACCAAGACAAAGGTGAGGTAAAGACCTCCGTTTACAAGGAGATGAATGGGACGGAGACCCCCGGCCCTCTTTCGGACAAGAAAGTATATCCAGAGCGCCGCCGTCAGCGTGATGATGGCGCTTGTCATTACCGTTACGTTGACGTGCCACGGTGTGAGAAAGATGCCTATGGCCGGGAGAAGGCTTCCCTGAAAGACCATGGCCCCCGTAACATTGCCCACGGCAAGGGTGTCTTTGCCCCGTCTTGTCCATAGGATGCTGTTAACCTTTTCCGGTAGCTCAGTTGCTATGGGCACGATGAGAAGTGAGAGGGCTATTACGGGGATATGCAGAGGCCCGGCAAGGTGCTCTACCCCGACTACAAAGCCCTTTGCGCCGATGATGATGAGAAAAAGGGCAAAGGACATCTGAACCACTGCAAAGAAAAGGTTATCTTGAAATATTTTTGAGATATAGAGGGCCTTTGGCTCCTCGGTGGCGTGGCCGTCTTCCACGAGGTTCGAGCTTGCCTTGATGGTGAGAAGAAGATAATAACCGTAGGATAATATGAGTATAAATGCCACGAATAGGCGCAGGGTCCTGTAAGCCTGCGGCGTGAAGGCCACGAGAAATGAGAGCCCGAAGGCGAAGAGAAAGAACTCCATGTCACGGCGTAGCCCGCCCTCTTCGGGCCTTATCTTCGAGGTCTTTCGTTTTTTTCTGTACCGCCACGCCGTAATGCCTATGAAGAGCATGGCAAGGGTGGAGAGCATGAAGGGGGCCCCCAGTATGGCGCCTACGCCGACCTCTTCGCCTATGGACTGCTCGTGACCCGTGAGTATGGCCACAAGGGGGACCATGGTCTCGGGCAGGGCCGTGCCCACTGCCGCGAAGATGGAGCCCGTAACACCCTCGGAGAATTTGAGCCTCGCCCCAAGGGTCTCAATGGCGTTTGTAAAGAGCTCGCTCGCACCCACTATGACTATGAGGGAGAGGGCCAGTATGAAAAGCTCTTTTGTCATTATCTTTTCTAACCTTCTCTTTGTACGCTCTTTTGGGTCAAGCGCTCCGGTCTTATGAGCTCTGCCTTGTCACGGCCAAATATAATGAGCAGTACCATGCCGGCAAGGAGGACGAGAGAGCCGAATATAATGAGTCCTATGCCGGGGTCTTTATTTATGCTGAGTACAACGTAGGGGCGGAGTCTGAACCCCGCGTATTCAATTCTTTCACCCTTTATGGATACAGAGTGCCCCTGGCCGTTGATATTCAAAAAGGCGCTTTCCCCGTCCATGGTGAGCCTTACATAGGGGTTGATAAACCGCTCGGAGCGGCTGTACGGAAGGCCCTCACTATCAAGGGCAAAGTCGGGGTACAGGCCCGTAACCCGTAATGCCTCTCCTGTATCGGTGGTGCTTTGTCCGCTAAAGGCCAGCTCTTCAGTAACGCCCTCTCTTCTTACCCTTATGCCGGCAGGCGCTTGTCCGTCATCGTTATGGTAAAAGGCGATGCCCTTGTATATAAGGGGATGGTTAACCGAGATATCACCTGAGAGGATTTTCACCTTGTCCCTGAAGAGACTTACAGTGGTCTTCATGTAATCCCTGTACCCGTAGCTGTCGTTTCTTGCGGTGAAGTCGTCGAGCCTGACGCTGAGATTTTTTGCCTCGGCAACGGGTGTGAGTTCGTCTTTAAATAGCACGTTACCAGAGGTCTTGAACCCCGATACGCTTCCAATAAGGTGACCCGTGAGCGCTATTAGGAAACCGATATGCACTACCTGGGGAAGGAGCCTTTTCCAGCTTCCATGGTTTTTTACGATGGATGTGATTTTTTCAAGGGTGCAGACAAAGGTGTTAATGGCGAAGAGGGCGATAAGAAAGGTGAGTACGATTATCCAGTAGACCTCGAATTGAGCCGAGAGTTCTTTTATGCCGTAGATGAGCACCTTGTGGTCGAGGTAGCTCATGACGGAGGGGTTTTGTATGGTGATGATGGAGCCGATGGCCGAGACGATGCAGATAAGGACGGCAAGGATTACGGTGAGGACTATGGAAGAGAAAAAGCCCCGGAGTTTTTTCATTTTTTCTATTATTCCCGAGGAGTCAATGGGTCCGGCGCCTTGAAACTACGTTTTTTAGTGCGCCGGAGCCCTTAACAATTATCTCTTGACGGGGTTTGCCTTGAAGAGATCTATGATGTTTTGGGCGAACTTCGTGTTGTCTCCCCTGTTGATGAAGGCGTTGGCGAATGGTGCGTCATCAGCCACCACTATGACGCGTCCCGCGCCGAATTTTTTTTCGGCCACGATACCGAAGGACTGTACGGGTTCATTTTTTTCCTGTGTCCTGTTGCGGTTAAGGTCTGCCCA
>CAZSAY010000142.1:0-3068 GCA_964605225.1 uncultured Thermodesulfobacteriota bacterium | reverse complement strand
TTCGTAGGATGGGTGGAATAAAGTTAAACCCATCCATCATCTGATCTACTCAAAGGCTTCCGGCCACTTGCGTGATGTGTGATAGACGCTCAGTATCTGAACCTCTTTACCCTTTATCCTGTATGGAACTATAAAGGGGAGGTCCGGTATGACCAGTTCATAAGTGCCGCGCACTCGTCCTGCCCTGCCAAGTTTCGGATGGTCACATAGCCGTTCTGTGGCATGGCGTAACTTCTCTGCCACATCAAAGGCCGCATGCGGATTATCTCTTGCAAGATAATCCTGAATAGTTTCCAGCGCGCGGGCCGCGGGCTCTGTCCATTTAATCCGCATGGTCAGGCATCTTCGTATTTATTGAAGATGCGCTTCATCTCGGTCCCGCTGGCGAAATGGCCCTCATTAGCCGCCTTGATGCCTTCCCTTACGCGCTCGGTCTGCCACTCGTAGACTTCAAGGAGTCCGTCGATTGCCTGATTGACCATATAATTACGCGACCTATCCATTTTTTCTGCAAGCCTGTCCAGCTCTTCTACCTTTTTGCTCTCTGTGCGGACTGTAAATGCCTCTTTGCTCATTTGCGTCTATCCTTTTGGTTCACTATGGTTCATAACGGTTCATAGATAATCATATCACATAATTCGCCTGAGTCAATACCAGCCTACTTTCTCACCTCGTATCTACCTCCAGATCATCCATAAGCACAGACTCGATAATTTTTCCATCCAGACCGAAGGATTCTACCTTTATGGGGAGGCCCGTTGCCCTCTCGATATAAAGGACATAGCGGTTGACGTCACTCTCAACGGTGCTCCCATGGGCCCCTGTGACGGTGACGATATCGGTAACCCTTCCCTTTATTTTCTCTGAACCAGCTATTTCAACGGCGCCTTTTTTCCCAAGCTCTGCGGCGGTCTTCAATAGCGTGCCTATGTCGGATTCATCCACCCTGTGGCCGCGCGAACTTTTTACGATGAAACTTGAAGGGTCGAAGAAGAAGGAAAAGGACTCAATGGATTCGAAGGGCTGCACGCGCACCTTTTTCTTTAGAGGGTCGTAGGTGACCACAGAACCGTGGTGCGGGGTCTCAAACTCCATGCGGATGTACCCGGGTTTTTTGTAGTAATATTTAATAACCTCTACGCCCCTACTGCTCTTTGAGCGTAGGGTCACAGTGTAGGACTCTACCTTCGTATACTTTTCTATTGCCTGGTTTAATATATCGGTCATGGCCAATGAAGAAGATGAGAGCGTAAGAGAGCCGAGGGCGGCCATAATAATGACTATAACGCGAGCCCCCTTGAGTCTCAATCTCTAACCTCCAGGGTTCCTTCCATGCCCTTTTTTCTGTGGTTTATGAAAAAGAGGAACTTCTTGTCGCAGAAGAATTTAATGGTGCCTGTCTTCTTTGGGGTGAATTTTATCACCCGTTGTGTTTTTGATTTTAAAGACACCCTTATATCCTTGCCGTCCTCTCCCACGGACTTTAAGACGAAATTGTGCGGTATTATCCCCCGCTCTTTTTTTACTTTAATCTCAACAGGCACACCTCGCTTGAGTATTATACGGGAAGGCTTGAAGAAGTAGCTTCCGCCGATTATCTTTACGCGCTGGACCCCGTCGGGGCCCGGTGTTGCCGTAAAGACCTCACCTGCAGATGATGCGGCGGCAAAGCCGAGAAAGAGAGTAAATAATAAGATAAGAATTTTCATGAAACCATCCTTTATCTCAAGGATAGCACATTTCAAGCCTCGCGTATGGGCAAAGGGCCGTAACGCCGATCAAAGCATCGTAAAAAAACGTCCATAATTATTTTTTAAAGATTGACGGGTTACGTCTCCCCTGACCATCATGCAAGTTCCGCCTCTTTCTTTTTATATTCCATGCGGCGGTGTTGTAAGCCCCGTTGTCTCAGGAAGGTCGAAGACAAGGTTCATGTTCTGCACGGCCTGCCCTGATGCCCCTTTTACGAGGTTGTCTATGGCGGAGATGGCTATCATCTGCCCGGTGGCCGGGTCTGACCATAGCCCGATGTCACAGAAGTTGGAGCCCCGCAGGGCATTGATATTAGGGAACTCACCTTCGGGGAGGAGACGGATAAAAAACTCGTCTCCATATGTTTTTTTATAGAGGGCGAGTAGCTCCTTTGTTGAGAGAGCCTCACTTAGAGTGGCGTATAGCGTAGTGAGTATGCCCCTTGAGACGGGGAGAAGATGGGGGGTGAAGACCACTTTCACATCCGTGCCGGCAAGGCCCGTCAGGTTCTGTTTTATCTCGGGGGTATGTCTGTGAGCGCCTACCTTATAGGCCTTGAACCCGCCGGAGACCTCGACAAAGCTCGTTGCCTCTGATAGGCCGCGTCCCGCACCTGATACGCCGCTTTTGGAGTCCACGATGATGGTTTTTTCCATATCAATCAGCCCGGCCTTGAGCGCGGGGGCGATGGCCAGGGTAGCCCCCGTGGGATAACAGCCGGGGTTGGCTACCAGAGATGCCCCTTTTATTTCCTCGCGGTTTATCTCAGGAAGGCCGTAAAGGGCCTCGCCTATGAGTCCGGGGCAGGTATGGGCGCCATACCATTTTTCGTATACGTCAACGTCTTTTATCCTGAAGTCCGCGCTTAGATCAATGACCTTTTTACCGGCCTTTATAAAGGCGCTCACAATCTCCATGGACGCGCCGTGAGGCAGGCAACAGAAGACCACATCGGCCTCTATTTCTGCGGCCTTCTCCATAGAGCTGAAGGCCATGCCCTCATAAAAACCCTTCAGTGATGGAAAGACCCCGTCAATGGATTTACCCTTGAACTGCCTTGAGGTGATGGCCGTGACCTTTACATTGGGGTGATCTTTGAGGATACGGAGGAGTTCAAGTCCCGTATAGCCGCTTGCCCCGATTATTGCCGCTGATATTGTTGATGACATGGGGATGTCCTTTTATCTGTTATAGGGTTCGAGAGGAGTTCTCCCGCTAAAAAAAAAGGGGAGGCCAGGAGGCCTCCCCAAAAGGATAACAAGTGAATGTGAGGCCGAACTTACCTCTTGGAGAACTGGAACCTTGCTCTGGCGCCT
>CAZSAY010000141.1:0-3080 GCA_964605225.1 uncultured Thermodesulfobacteriota bacterium | reverse complement strand
CGCGTCAAGGACATCGGGGCGGTTCGTGGCGGCCATGACGATGACCTCTTCGTGGGCTTCGAAACCGTCCATCTCGCTGAGGAGCTGGTTAAGGGTCTGTTCTCTCTCATCGTGGCCGCCGCCGAGTCCAGTGCCGCGGGTGCGTCCGACGGAGTCGAGTTCGTCTATGAATATGATGCTCGGCTGACTTTCCTTTGCCTTTTTGAACATGTCGCGTACGCGCGCCGCGCCGACACCTACGAACATCTCGATGAACTCCGAGGCGCTGATGCTGAAAAAGGGCACTTCGGCCTCTCCCGCAGTGGCCCTTGCAAGGAGGGTCTTGCCTGTGCCCGGAGGGCCCACAAGGAGGACGCCGCGCGGGACTTTGGCGCCTATGGCCTGAAACCTTGCCGGGTCCTTTAAAAAATTAATAGTCTCCATGAGGTCTGTCTTCACGTTCTCAAGACCGGCTACGTCCTTGAAGGTAACGCCAGGTTTGCTCGTATCGTATCGTTTTGCCTTGCTTGAGCCAAATGAGAACAATCCGCCCGGCCCGCCCTGCATACCCGAGGAGCGTCTCATAATAAGGACCCAGAAACCGATTATCAGGACCCATGGAAGGACTGCGAAGATAAACTGCCAGAAGATGGAGCCCGTCGCCGAGTCTACGGTAACGGTGACGTGTTTTTTTCTAAGCTCCGTTATGAGCCCCTCACCCTGAAAGGAGGGTAGATTTGTCGTAAACCCTGCGGGTTTTGTAATGCCCTTACCTTTGATAGCGGTCTCGTCGCCCTCCCTGAAGAGCTCACCATGAACGGTAAGACCTTTTATAGTAACGGATTTTATCTTTGAATTTTCAAGGAGTTCCATGAAGGCGCTGTAAGAGATAGGCTTTTTCGGGGTGGTGTCCGTGGGGATAGAGCCCCAGAGGTAAAAGAGAAGGGCGATGGCCAGAAAAGGAAGGATAAAGCTCCACTGTGACCCCGGCAGGGAGGGTATCCTTTTGCCGTTGGGCTTCTTCTTTGTTGATCTTTTATTTTGAGACCTCTTTTCCTGAGCCATAAAACCTTCTTTTTGTTTTTTGTGATTTACCTTATCACGCGTGGTGTTGTGCTTACCTTTTAATATAATGCCTTAACTCACGCATGTCAAAGGAGTTGTACAAAAAGATAAGTAAAAACAAGGGAAAAGGGGTTTTTATATGTTTTTAAAAAAGTTTTTGCGCTGAGGGAGGTCTTGTAAACACAGGGCGTTCATCTGGGCAGTTTTGTTTTGAGGTAGAACTGTGATAGGGATACTCGGGGATAGGGCAATTTATGCCCCGGACCCTTTACTTTAAATCATCGGGGCCGGTGACCCATACCCTTATGGGTAGCTTAAACTCTTTAATGTCCAGGCGGAGCCTGCGTAGGAATCGCTTTTGCGGAGGTTTTTCTATTATGATGAGTATGCCCGGCTCTTTTCCTGTCTCGGCGCCGTAAAATAGGGCCTGGCCTATGGCCTCGGCCCATTTTTTTGCAAAGTCTACCTCTATGGCGTATTTATCGGTGAGGCAATCCACCCGTGACCGGTCCGCTAATACAACCTCGGTACGTCCGCCGGAGCGGGCACACCAGAACTCCTGATAAACTTTTTCAAGGTGAAGGGACTTGCTGAAGCTTTTTGCAGGCGTTATGAGGATGAAAAGTAAAATTAAAAAATTTCTCAAAGACTCCCCATTTTCTCATCGGCCCTGGAGCGATATCGGGGTGTCTTTCTGTGCTGAGCTTAAAACCGCATTTATCCCGCGAGGGGTGGTCCATCAAGCCCGGTCTAATTCGTAGTTAGTATAGCGCGTTTTAACTAAAAATGAAATATTTTAAATGAAAAAGATATTTTTTAAGGATACCTAAGGCTTAAGGAGAAGCGCTTATGAGCCGGCCCTACCTTTCCAGTGTGGCTATGAGTTTTTTCGCTATGGATGGTACGTGTTTCACCGTGCCGTCGAATATCTCATAAACGCCTACGTCTTCCTCATTATAGAACCTTGAGTTGGACTTCTGGTCAGTTACAATGGCCCCCCCCGCCACGGAGATCCCGGCGAAGAGGCCCCTTGAGCGTGAGTATGAGTATATCTCCGCCTTCATGGTTATATCCGTTGCCGCCTCGCTGTGCCGTCCTACGGGCCCTGCCGCCACGGTAGCGTCGGCGCCCAGGGTGAATTTGGCCTGCCTTAGCCCGGCGATGCTCTTTTTGGTCATGAAGACAAGTATTACGTCTGATGACTGCGCGCCTGCCTGAAGGCCGAGGCTCGCGCCGGCGATGGTGATAAAGGAGGGGTTGCTCCACCCTGATTTATTGCGAACAAGCACTACGCCCCGTCCGTATTTGGCGCCTATCACGTAACCTACTTTTATGGCCGATGGGATGATGGCTATGGCTTTGGCATTGCGAAGGAGTTCCTCTGGTATGCTCTTTTCCGGTATGGCCAGGATGTCTTCCATGACCTCTACGGCGTCCTCAATCTTGCGCGTCTCTTTTTTTCCCGCCGAGGCCGGGTATGAGGTTAAAAGAATAAGAAAGACCGCTAAAAAGGCCGTCATTATTTGTTTTTTCATGGATTTTCCTCCTATACTGAAAATCTACACTTTATAAGGCTTTATGTCAATATTTATAAGGGTTAAGAAAGGGGTGGTGAAAAAAATGGTGTGATAAGTTTGTAGATTTTTATGAGCTCTGCTGTATTATTAATTCAAAAGGTATGGTCTGAGGGTAGAAGGCTCCTTTTTTTCTTACTCATAGAGAAGGTTAGGCGGGCAATTAAGTCTGGTGTCCCCATGGTGTCCCCATAATTCCATCGTAAATGGCAAAAGATTCAAAATGAAAAATTGAGTCTCGTAGGCTGCTCCGCCCACCAAAAGATATCCCCCGGTCTTGTAAATGGTGGGCACAGCCCACCCTACTGTTGTAACCTCCCCTTTTTTAGTACCAAGCTAAATTAGAGTTTGACCTGTTTATGTACTCCGAGAGATATTCCGTTGGAGTAGATGTGTTTTTTTTGTGGACTGAAGTGGTAGAGTATTAGTGGACACTTTCTTAAGGGTGAATTATTCTTAATT
>CAZSAY010000140.1:0-3085 GCA_964605225.1 uncultured Thermodesulfobacteriota bacterium | reverse complement strand
GGAAGACGTCCTGTCTGGTGTTGAACTGCGTAACGATATCATTATAGAACTGACGTGAAAAACCTATGCGGTTCTCCGTTGAGGTAAGCTCTTCCTGAAGTTGAAGGACATTTTCGTTGCTCTTAAGGTCCGGGTAATTCTCCACAAGGGCGAAGAGTTTTCCCAGGGCATCGGTGAGCATGTTCTCGGCAAGGCCTTTGTCATGCATGCCCTTTGCGCCCACTGCCGCACTTCGCGCCTTGATTACCCTCTCAAGGGTTCCGCGCTCGAACTCCATGGCCCCCTTGACGGTCTTGACAAGGTTGGGGATGAGGTCATGGCGTCTCTTTAGCTGTACGTCGATCTGGCGCCAGGCATTCTGCACCTGATTTTTGAGCCGTACAAGACTATTGTACGCGGCGACGGCCCAGATGATTACGATGGCTATTATCCCCAGGATTATATAGGCGAAGATGGACATGTTTTTTCACCTGCCTTTCTTTTGATTAAAGTTAGTCGGGTATCATTTTTGTCTATCCGGCACGGGACCGCGTAAAAAAAACATACTGCTTTGTTTAATTTACAGGATCGAAGATAATTTATATGTGACTTTTAGTCAATATAACGCCGAGACCCCGGTGTAGTATTAAAAAAAAACTTACCAAACCCTTTTCAGCCAATCCCCTGCCCGTACATAAGCTCCCCGGGCCGATATCCTCGTCCGCCTTCGCGGCCGCATCATCGCGCTATCACCTCTATTATATGCTGTATGAAGGGGCCCGTTTAAACACAAATATTTCTTATGATAGTCTCCCTCCTTTTATCCCTTGACACCCCCTGCAAGAGCATTTATCCTGAGATACTAAAAAATTTAATAGAGGTGTCCATGAAAACTTTATTATCCCTGAGATTTAGCTTCTTACTTTCCATGGCAATACTGACCCTTGGGCTTATCGTTCCGCTTCCCTCTTTTTCGGCAGGCAAGACAACGGCCGCCAAAAAAACTCGGTTCAACGTGGCCTTTGACATGGCCCACAATGAAATTTTTTCTCCTGAAAACGACGGCAAGCTCCACTACTCCACATTTTATAAGGGATTTAAAAAGGCGGGGGCCAGGACAAGCGTCAATCACAGGCTCGTCACGCCGGAGATAATAAAGGACCTCGACGCCTATGTCATCGCCGGGCCGGCAAGCCCCTTTATCACACCGGAGATATTGACCCTGCAGGGTTTTGTCCATGACGGCGGCTCTCTACTCGTGCTCCTTCATATCGCAAGCCCCGTGGCAAGACTTACAGAGACCTTCGGCATCATACTCTCCAACTTTGTAATCTCCGAAAAAGAGAACACCATCGAAGGTAAATCGCAGAATTTCTTTGTAACCGACCTTGCCCCCTCACCTGTGACAAAGGGCCTTAAAAAGATTGCCGTCTTCGGCACATGGGGGCTCATGGCAGAAAGAAACGCACGCGTGGTGGCAAGGACTTCGGGCAAGGCATGGGCAGACCTTAACCGCAACAGGACACTGGAAAAAAACGAACCTGTGCAGTCCTTCGGTATCGTGGCTGAAAAGAAATTCGGCTCCGGCCGCATCATAGTGGTGGCCGATGACGCGCCTTTCGCCAATGCCTTCATAAACAGGGGAGACAACGCAGGGCTTGCGCAAAACATCATAAACCTCTTCAAGGCAAACCCTGTAAAAAGATAATTGCCTGACTACTCCGAGGCAGATACTGGCGGTAACTTACTGCGGCGGAACCAATGGCTCCCCGGGAATAACATAAAACAATGAAAAAAATCCGGGGCTTTTTCTCGTCCATAATCCTCACCGTAGTGCTTGCCGTCCTTATCTGCATCGTGGCGGCCATCGGCTCCATCATCACCATACAACACCCCGCTGTCATGAGCTACCTCGACCACGAGGTGCTCATCTACGGCCTAAAAGAACTCTCACATCAATTCGAGATATACTGGATAATAGTACTCACCTTTCTTATCGCCCTATTCGCCATTAACACCTTTGTCTGCACCCTTGACAAAATCACCTCCATCGTAAAAAACCGGGGAAATTGGCGAAGGCTCATGCCCCAAATAGTACATATCGGTTTTCTAATAGCCCTCACGGGTCACCTTATCGGAAGCGTATCGGGCTTCAAGACAACGGGCAACGTGCTATTTAAAGACGAACTCACACCCGTCGCCGCCGTAAGAGACTTAAGCGTAAGGCTCGATGACTTCACCGCGAAAAACGACAGCTACGGTTACAGGGATTACATGAAGACCACTATAAGCCTCTTCAGGGATAACGTAAAAATCCTTACCGGTGATATCAGCGTCAACCATCCCCTTATATACAAGGGCATCGCCTTTTACCATAACGACGACGGACAAGCGCCTGACGGCATAAGGGTAAAAATAAACGGCGTCAAGTCGAATCTGCCCTTTAATGGCGAGACCTCCGATGCCGCGAGCGACGGATTACGCATTACGGGCCTATACCCCGACTTTGCCCTTGATAAAGATGACCGTCCCTACAGCCGTTCCGAGAGATTTACAAACCCCTATGCAAGGCTCACCATGGGCGGGGAAAGCGCCTTCTTGAATATCAACGGGCAGGGCCCGGCCGTAACCATAAAGGGTGAGAGAATCGAATACGACGGGTTCACGCTCCGCCCCTACGTTGTGCTCAACATAAATAAAGACCCCGGTATATGGCTCATTATCATAGGCTCTCTCGTCCTTCTTGCCGGCATGATACTACTCTTGATATTCGGCCGAGACAAGGCGGAGCTCATAAGGACCAAACGCCTGAATAGGGGAACCCCTCTTCGTGAAGGTTAAGAGGGTATCATGACCAAAGAGCTTTTCATATTGGCCGTTTCCCTCGTGGTGATAGTAGGGGCGAGCGAGCTCTTTACAAACGCCATCGAGACCCTCGGGGCGAGGCTCAAATTCTCCGAGGGGGTTACGGGCTCCGTCTTCGCCGCAGTGGGTACGGCCCTGCCCGAGACCATGGTCCCCCTTGTGGCCATACTAACAGGGCATGAGCAATCCATCAGTGAAGAGGTAGGCGTCGGCGCCATACTCGGCGCCCCTTTCATGCTCT
>CAZSAY010000139.1:0-3105 GCA_964605225.1 uncultured Thermodesulfobacteriota bacterium | reverse complement strand
TCGCCTCTCACCCTGTACTGCCCCTGGAAACTAAAGGTAGTAGCCATGGCCGGCACGGCTACCGCGGCAGTTAGTGCAGCTGCGAAAACTGATAAAAGTAATCTCTTCATCCTCTCTTCCTCCTTGAGTTGGTATTAATGACTTCTTTTGATGTGTTGGTTGTTTAATCCATTAAGCGCCGCATGATGCCGACACATTGTAAAGTTGGTCCTTTAACCTGAATAATCCCCGTATTGTTAATGTCAAGGACCCTTCTAATCCCGCGCCATGCCAGATTATATATCGCGGAGATTTGTCTCCTGTACTACGTAAGCTACGAGCTGTTCATAAGCAATATCAGGCTCCATCTTAATATTCCTTGCCTGTATATTATCGAAAAATTCGCCAGGATAAATCACACCTGCCTATCTATTCGCCCCCTGCTCGCCCCTCATACTCGCCCCCCTGCTCGCCCTCTATTCGCCCCCGTTTCCTGCCACGCCGCTATCCTGCCCACCATCTTCCCCTGTCTTCCCTGCCGTCCTTATTCGCCCCATCGCCATGACAACTTACCTTAATATATTCATGCAGACAGCCCATTAGAGAGCATCCCCCCGGGGATGTCAAATCAAAAAGGCTTATATGAAGGTAGATGATAGCTGAACGCTAAAGTTGCTTTGTTATACACAAGAATAGCGGGGCTGTCAAGCCTTTTAGTGTTTTTTTTAAATTTTTTTTATCATACCCTTAAACTCATAAAGGCCTTACCAGAGAGCCCATGTGGCACTTTAGAGGTCCTGGGCGTAGAGCCGACTCCGTCTTAAAGAGATAAAAAATGCCTCGCCGGGGGAAAAATGGGCCAAAATGTAACCTTTACAACACCCCTCGGGGATCTTACTCAGAACGGTTAGCCGGGCTCTTATTCAGATAACCCCTGCCCTTATGAGGTCGTGAAGGTGTATGATACCGCTTACATCACCGGAGGCGTCAAGGACAAAAAGCGCCGTAACGGAGCGACCCTCCATTATATCAAGGGCCGTTTCAAGTAGGTCCTTCTCCGATATGGTCAGGGGGTTGGGGCTCATAATATCACCGGCCCTTTTTTCCAGAAGCCCCGAGCCTTTTTCCAGACCCCGTCTGAGATCGCCGTCCGTTATTATCCCCACAAGGGTCTTGCCGCTAAAGACTCCCGTAAGGCCAAGCCTCTTTGCCGTCATCTCAACAACGCTCTCTTTCATAAGAGAATCTTCATTAACCATGGGAACCTCATCGCCCCTGTGCATGAACTCTTCAACACGCATGAAGCGTCTGCCGAGACTTCCCGCCGGGTGTAGCTGGGCAAAATCCTCAACGCCAAAGCCCCTGCCCTCAAGGAGGGCCACGGCAAGGGCGTCTCCCATGGCAAGGGTGGCCGTAGTGGAGGCCGTTGGGGATAACCCCAGTGGGCAGGCCTCTTTGGTTACGCCCACGTCAAGGACCACATCCGCGTAATCGGCAAGAGAAGAGTTCATATTACCCGTCATGGCGATCATCTTAATGCCCATGCGTTTCACCACGGGGATTATCCTTATAAGCTCATCGGTCTCACCGGAGTTGGAGACGGCTATGAGGATATCGTTCTTCATCAATACGCCAAGGTCTCCGTGCACGCCCTCGGCGGGATGGAGGAAAAAGGCGGCCGTGCCCGTGGAGGCAAGCGTAGAGGCGATTTTCTGGCAGATGATGCCGCTTTTACCCATGCCGCAGACGATGACCTTGCCTGAGGTTGCGAGTATCATCTCCACGGCCCCGGCAAAGCCATTATCGAGCCTACCGGCGATGGCGCTTACAGCCGCGGACTCTATCTCAAGGACACGCCTTGCGGCGTCAAGGGCCTTATTTTCATTCTCTGTCATAATTAGAATTCTTTCTTTTATTATATTATGAGGGTAAGGGTGATATAGAGGGACAAGTTATTGATGATTTTTTTCATTGTCCCCGTCCTCCCCGCCTGCCGTCAAAGCCCCTTGAAAACTCCTAAGAGTACTGTCTATGGCAACTATTTCCTCCAGAAGACCCTTTACATCTGCGAGGGCTATGGAATTTGGGCCGTCGCAGAGGGCATGATCAGGGTCGGGATGAACCTCCATGAAGAATCCGTCCACTCCGCAGGCCGCGGCGGCCCGCGCGAGATACCTTGCAAGCTTTCTATCTCCCCCGGACGAGCCTCCCATGCCGCCGGGGGTCTGCACGCTGTGCGTGGCGTCAAAGACCACGGGGACGCCCATAGCCCTTAAAAGGGGAAAGGCGCGGTAATCCACGACGAGGTTGTTATAACCAAAGCTCACGCCCCGCTCCGTTATCATAAGCCTCTCGGCCCCGGCGCCTCTGGCCTTGTCCAGTGAGTATGAGATATCTCCCGGGGCCATGAACTGGCCCTTCTTTATATTAACGGGTAGGCCCGTAAGCGCCGCCTCTACAATAAGGTTCGTCTGCCGTGAGAGAAAGGCAGGTATCTGTATGATATCAACGACCCCGGCAACAGACGCAACCTCTGTTCGGCAGTGCACGTCCGTGATAATGGGGACCTCTGGAAAGGCCCTGGCCACGCCTTGAAGGATTTTCAGCCCCTCTTTAAGCCCCGGGCCGCGATAGGACTCAAGGGACGTCCTGTTGGCCTTGTCATAAGAGGATTTGAAGATAAAGGGGACCTTGAGCTCTTCCGTTATCTTCAAGAGTCCCTCAAGGGTCTTAAGGGTTATTGCCTCGTCCTCTATGACGCAGGGCCCGAGGATGAAAAAAAGGGGGGCCTTCTCACCCTCCCCGGAAAATATTCTACTGAGGGTATCTTTTTTCCCCATGCTCAAGCCCCCTTGCCCGAGGACTTCTTTGCGGAGGACTTTTTCTTTACCGTCCTGGGCGAGGCTTTTTTACGTCCCTGGGCGCTCTTTTTTGTTTTTTTTATCTTTTCAGCCTTCTCTGCGGCGCGTTTGACCGATAGGACGGCCTTTATGAAACCCCTGAAAAGGGGGTGCGGTTTAAGGGGCCTGCACTTAAACTCGGGGTGAAACTGGCATGCCACAAACCAGGGGTGCCCCTTTAGCTCCATTATCTCCACAAGGTGGCCGTCAGGCGAGAGGCCGCTGA
>CAZSAY010000138.1:0-3113 GCA_964605225.1 uncultured Thermodesulfobacteriota bacterium | reverse complement strand
GGGTCATCTCGTCAAAGGGCGCGTCCTGCTGAATCCCGGCGTTATTAACGAGGATGTCAATGGTGCCGAACTCTTTCAATATCACCTTGAACATGGCCTTAACGTCCCCTTCAACGGAGACATCGGCGCGGTGGGCAACGGCCTTTACGCCCGAGGCGCGCACCAGAGCGGCAACCTCTTCGGCGGCCTTTTCACCGGAAAAATAATTTATCATCACATCCGCCCCGGCCCGGCCAAGGGCGATAGCCGCCCCGCGCCCGATACCGGAGTTTGCCCCCGTGACAAGTGCCTTTTGTCCGCAAAGGTCCTGTGAGTGATCACATTTTGGCATGACTACGTCAGGTAATTTTTCACTCTTTTGTACTTCCTCCACATTTCCACCTCACGTGATTAATAAGATATATCTCAACGTGGCCACGGCTCATCGGAGCCTTATAATAGACCTTTTAGTGAACATATAACCAACCTCAAGCCCCATGGTACCGCGCCTGTAAACCTCTGGAGGCACGCCTATATCGGCGAGATATAGCTCGCCTGAGATGGCCGCCCCCTCCCGGGCCATAAGGCCTTTTTTGGGTAACGCCAATGTCATGGTGGCAGAGGCCTTTATGGCGGGATTAAATACCTCGCCTGTTGTGGCGTCAAGCCCCGAGGGCACGTCCATGGAGAGTACGGGCACCTTACGGGCGTTGGCCCAGCGGATAAGACCGGCGGCTTTGCCCTTTGGCGTCCCTCTTAGATTATAGCCGATAATACCGTCAAGGATAAGGTCCGCGGCCTTGTCAAGGGGAGGTAAAACTTTTTGGAATATCTCCACCCCCATCTGCCGAAGCGTCTTTAGCTGTGTAGCACTAACCCCGCGAAGCCCACCTTCAGCCCTTACAGTATATACCCTTACAAGGGCGCCCCAATTATGGAGGTGACGGGCGGCTACGAGCACCCCTCCCCCGTTTGCCCCGCTTCCGGCAAGGATGGTTATTCTTTTATTAGTGGCATGGGGCTTCAAAAAACGGTCCCTCGCGAGTCTCGCAAGGTTTTGCCCGGCGTTCTCCATCATCTGAAGAAGCCCGATTCCGAACTCTTCCACCATAATCCTGTCCACCTCAATCATATCTTCAGTAGAGATGGCCGGTATGCTCTTGCCCGCCCCTTCTGCCTTTACCTCCAGGTTATCCACGAATTAAGTCTATCACCGCTTTTTACGTAGTCAAGACGCCTTGCTACAGGGGCCTCAAAAACAGCTACCCTGAAGATGTCTTCTTGACCCGCTCATCGGGGTTATGTTAGCCTGTTCAGATGAAAATAATCATAACAGGGGGGGCCGGTTTTATCGGCTCGCACCTTACGGAAGCCATACTCGCTAAAGGCGATAGCGTAGTTGTAATCGACAACTTCAACGACTTTTACGACCCTGCCATAAAAAGGCGAAATATATTCTCTGCCTCAAAGGACCCCAACTTCAGGCTCTATGAGATTGATATAAGGGATGGTAAAAGGCTAATGACCGTCTTTAGTACCGAGGCCCCTGACGCGGTCTGCCACATCGCCGCGCGCGCAGGCGTAAGGCCAAGCATCGAGGACCCATGCCTCTACGAAGAGGTCAACTCCATGGGCACGCTCAACGTCCTTGAGGCATCAAGGATGGCAGGTGTAAAAAACCTCGTATCCGCCTCGTCTTCATCCGTATACGGCATGAACAACAAGGTCCCCTTCTCCGAGGACGACCCCGTGGAAAGGCCTATCTCGCCATACGCCGCCACCAAGCGGGCAGGTGAACTCATGTGTTACACTTACTCCCATCTATACAAGATGCCCATTACGTGCATGAGGTTTTTTACCGTTTACGGCGAACGCGGAAGGCCCGATATGGCGGTAGCCAAATTCACCCGCCTTATTAACGAGGGCTCGGCCATACCGCTTTACGGTGACGGCTCCGCCATAAGGGATTTCACATATATAGGGGATATCATCAACGGCCTCGTGGCCTCTATATACAAGCCCTTCAAGTATGAGATAATAAACCTTGGCGGCTCAAGGACAGTAGATGTAAAAACACTTATCTCCCTTATAGAAGAAAACCTCGGCAAAAAGGCCCTCATAGACTTTCTGCCCCCTGTGCCGGGAGACGTGCCCGTTACCTCGGCTGATACAGGAAAGGCCGCGAGGCTCCTCGGCTTTACCCCCGGGGTATGTATAGAAGAAGGGATAAGGCGTTACGTGAAGTGGTTTCTGGACGAGGGTATCTCATATACGGAACAAATTTCCTCAGAGAAAAAAGAGAGAGTTTGAGCAAACGATGAAAAAAATATTTATAAAAAACATAAAAGAGCGTGACAGGATAAACGACGTATTTCTTGTGGCAAGAAAAGACATGGGCATAAGCAAGGCCGGCAAACCGTACCTTAATCTGCGCTTTATGGATTCCACGGGCGCCATGGACGCGCGGGCATGGGATAACGCCGAGGCCCTGGCCCGTGAATTTGATACCGGGGATATAGTAAAGGCCCGCGGCTTTGCCCTCTCATACAGGGGTGTGATACAGCTAAATGTATCCGCCATAGAAAAGGTCCCCGAGGGTCAATCCTCGCCAGCAGATTTCCTGCCATCATCAAGGCTAAAGCCCGAGGAGATGATAAAGGACCTTGACAAGGTTATCTCCACCCTTAAGGACCCGGCAATAAAGGCCCTATTGGAGGCCATATTCCAGGACCCTGATGTAAGGCAAAGGTTTCAGATAGCCCCTGCCGCCAAGGCCATGCACCACGCCTTCATCGGCGGGCTTATCGAACACGTCCTATCCATCTGCGCTGTCGTTGATTTTGTGGCCGCCCATTATACAAAGGACATTGAGATAAACCGCGATCTCCTCATGGCCGGGGCCATTCTCCATGATATTGGAAAAATCTACGAGCTATCCTATGTAAGCTCCTTTGATTATACGGACCAGGGAAAACTTATCGGACATATCACCATGGGCGTGGAGCTGGTAAATAAAAAAGCCGCTACCATAGCGGGATTCCCCGAACAGATGCGCATGGCCATAAATCACCTCATCCTCAGCCACCACGGGGTGCTTGAGTACGGCTCGCCAAAGAGGCCCAAGATGGCCGAGG
>CAZSAY010000137.1:0-3153 GCA_964605225.1 uncultured Thermodesulfobacteriota bacterium | reverse complement strand
AGGGCCTTTTCTATCTTGTCAAGCTCCTCTTCCATCCCCGCGAGGTCAAAGATACCCCCGAAGTTCCTCAAACTTGCCGGTAGTCTCTTTAAGTCCCGCCCTTATCTCATCGTACATGAAAGTTCCTCCAGTTAATATCATGAGAAAAATTTATTTTCTTACCTTCCGGATGGCGCCAAGAATAAAAACCCCGGAAAAGAAGAGACAGATATAGGCCAGGATATCGCCGTAGGCCGTGTAGAAGGTATTAAGACCCTTTTTTATGGAGACGTCTCTGACTATGAGATCCTCTGTAAAGAGCTCTGTCCTTTTCTGAAGCCTGCCCACGGGGTCCATCACGGCGCTGATGCCGGTGTTGGCGGCGCGAAGTAAAAAGACCCTGTTCTCCACCGCCCGAAGTATGGTCATATCAAGGTGCTGATATGGCGCGCTCGTTTTGCCGAACCAGCCGTCATTGGTAATATTGACAAGGAGCCCCGCTCCGGCCTTTACTGAGGCCCGCGACAAGACCGGGAATATGGCCTCGTAGCATATGAGGACCCCGGCCCTGTAGCCATCGATATCAAGGGGCACCGGGCCCGTCCCGGCGGCAAAGTCGCCCACGCCCACGGTAAGTTTTTTTATAAAAGGCATGAAGCGCTTCAGGGGCACGTACTCGCCGTAGGGCACAAGATGAACCTTATCATACCTGCCCGTTATCCGCCCCTCGCCGGAGATGAGGTATGCGCTGTTATAGAGCAAAATGGCCCCGTTTTTTTTATTATAATCATAGGCGGGACTTCCGGTCAAGAGCCTCACATTATTGCGCCTTGCTATGGAGGTCACCGCGCGTTTGCGCTCCTTGCTCCTCTCAAGGTAAAAGGGCACTGCCGTCTCGGGCCATACTACAAGCCCGGCACCGGCCAAAGAGGCCCGCTCCGTAAGGCGTCTGTAGATGCGGAGCGTCTCTGCCTGATAGGAACTGTCCCACTTTACAGACTGATCGATATTACCCTGAGCCACGGCAACGCGCATTGTGGGCCAGGCCTTCACCTCGTCCTCTACCTTATCTATCCTTAAGGTCCCGTAGACAACTACCGCCGCCAGAAGGGCCGCCGTGGCGGCGATGGCCCCCAGGGGTCTTGGCAGAGACTCCATCCCGGAGGCTACGAGGCGGTAAAGGGTGACGTTCACGGCCATTATAAGAAAACACAGCCCCCATATGCCTGTAATATCCGCGATCTGGATAAGGGTGAGATTATGGGCCAGGGCATAACCCGAGATTACCCATGGAAAGCCTGTAAATAGATGGCCCCTGAGGTACTCCATGCTTACCCAGAGAGATGGGGAAAAGATAAACGCGCCTGCCCCGGAGGCAGGTGAGAAGCGGGAGAGAAGGATAAAAAAAGCGAAAAAGAGAGCGAGATAGGCGGCAAGCAACAAAAGTACGGGAAGGCTCTGGCCAAGGCTTAGCCCCCCGTAGTTGTGCATGGAATGGACAATCCAGTATATGGCGCCAAGGAAAAAGACAAGACCTGTAATATAACCGAGTAAAAATGCGGTGCGGGGACGCTTCCCCCGAGAGGCTGTAAGGAGCGGGACAAAGGCCACAAAGACAAGAGGCCAGAGGCCGAAAGGGGCAAAAGAGAGGACAAGCAGGGCCCCTGAAGATATGGCTGAGAGGACTCTCTTTGTCATGGCCCTGTGTAGAGAAAAATCCTGTAAATGATAAGGGTAAGACCGGAGCCCAGGAGTGCTCCGAGGAGTATCTCAAGCCCCGTGTGGATACCCCCGAGAAGCCTTGAAGTACTTACCATAATGGCCATTACAAAGGCCAGAATGGCGACCAGGGGTGACGCAGTAAGCAGTGTTATGGATGTAAAAAGAGAGAAGGCAACGGCGGCGTGTCCGCTGGGCATCCCGCCATGAAGGGGACGGCCGCTATGACCAAGGGATTTACATACCACCACGGCGATAAGGACCATTAGAAGCGAGATAATTGCCACATGACCGGAAAAATCGTGTATACCCCGCAGTCCCAGGGCCGCCGTACCTGCCATGTACTTTGTAAAGAGCATATAGACTACTACGGCAACGCCTATAGAGGCTATAAGGACGGCCCCGGCGGAGATGTCCTTGGCGTTCTTTGCACGGACGTGGTGTTTTTCCTCGATGAGATTAACGGTCTCTTCTATGGCGGTATTTAGCATCTCGGCAAAGAGAAGGAAAATGACGGCTATGGCAAACAGGACAAATTCGAGCACAGGGAGCCTCAGTATGAGACTCATAACAAGGGCGGCCACGGCGATAAGATAATGAAGCTTGATGTGTTTTTGCGTCTTGAAGGCGTAGATAACCCCTTCTATGGCGCAGTTAAGGCTACCGAGCCATCCCTTTGGTTTAATAACCTCTTGATCCTTGCCCATCAAAGGCCCCGCTAAAGACCGGCACATAAGTGGCACCGGCCCATCTTATAAAAAAAAGCCCTCTTCCTCCAGGGCCCTGAAGAGTTCATCTTCCTTTTTTCTCATCTTGCCAGCCTGTCTCCCGCCGTGAATGTGCTCGTATCCGAGAAGGTGTAGTAGGCCGTGGTGGCAGAGCCGCGCTAGCTCCATCTCGTCCGTAATGCCCGCCTCCGTGGCCTGCCCACGCACCCTGTCCATGGAAATGGCGATATCTCCAAGGAGGCGTTCATCATCCATGGGAAAACTCAATACATCGGTGGCCCTGTCAATACCGCGAAACCTGCTGTTAAGTCCCCTTATCTCATCATCAAGGGTAAGAAGAAGGCTAAGTTCTTTTGCCTCAACGTCAAGGGCCTTCATGGCTCTCTTTAATATAAGCCTCGCCCTCGCGGCCTTAGCGCAACGGGCCCTGTCTGTTACAAGAACCTTTGAAGAGGCCATACCCCCTTGCCCTCCCCTACTCTGATTCACCTTGCGAGGTATCGGTAACGCGAGATCTCTTCGCTTCCGCATCATCAAAGGCGCGTATCACATCCTGCACAAGGTGATGACGCACAACGTCTATATCAGAGAAGGTTACAAACTCTATGCCATCGAGACCGCGGAGGATTTCGCGTGTTTCGATAAGACCGGAGGACCCTGCCGCGGGCAGGTCTATCTGTGTGATATCACCTGTTATAACGGCCTTTGAATCAAAACCAAGCCTTGT
>CAZSAY010000136.1:0-3177 GCA_964605225.1 uncultured Thermodesulfobacteriota bacterium | reverse complement strand
GCCCTTACTATCCACCCCCCTCTTACCCCCACCCCATGTTACGCCCTCTGCCCCCTTAATCTGCCGCCTGAATATGCCCCCTTGCGCCTTGCTACTTCAGGGCTTTTTTATCTTCACCACGGGGAGAGAGACCCCCGGCGTAAAAAACCGTCCCACTGATACGCCGGGAAAGAGCTCCGGTATAAAGGCCACGCCCTCTCTCATGCCCTTTCTTATCTTTACAGGCAGTATAACCTCGTACCTGTTGCCGGTAACAGAGAGATCTTCACCTTCGGTAACGCCGAGCTCCGATGCCTCGGAGTCGCTTATCTCAACAAAGGCGCCCTTTTGCAGGCCCGTAAGCGTAGGCGATAGATGTGAGAGGCTACCGGAATGAAAGAGGCTATTTCCGGTAATGAGGAAAAAATCTCCCCTGCCCGCCCCCTTTACTGCGGGCCAGTCAGAAGGCAGCTCTCCTGGAGTAAAGCCACCCTGCGCCGCGCCGGCGAGGGCCTTTTTATTATCGAGTTTATTGATTTTATTTTTTTTATTATTAAACTCAAGGCTTATCCCTGAGTACAGGGGCACCTCACGTCTAATCTCACCGAATATTTGCCTCGCGTCCGTAGTCCCGCCCGCATTAGCCCCTGAGAGGGCCGCCGATACTGAGGCTATTATCTTAAGGTCCGCCTTTGCCGAGCCAGGCGGGCGCCCAAGACGGCGTATGGCCTGAACACGTCCCTCCTGATTCGTAAAGGACCCTTCTTTTTCGGCGGGAAAGGCCCCCGGCAGGACGCAGTCCGCAAGGGCCGCCGTCTCTGTCATAAAGGTATCCTGCACCACAAGAAACTTAAGCTTCGAGAGGCCGTTACCAACGTCAGAGCCCCTGTAATGATCTCTCACAATGTCCATGCCGATTATATACATGGCGTCAAGGCCGCCGTTGCCGGCCGATTCGAGCATTTCATCTGTCCCGAGGCCACGCTCCGCGGCCATGGCATACCCCGGGGCAACCCCGGGTAATACTCCCATCTCCCAGGCCCCACGCTGATTGGCCCTGTCAAGGACAGGTAGCAACCGAACCGCTTTACCAAGGGCCCCGAGGACCTCAGACAAAAGCCCGAGAGCGGCCAACCCCTCGCCCTGCCGCAATAAATCCGTTCCAGCTGTAATGCCGATACTCTCTGAACGTTTAAGTCGTCCCGTAAGGGCCTCTAACTCTTCGGCGGTAATACCCGCCTTGGAAGAGAGGACAGCCGGAGAGATACCTTCAAACTCAATGGCCCGGGAAAACCCCTGAAGTTCTTCTTTATTAGACTCGTAGAGGGAAAATGCCGCGGCCTTCATAAGGGCGCCAAGCCCGCCGGGGAGATGTCTTATGGTAAGGCCGGCAGAGGAATCGAGCTTCATATCCCTTGGCGAGGCCACTACTACGGCTGTGCCGCGCTCTCCCGAGATACGGCGGGCGATATAATCCACCACGGGATTTTCTTCAGATAACTGCGTCCCCGCCACAAAGAGGGTATCGCAAGCCATTACGTCAAATACACTCTGGCCGCCTCCCGCAAGCCCGGCGTTTGCGATATAATTCTCAACTACAAGGGGGTTCCATCTCATTGAAGAGTCCACGTTGGGGCTCCCGAGGATTGAACGCATAAGCTTGCCGAATAGATATAGTTCTTCATTGGTCAATATGGGGGAGGCGATGCCGCCTATCCTCTTACCCTCTAACCTGGAAAAGCCTTTAACTATATAAAGAAGGGTCTCCTCCCAGGTGGCGGGTTCCAGTTTGCCGAATTTTCTTATTAGCGGCGTGGTAAGCCTCTCGGCGGAGTTGAGATAATCGAAACCAAACCTCCCCCTGGCGCAGAGCGTCTCGCTGTTAATGCCAACGCCAAGCTGTGCCCTTGCCCTTATGACCTCGCCGTCACGCTCTTCCACAACCATCCTGCACCCCGTGGCGCAGTACGGACAGACCGTGTCCGCGCCCTTAAGGTCCCATGGCCTTGCCTTATACCTGTACGGGAGACGCATGAAACAACCCACAGGGCATACCTCTATGCAGTTGCCGTCGTGGTCGCAGTTGAGATAAGTCCTTAAAAAGCTCGTCTCTTCCTGATGATGCCCGCGGCCAAGAGAGGCGAGGACGCTCTGGCCAACGACCTCGTCGCATACTCGTACGCATCTCAGGCACTGGACGCACCTGTTGGAGTTTTTAACTATTACGGGGCTGAGGATATAGTCCTTCTCATGGAATCTGTACTTGGACTCGGCGAACCTGCCCGTGGCCGGGCCGTGCTTGTAGACCATGTCCTGCAACTCGCACTCGCCGCCCTTGTCGCAGACAGGGCAATCCATGGCGTGATTGGAGAGAAAAAACTCCAGAACCCCCTGCCTTGCCTTGAGTATCTGCGGGCTCTCCGTCTGAATCTTCATGCCTTCCATGACAGGGGTGATGCACGATGGCTGGAGTTTTTTCTGTCCCTCCACCTCTACAAGGCACATCCTGCACGAGCCCACGCCCATGAGGTCGGCCTGATAGCAGAAAGTGGGTATCTCAACTCCCGCGCCCCTTGCGGCGTCAAGTATAAGGGTACCTGCCTTTACAAGCAGTTCTTTGCCATTTACAGTTACTGTTATCATTGCCTCTTTATCGTATCCCATTCTCTCTTATATTACCTTTAACCTCTCACGCCCCGTGGCCGGTTCAGCCCATACAGCCCTTATGGGCCGCGTGATGAAGAAACTCTTCTCTGAAGTTATTAAGGGCGCCGCGAAGCGCCATGACCGCTCCATCGCCAAGTGGGCAGAAGGTCCTGCCGAAAATCTGCCCGCAGAGATCGTCCAGGAGGTCTATATCGCCGGGCATTCCCCTGTCGTATTCAAGACGCTTCAGTATCTTTGTAAGCCATATGGTGCCCTCTCTGCAGGGTGTGCATTTACCGCATGACTCGTGGCTGAAAAAGCGGTTTGTTATATAGGCTACCTTCACCATGCAGGTGCCCTCTTCCATTACTATGACAGCGCCTGAGCCGAGCATGGTGCCCTTGGCGCCCATTGACTCAAAGTCCATGGGGGTATCAAGGTCTTCCGGGAGAAGCATAGGCGCGCTCACGCCTCCGGGGATTACGGCCTTCAGGGGTTTATCGCCCCTCATGCCGCCGCAGTGGTTATAGATAAGCTCCCTTAAAGTAGTGC
>CAZSAY010000135.1:0-3190 GCA_964605225.1 uncultured Thermodesulfobacteriota bacterium | reverse complement strand
AGGTGGAGCGGCTCCGTGAGGAGAGTTTTTTCTTTCGCCTCTCCAATTACACCGAAAGGGTGCTCGATCATATTGAGGGGAACCCTGGCTTTTTAGCACCCGAGGGCAAGAGGCGCGAGGTGCTGGCATTTTTACGCGAGGGACTACGGGACCTCAGCATCAGCAGGACGACCTTTTCGTGGGGCGTGCCTGTGCCAGGCAACGATAAGCATGTTATGTATGTCTGGTTCGAGGCCCTTATAAATTACCTCACCGCCGCGGGATACCCCGACGAGATGGAAAAAAGAGGTTTCTGGCCGCCCGGCGTTCACATCATAGGAAAGGATATCTTGAGGTTTCACGCTGTTTTCTGGCCCGCCTTTTTGATGGCGGCGGGGCTAAAGCTACCTGAAAAGGTCTTTGCCCACGGCTGGTGGACGGTAGAGGGGGTGAAGATGAGTAAATCTCTTGGTAACGTCGTCGACCCCGTGGAGGTAATAGAAAAGTACGGTGTTGATGCCTTCAGGTATTTTCTCCTTCGTGAGGTAAGGTTCGGCCATGACGGAGATTTTTCCATCTCCGCCCTTGAGGGCCGCGTTAACAGCGATCTGGCCAATGACCTTGGAAATCTCCTCAGCAGGACCCTTGCCATGGTTGTAAAATACAGAGGCGGCCTTGTGCCCGGGGTAGATGCCGGGGTTATGAGGCCGGAGCTTGAGGGCAGGGCCAGTGAGAGGCTTGCCTCTCTTAAGGAAACTTTTGAGGCTATGATGGAGGAGCTGAATTTTTTTGACGCCCTCTTTGAGGTATGGGGCGCCATAAGCGAGTTTAACGGATATGTGGAGCGCTCAGCCCCGTGGAAGGAAAAGGACGAGGCCACGCTCTCGAATATACTCTACACGCTATGCGAGGGCCTGAGGATTATCGCCATATATGTCTTCCCCTTCATGCCCGGCTCGGCGTGTAGGATTTGGGGCGCCCTTGGCATGGAGGGCTCTCCCGAAGGCGCGGATTTTGATAGGGATACAGAGTGGGGAGGCCTTGAATCGGGGTTAAAGGTAGAGAGGATAGCGCCGCTATTTCCAAGGATTGATTGATTTTTTTTGCCAGAGCAACGATTGAACCCAAGGGTGGCCAGGGCGAGGTTAGTGGCCGCATTGACCCCCCGATTGGTTTTCTTTGCCAAGCTTTCTTTTTTCCAAAAGAAAGCGGAAGGTTTTTTATATGGATAACACTCTTTTCATAGATACCCACGCCCATCTTGACGATAGGCGTTTTGATGATGACCGGCCCGAGGTTATTGCCCGTGCCAGGACCTCGGGGTTAAAGCGCATAATCAGCGTCGGGTGCTGGTCCGCTGAGAGCGGCTTTTCCGGTATTGAGGGACTTATAAAGGAGTACGAGTTCATCTACGGGGCCCTTGGCGTGCATCCCCATGACGCGGCAACCGCCGATGTGGAGGCGGCCTTCGCGAAGATAAGAGAGCTTGCCCTCGGTAAGTTTGAAGGCAGTAAGTCGAGGATTGTCGCCATCGGCGAGACAGGCCTTGATTACCATTATGACAACTCTCCGGCAGAGGCGCAGAGGGATTTATTCAGAAGGCACCTCGTCCTTGCCCGCGAGTTGAACCTTCCCGTCTCCATCCATACGCGAGAGGCCTGGGCTGATACGGTGAAGATACTAAGAGACGAGGGCTTTGGCGAGGGCGAGGCAGGCGGTGGAATTTTTCATTGTTTTTCCGGCGGCCCTGATGAGGCCGCTGAAGCCCTTGAGATGGGTTTTTATCTTTCCATCTCAGGCGTTGTTACCTTCAAGGGCGCCGACGATATCCGCGAGGCCGTAAGGGCTACGGCAATAGAAAAACTCCTCCTTGAGACGGATTGCCCGTACCTTGCCCCTGTGCCCAATAGGGGTAAACGTAACGAGCCGGCCTTTCTTGTGGAGACGGCCCGAAAGGTAGGGGAGTTAAAGGGCCTCGGCCTTGAGGACGTGGCGCGCATCACCACTCTTAACGCCGAGGAGGTCTTCGGGCTCGGCACCCATGAGAAGAGACGTATCGCCTACAAGATACGGAACTCACTTTACCTTAATATTACCAACAGGTGCACGAACCGTTGCAGTTTTTGCGCCAAGTTCAAGTCCTATACCGTAAAAGGTCATTTTCTAAGGCTCGGCGAAGAGCCTAATTTCAAGGAGCTTCTCGACGCCATAGGCGATGAGCCGGAGCAGTACGATGAGATAGTTTTTTGCGGCTACGGCGAGCCCCTTATCCGTATCGACCTTGTAAAAAAGCTGGGGCTCTTTTTAAAGAAAAGGGGCTGTAAGATTCGTGTGGATACGGATGGCCTTGCAAACCTTGTGCACGGAAGAAACGTCCTCCCGGAGCTCATGTTTGTGGATTGCATCTCCGTTAGCCTTAACGCCCAGGACTCGGAGACATACCAGAGGCTTATACAAACGCCCTTTGGCGACGCGGCATATCCCGCCATACTCTTTTTTCTAAGGGAGGCAAAGAGATACATCGCGCGGGTCGTGGCCTCTGTGGTGGCCGTGCCGGGCCTTGACGTAGAGGCCTGCAGGCTTGTAGCGCGCCAAGACGCGGGAGTTGAATTCAGGGTACGGGAATACGACAACGTGGGCTAAGTCCGGAAAAGAAAAGCCCCCCGTCACCATCTCGGTTACGGGGGGGGAGTAAGTGGAAGATATAAGGCGGGTCATAGCGGCGGAGGGTTACTTTACCTCCACCGTTATTTTTTTGGCCTTTAACTCTTCGGCCTTTGGCAGGGTTACTGTAAGCACACCGTTCTTAAGGGCCGCCGTAATTTTTTCGGCCTTTACCTTGCAGGGTATGTCTATGGTGCGCGAGTAGCTCGTATAGCTCCGTTCGCTATAGTAGAAGTCTTCCTTTTTTTCCTCTTTATCTCTCTCTATCTTACCGGAGATGGTGAGCCTGTTCTCCTTCACGGAGATATCGATATTGTCTTTCTCCACGCCAGGTAGCTCCGCCTTTACGATGAGGGCATCGGACCTCTCTATGATATCTATGGCAGGAGGGGTGGTCTCTCTTTCCATGAGGGCCTTTACGGGAAGCTCTTTAAGGAACCTCCTTGAGGTGGGGAAGACCTGATCCCAGAGCCTGTCCATGTCTTTACTCATCTTGTCTATTTCCTTGAAAGGATTCCATCTGTCTATTGCCATGGTTGCCACCTCC
>CAZSAY010000134.1:0-3282 GCA_964605225.1 uncultured Thermodesulfobacteriota bacterium | reverse complement strand
TGATAGCCGGGGCGGCCATGGCCTTCAGTTCTCTTACTGTTGTTACTAACGCCAATCGGCTGAGGATGTGGAAACCTCGGGGGGTAGGGAAATGATTACAAAGCTCATAGTAGATATAGCGGGTTTAATACTCATAGCTTTTGTTGCCTGGTACTTCTGGTTCTCTAAGAAAAAGGGCGAGATGGCCGGTGTCACGGCTGGAGTGCAGGAGGCCTTTATAACCGTAAAGGGCGGGTACACCCCGGATGTTGTAATAGTGAAGGCCGGTAAACCCCTGCGTTTTGTCTTTGAGCGCCGCGAGTCCTCACCCTGCTCGGAGAGGGTGGTCTTCAAGGACTTTAATGTCTCAAAACTCCTCCCGGAGGGGGAGAAGGTTACGGTGGAATTTACGCCCGAAAGTCCTGGAGAGTATGAGTTCGCCTGCCAGATGGGCATGTTCAGGGGCAGGCTCATCGTGGAGGGTTAATGAGGAGGCTGAGTGAGTTGTTGCTCTGCGTTTTGGTATCTAAGTGATGTTTCCTGTAAGTATATCAACCTCAAGACAGGTAAGGAGGATATTATGTCAGTAGACCCCGTATGCAAGATGGAGATCAGCGAGAAAGACGCCTCCGGCAAGGTGGAGTACAACGGCAGGACCTATGTGTTCTGCAGCCCGGGTTGCAAGGATGAGTTTGAAAAAGACCCGGAGAAATACGCCGCCGAAGATGAATAGTTTTTTTATCACCAGTCGTTAACCACTCTCAGTAGAGACGCTGGATGCCGGTGAAGGCAAGAGAGCTCTCATGTACCCTTCATCTCAGCCTGTTTGCGAAGGTACGGTGTTTTCTCTATCATGCTTTGATTATACGTTTTTATATAGTCGCTACTCTTTGCAGGAATTAGGCCAGGTGATAAGGAGTTATTCCATGGGCATAGATCCGGTCTGCAACATGACCTTAAAAGTTGACGAGTCAAGCGAGAAGATCGAATACAAAGGCTCTGAGTATTACTTCTGTGGCAACATCTGCAGGGATAGATTTGAAAAAGACCCTGAGAGATATATCCCCAAATGTGGCGAGGCAGGCGAGAAACGCTCCGTCGCTTATTTTTCCATGGAGATAGGTCTTGAGGCCGGGATGCCCACGTATAGCGGGGGGCTCGGCGTGCTCGCAGGCGATACCATCCGCTCGGCGGCGGACCTCGGCGTACCCATGGTAGCCGTCACGCTCCTGTACAGGAAGGGATATTTTTACCAGAGCCTCGGCCCTGATGGCTGGCAGACTGAAGAGCCCGTGCGCTGGGCCGTCGATGATTTTCTTGAAGAGATGCCCGGGCGCGCCGCCGTGACCATAGAGGGACGCACGGTGTGGTTAAGAGTATGGAAGTATGAGGTCAGGGGCGCGGGCGGTTATATTGTGCCCGTATACTTCCTCGACGCCGACCTTTCAGAAAACTCAGACTGGGACAGGACCATAACGCACTCACTTTATGGAGGCGACCTCCACTACAGGCTCTCTCAGGAGTTAGTCCTCGGCATGGGCGGTGTGAGGATGCTCCGCGCGCTTGGCTACGATGGCATAGCGCGTTTCCACATGAATGAGGGGCACGCGGCGCTCCTCACCATGGAGCTCCTTGACGAGGAGGCGGACAGGGCTGGAAGGCCGTATTTCAGTAGGGAGGACATTGAGGCCGTAAGGGCAAGATGCGTCTTTACCACCCATACTCCTGTTCCCGCAGGGCATGACCAATTTCCCATGGAGCTTATTGAAAGAGTGCTTGGGGGCCGCAAGAACGTGGCCAGAATGAAAGACGTCTTCTGCGTTGATTGCATGGAACTTGCGGGCCGGAACGTAGAGCACCTCAGGGACTTCTCTGAGGTCAGTAACATCTTCGGCACAGGGAAGATGTTCAATATGACGTACCTGGCTCTGAACCTCAGCCGTTATGTCAACGGGGTGGCCAAAAGACACGGCGAGGTCTCAAGGCTCATGTTCGCCGGCTACAACATCGACGCCATAACGAACGGAGTCCACGCCGCTACCTGGGTCTCAAAACCCTTCGGTGAACTTTATAACCGTTATATCCCCGGCTGGAAGAAGGACAACTTCAGTCTCAGATATGCCCTGAATATCCCAAAAAACGAGGTCTGGCAGGCGCACAGTTCGGCAAAGAAAAGGCTCATCAGGCGTGTAAATCAGCAGACAAATTCCGGCATGGACGTGGACGTATTCACCATCGGCTTTGCCAGGCGAGCCGCAGCTTACAAGAGGGCCGACCTCATATTTTATGACTTGAACAGGCTCAAGTCTATCGCATCTAAAGCCGGGCCCATGCAGATAGTATTCGCCGGCAAGGCCCATCCGCAGGATAAAGGCGGCAAGGAGCTAATAAAACGCATCTTCGCCATAAAGGACTCTCTCAGGGATACCGTGAATGTGGCATATCTCGAAAATTATGGTCTTGAGCTTGGAAAAATGATAACTTCAGGCGTAGACCTCTGGCTCAATACACCGAAGCCTCCCCTCGAGGCATCGGGCACAAGCGGGATGAAAGCGGCCCTCAACGGCGTGCCGAGCCTGAGCATCCTTGACGGATGGTGGATTGAGGGTTGCATTGAAGGTGTAACAGGGTGGTCCATCGGGAAAAAGGTGGAAGATAGCGAGGGTGACAACCGCTCGAAGGAGGCTACCTCCCTTTATGAGAGACTGGAGCAAGTCATCATCCCCATGTTTTATAATGAGCGCGACCGCTTCATTAACGTGATGCTCCATGCGGCGGCCCTTAATGGCTCGTTTTTCAATACCCAGAGGATGATGCAGCAGTACGTACTTAACGCCTATTTCAGGTAGCTCTGGCCGTGCCCTTTGTCTTCCTACCGCGGAAGGTGAGAGGGCATGCAGGCATATGGATAAATCATCATTTTTTTACCAGGGACACCTCGATAAATGAATAAAAACCACGGTATACCGGAGTGCGGTAAACACGCGCTTTCAAGGCGCCGCTTCTATGATTGCACCATAAATGAGAAGCTTCTGTATACGGCCTTTATTCTCCTCATGGGTCTGGGGTATCTTATGGCCCTTACCTATCTTTATACCAGCTTTGAATACATTGACGGCAAACCCGGCCTATCGGTAGAGGACATAGCCAAAAATTATTACGGCAACCGAAGCGGCACGAGGCTGGAGGCGGCTATTCGCGGTTCCATGTCAGGACGCATCAGTATCCTTGAGCGCAATCACGTTGTTGCGTGGCTTAAATCAGGCGCGCCTGAAAAGGGTTATGAGACAACCATTAGACCCA
>CAZSAY010000133.1:0-3337 GCA_964605225.1 uncultured Thermodesulfobacteriota bacterium | reverse complement strand
GGGTTTTTATCCCCTTGGTTCCTGCACCATGAAGTATAACCCCCGCATAAACGAGGTCCTTGCCCGTCTACCGGGTTTTTCAAGGCTTCATCCTTTTCAGGACGAAGATATGGCTCAGGGCGCCCTGCGGCTCATGTATGAGCTCAGTGAGGATCTGGCCGAGATTACGGGCATGGACGCGGTGACGCTTGCCCCGGCGGCAGGCGCCCAGGGCGAGCT
Source organism: uncultured Thermodesulfobacteriota bacterium (assembly GCA_964605225.1). Classification (GTDB taxonomy): domain Bacteria; phylum Desulfobacterota; class GWC2-55-46; order GWC2-55-46; family JADFVP01; genus JAJRZX01. Next base: position 3,118 of record CAZSAY010000133.1, on the reverse strand, counting down.
CTGCGGCCTACTTGCCATAGCCGCATATTTTCGTGAGAAGGGACTTTTGAATAAAAAAAGGGTCATCATCCCCGACACGGCCCATGGCACAAACCCGGCAAGCGCCCATATCGCGGGTTTTGATGTCTCTCCCGTCAAGGTGGGCCCCGAGGGCATACTGACCCTTTCTGCCGTCCAAGAGGTCCTTGACGATGATGTGGCCGCCATCATGCTTACAAACCCCAACACACTGGGGCTATTTGAGACCAACATAAAGGAGATAGCCGAGGCCCTCCATGAAAAAGGCGGGCTCCTGTACTGCGACGGCGCAAACCTCAACGCCCTCATGGGCCTGGCGCGCCTCGGGGATATGGGCGTAGACGTAATACACATAAACCTTCACAAGACCTTCTCCACTCCTCACGGCGGAGGAGGCCCGGGAAGCGGCCCGGTGGCCGTAAAAAAAATACTCGAGCCCTTTCTTCCAAACCCGCGCATAGTGAAAAAAGGTGATCTATTCTCTTTTGACTCCAGTAGCCCCCTCTCCATAGGGAGGCTGAACGCCTTTTACGGGAACTTCGCCATAATGGTACGGGCATACGCCTACATACGACGCCTCGGCGGAGAAGGGCTAAAAAGGGTAAGCGAGACGGCCATACTGAACGCCAATTACATCAGGGCCAGCCTTACCGGAGATTTTGAACTGCCCTTTAGCCATGTGCCCTCCATGCACGAGTGTGTCTTTTCAGACAAACTACAGGGCGAATACGGTATAAGCACCCTTGATATGGCAAAGAGGCTCATGGATTACGGTTACCATCCGCCTACCATTTATTTCCCCACGGTTGTTCACGGTGCCATGATGATAGAGCCTACGGAGACTGAATCCCTTGAGACCCTTGATAACTTCATAGATACTATGAAGAGTATCGCCCATGAGGCAAAGTCGAGCCCCAAGCGTATAAAGAGCGCCCCCCACAATACCATAGTTGGCAGGGTTGACGAGGCAAGGGCCGCGAGAAAACCCTGCCTGCGCTGGCGTAGAAAAGAAGAATAAATGCCTCATAAAAGGGGTAGCTCTTAAGTACGGAGAAACTACCTGGCAGGGCAGTTGAAAAACCCTGCATTCGAGGACTCAACATCCCCCTTTTTGTAACCTTTAAAACAGGTCCTCCTCTTAATCCACAATAATTCCATCTTCAAGGATTGACAACCAGGATGTCATATGCTATAAAAGGTTGTCTTCCAAAAAAATCAGGGTAACGAATCAGGCCTTTGCAGGTTTTCCCGAGGGGGGGGGAGGGGATTGAGTGGGAGGTTGTGCGGGCCGTACGAGGGGGGGGGGGGATTCGCCCCAGAGTCCCCTTAATGGGCAACTTCAGGGGCTCTGCTCTTACGCCCCGGTCTTTATCCCTATAAAGCCTTTTCTCTTCTTTACAAAAAATACTCCTTTCTGATAATCTCTTCTCTATGTCTTCTATACGAATAGCCATGGCTCAGGTAAACCCCACGGTAGGGGACCTACGCGGTAATGCCTCGCTCGTACTGAGTTACGCGAGAAAGGCCCGTGACGCCGGGGCCGAGCTTGTAGTCTTCCCTGAGCTCATTATCTCAGGTTATCCTCCAGAGGATCTACTGCTAAAACCCGCCTTTATAGATGATAACCTCAAGGTACTGGATGAGGTTTCTGCGAAGATAAGGGACATAACCGCTATTGTGGGTTTTGTTGACCGCTCTGGCGAGGATATCGGCAACGCCGCCGCCATTATCCATGACGGGGCGGTGGCAGGCGTATACCACAAGATGAACCTTCCAAATTACGGTGTCTTTGACGAAAAAAGGTATTTTATTGCCGGGGACGCGCCCCTTAACTTTGTCTTGAAGGGCATCACCATGGGCCTTGGCGTATGCGAGGATATCTGGACACCAGGGGGCCCGGCCCGTCTTCAGGCCCAATGCGGGGCCTCTGTAATTATCAATATAAACGCCTCGCCTTATAATATGGAAAAGGCCGCTATACGCGAGAAGATGCTCAAGGAGCGCGCCATGGATAATGACGTGGTAATTGTCTATAACAATATGATAGGCGGCCAGGACGAGCTTATCTTCGATGGCCAGGGCCTTATCATAGGTAGAGGCGGAGAGGTCCTTGCCCGGGCAAAGGCCTTTGAAGAAGATCTGCTCCTATACGACCTTGAGGTAGAGCCGTCCCTTAAAGGGGCAAACCAGAGCGCCGTGGCAGGTAAAGGGGTGCGCTCGATTACTCTTACGGATGGAAGGCAGGTTAAAAAAACAAAATTGACGCTTCCCGAGACCACCCGCCTTGGGAGCACCGAAGAGGTCTACAGGGCCCTTGTCCTTGGCACAAGGGATTACGCGAGAAAAAACAGCTTTACCCACGCCGTTATCGCCCTTAGCGGGGGGATTGATTCCGCCCTTGTGGCCGCCGTAGCGGCAGAGGCCCTTGGGGCTGAGAAGATAACCTGTGTCTTCATGCCCTCGAAGTATACCTCCGCCGAGAGTATAAGTGACGCCGGGGAGCTTGCCCGAAACCTCGGCCTGCGCCTGATGACTCTGCCTATTGATGAGATATTCGAGCTTTACCTCAAAGGGCTTGGCCCTTTTTTTGATAAGAAAAAAACCGATGTGACGGAAGAAAACCTTCAGGCGAGGATACGCGGTGATATTGTCATGGCCCTTAGCAACAAGTTCGGCTGGCTCGTCCTGACCACCGGGAATAAGAGCGAGATGAGCGTTGGTTACGCCACCCTGTACGGCGACATGGCCGGAGGTTTTTCCGTAATAAAGGACGTGCCCAAGACCCTTGTCTATGAGCTCTCGGAGTGGATAAACAGAAAAAGCGCGGCAGGTGGCGATTCCCCCCCCATACCCCCTGGCATCATTACAAAGGCCCCCAGCGCCGAGCTTAAAGAGGGACAAAAAGATGAGGACACACTGCCGCCCTATGAAGAGCTCGACGCCATCCTCAAGGCCTATGTGGAACAAGACCAGAGTCTCGCCGCCATAGTGGATATGGGCTTTCCACGGGATACGGTTAAGAGGGTCCTGGATATGGTGGATAAAAGCGAGTACAAGCGCAGGCAGGCCGCTCCGGGGATAAAGATAACCCCACGGGCCT
>CAZSAY010000132.1:0-3391 GCA_964605225.1 uncultured Thermodesulfobacteriota bacterium | reverse complement strand
TCTTTCTTATGGTAACACCCCTTCCCATGGCGCGCGCTCTCATGCGTTTGAGCGTGGGCCCCTCATCGACAAAGGCCCTCTTTACATAGAGGTTGTCAATATCGAGGTGAAAGGTATTTTCCGCGTTTGCCATGGCGCTCTTGAGTATCTTGGAGACTATCTTGCTAACGGCCTTATTGGAGTTATTGAGTTGCGCTAGCGCTACCTCAACTTTTTTCCCCCTTATAAGGTCAATTACAAGACGGGTCTTATGAGCCGATACCCTTACGAACTTTGCTCTTGCCTGCGCTTCCATTTACTTACCCCCCGGCACGCGGGACTTTTTTAGCCCGGCATGGCCGTGAAAGGTCCTCGTCGGGGAAAACTCACCGAGTTTGTGACCTACCATATTCTCTGTTACAAAGACGGGTATAAATTTTTTCCCGTTATGTACGGCGATGGTCAGCCCCACCATCTCCGGTGTAATCATCGATCTTCTGGACCAGGTTTTTATTACCTTCTTCGAGCCGCTCTCTACGGCGCGGTCCACTTTTTTTTCCAGATGCCCGTCTATAAAGGGGCCTTTTTTAAGGGAACGCAATTACTTCCTCCTGTTCAAGATATATTTATCGGAAGACTTCTTCTTCCTTGTCTTATATCCCTTTGTGGGCACGCCCCAGGGTGTTGTGGGATGATTTCCGCCCTTGCTCTTGCCTTCACCGCCGCCGTGGGGGTGGTCAACGGGGTTCATTACAACGCCCCTTACACCGGGAAGTCTGCCGAGCCAGCGTACGCGGCCGGCCTTTCCGTATGTGACATTTTCCTTGTCGATATTGCCTATCTGCCCAATGGTTGCCATGCAGAGCTGAGGTATAAGGCGAACCTCCCCGGAAGGGAGTTTTATCGTGGCCTTTGTGCCTTCCTTGGCCATGAGCTGAGCGTATCCGCCGGCGCCCCTTACGAGCTGGCCGCCTTTGCCTACCTTCATCTCAATATTATGAATGAAGGTACCAAGGGGTATACGCTTTATGATCATGGCGTTGCCGGGCTTTATCTCAGCCTTTTCGCCGGAGATCAGCATATCGCCAACCTTGACAAGAAGGGGTGCGAGTATATACCTCTTTTCGCCGTCCACGTAATGTAAGAGGGCGATATTAGCGCTCCTGTTAGGGTCGTACTCTATGGCCGCCACGCGGGCCGGGATATCGTACTTATCCCTCTTGTAATCAATAATCCTGTACTGCCTTTTGTGACCGCCGCCTATCCATCGCACGGTGACACGGCCATTGTTGTTACGGCCGCCACTGCGCTTTTTCGGCACTGTAAGTGCCTTCTCGGGCCTCTTCTTTGTAAGGCCGGAAAAGTCCAGGGTAGTACGCGTTCTCATACCCGGAGATGTTGGTTTATACTTTTTTAATGCCATGGTCTCACTCTTTTTGGTCTTATTTATTCACTATAATGGAGCACAAATATTTTTATTACCGTAACCTTGTTAAAATATAACTCCCTTTCTTGCCCCCGCATCCCATCTTAACTCTAAAAAACCCCTACCCCCCAAAATTCAGCCCCCGAAAAGCCGTCCACTATCAATGCCCCGCTCCCCGGGTTCCCCTGCTCTCTCTGCCCCCCCTACGCCCCCTATGCCCTCTACACCATCTACGCCCCTGCTCTCACGGCCCCTTTTTCCCCGTTACATATCCCCCGGCCCCTTATCAGGCCCCTTCGAAGAGCTCGATGCTATCGCCTTCTTTTAGCTGGACATAGGCCTTTTTTCTCGTAGGCCTTCTGCCGGAGTAACGCCCCTGCTTTTTTATCTTACCGGCAACCCTTGATGTATTCACGGCGATGACTTTTACGTCAAATATCTTCTGAATGGCCTCTTTTATATCGCCCTTATTAGCCGCCGGGTCTACCCAGAAGACAACGTAGTTACCCTCTGTGGATTTGGCCATGCTTTTTTCCGTAATTACGGGGGATTGTATTATGGAGTATATATCCCTCATTTTATTTTTTCCTCTATTTTTTCAAGGGCCTCTTTTGTTATAAGCAGTACCTTGTATTTAAGCACATCGAATACATTTATCCCGCCTGCCCGAATCACCTTGTAGTCTTTCAGGTTTCTTACGGCAAGTTCGAGATTTTTGTTCTCTCCACCGGTGACAATAAGGGCGGAATCGCAGTTAAGGGCCTTAAGGATGGAGATGGCGCTTTTTGTCTTAGCCTTTTCGAGATTCAGGGACTCGACTACTCTCAAGGCGCCATCATTAAGTTTGAGCCGTAGCGCGGACTTTAGGGCCTCACGCCTGACTCTCTTGGGAACGCTGTACGAGTAGTCCCTGGGCCTTGGGCCAAAGACCGTTCCGCCATGCCTCCATATAGGAGAACGCGTACTGCCTGAGCGCGCCCTGCCCGTGCCCTTCTGCTTCCACGGTTTCACTCCGCCGCCGCTTACCTCGCCGCGTGTCTTCGTACAGGCCGTGCCGCTACGCCTACCGGCGAGCTGCATCTTTACCACCTCGTAAAAGAGGTGCTCTTTTACTTCTCCGCCAAAGACCGCTTCATCAAGAGCAACTCCAGAGACCCTTGCGCCTTCTTTATTTAATACATCTATATCCATCAGGCATCCCCTTTCACGGGCGCGGTTTTCTTAAACGCCTTTTTAATCCTTACAAGTCCGTTTACTGCGCCGGGCACAGCGCCCTTAATGAGGATAATCCCCTCTTCAGCCCGGACATCGACTACCTTAAGATTTTGCGTGGTCCTCTGGCGGCTCCCCATGTGTCCGGCCATCTTTACGCCGGGCCTAACCCTTGAGGGCCATGCGCTCTGTCCGATAGAACCAGGAGTTCTTCCGTGCATGGAGCCGTGAGACCCCGGACCACCGTGAAAGCCCCATCTTTTCATGCCGCCCTGAAAACCCTTACCCTTGGTGCGACCGGAGATATCGACAAAGTCTCCGGTGTTGAAGAGGTCCTCGCATTTAACAAGGCTACCGGGTTTGTACTCGTCAGTATCAAGGCATCGAAACTCGCCGAGTACGGAGAGTATGGGCGTCTTTGCGTTGGCAAAGACCTTTTTCATGGCCTGGCTCGTATTTTTTTCTTTTTTATCACCGATACCAAGCTGTACGGCATCGTAGCCGTCTCTACGCGCGGTCTTTCGAGACACGACATAGCAGGGTCCCGTCTTAATCACTGTTACGGGGATCTGCTCGCCGTCCTCGGCAAATACCTGAGTCATACCGATTTTTTTTCCGAATATTCCTTCAATCATAATCAGCTCTGCCTAATTCTCTCTTAATCGAGTTTAATCTCCACATCCACACCAGCGGGGAGGGCCAGTTTGATAAGGGCGTCAACGGTATTCTGCGTGGGGTCCATGATATCCATGAGCCTCTTATGCGTCCTTATCT
>CAZSAY010000131.1:0-3415 GCA_964605225.1 uncultured Thermodesulfobacteriota bacterium | reverse complement strand
ACACGAAAAAAACTCTTTGACGAGTACACGGCCCGTATCTTCGAGGGACGCGCCGAGATAGCCCGTATTCTAAATAACCTCACCTCCCTTGAAAGGAGGCTGGATAATATTGAGAAGAATACAAGTAATATAGAGGGTCACCTCAAAACCTATAAAAAGTCCGTAGAGGATGGCGTCATTAACGCCCCTGATTACTATGGCCTGCAGTTAAGGCTCGAGGATAAAAGACTTGAAGGGCTTGGACTAAAAGAGCAGAAGGTTGAAGAGGCAATAGCCCTTGAGCTGGCCTCTGGTCAATATATCTTCAGGGATACCTCAGTGGGCAGTGAAAAAATTAAAAAAAGCAAAGAGGCGGAGGTCTTGAGATGAGTCGTTTTATAAAAGGCATGGTTATTACATCTATCGTCCTTATTATATCGGCCCCGGCATTGATTGTCCGTGGCGGTGGAGACGGCCCCGTGGAAGGTGAGGCGATTACCCTACCCTCAATGATAAGAACGGCAGAGCCTAAAAAGATGAACTTTACCGAGGCGGTGAGGTGGTTCGGGACCGCGAAGAGCAGGAGCGAAGTTCCCCTCTATGCCATGAGCGCGGGTCGTATCGTCGCGCAGAAGGTGAGTGATGGGGCCCCTGTAAGGCGCGGCGACGTGCTCTTTACCCTTGGCGGCCCCCGCCTGCTTGGCGAGGTAAAGGCCCTGAAAGAAGAGATAGGGCTTACGGAAAAAAGAATAGTCCTCGCTAAAAAAGACGCACGTATAAAGGCCGAGGCAGTAAGGCGCAAGATGATAAAAGGGGATGAATTAAGGGCGGCAGAAGACTCCCTGATGAAATTAAATATTGAGCTTGCCGGGTTAAAGCAGGCCATGAGCTCATTACAGAGCGGCCTTACCGTTGTTGCTCCCATAGACGGCGTCTTTACGAAGCGCCTTGTAAACAGGGGCCAGTACGTGGAAAAGGGGGCTCACCTCGCTGATGTTATCTCTCCCAATAGTCTTCGCGTTACGGCCAATATTTTCGCTCCCAAGGGTGCGAAACTAAAGGGACTTAAGGCCCTTATCAACCGGCCGGGCCAAAAGACCATTATTGGCACCATTAAAAAAGTCATGCCAGAGCTTACAAAAGAAGGCGCTACTATTATATGGATAGAGGACGCGGCGGTAGATACTTTTCTAAGGCCCGGCGAGGCCTTAAGCGGCGTGATTGAGCTTACAGAGCACAGTGACGCGCTCTCCATACCACGGAACGCCGTAGTGCGCGATGACAGGGAGCGGACTTTTGTATTTATCAAAAAAGATGGTAAATTTATAAAAAAGGCCATAAAAACAGGTCTTGAATCAGGCGGTAGTGTAGAGGTTATCTCAGGCCTGGATGAAGGAGTCGAGGTGGTGCGAAGCGGGGCTTACGAGCTCTTTTACCGGGACTTTAGCCGGGACTTCAAGGTGGCGGACTGATGCGGTCTTTTCTCGGGTTTATCATAAAGTACCCCATGGCCTCGGTAATAGTTCTGGTCATAACCGTCTTTGCCGGTATCTACTCCGCGGGACATATGCCCGTTGACCTTTTTCCGGGTATCGACGTGCCCGTGGTGAACATCATCAGCCACTACCCCGGCGCAGCTCCGGCTGATATGGAACTTCTTGTATCACGGCCCGTAGAAGACGAGATGCGCTCCATCGCCGGGGTAAAGAGAGTGGTCTCAACATCTCTTCAGGGCGTATCCCTCGTATCAGTTGAGTTCAACAGCGGCACTGGTATCCGTGAGGCAAGGCAGGTTGCGCAGGCAAGGCTCGCGCGCCTTCGCTCCGTACTGCCCGCGGCCGTTACGCCGAGCATAGAGAGTATAGGCACAACACTCCAGGAGGTATCGGGGTATGTAATCTACGGAGCCGGAGACCCCGTTACACTACGTAATATAGTTAAGACGGATCTGGCCGGAGGGCTACGAGGCGTTGAAGGGGTATCATCCATTGAGGTCCTTGGCGGAGACCGGCGCGCCTACTATGTTACGCTCCGGCCCGAGGCGCTTCGCAGGTTACATATATCAATACCAGAGGTCGTCACCCTTCTTAAAAAGCAGAACATCAGCGCTGTAGCAGGTTTTCTAAGCCAATCGGGCAGGGAATACCTCATACGCGGCGATGCCCGCCTGAAGAATATGGAAGATATCAGGACTATCCTCCTTAAAAAAGGGGACGGGGGCAAGACCGTTCTTCTGGGAGATGTGGCAAAGGTAAGTGAGGGTAGAAGGCCCAGGCATTACGTGGTGCGAGGTGACGGCCTTCCCGCCGTGGCACTTATTGTGCGTAAACAGCCGGGGGCGAGTACGCTCCGTATCGTCTCTGCTGTTGAGAGCGCCATGGGGGAGCTTAAAGACCTTTTGCCACCAGGCTCTACCATAAAAAAATACTATGACCAATCGGAGATTATCTCGGAGTCCCGCCATGAGATTATTCAAAACCTTGTCATCGGGGCAGTACTTGCCGTAGCGGTGCTGTATTTTTTCCTCGCGTCCCTGCCGGCAACCTTGATAGTGGCCGGGACCATTCCCCTTACGCTACTCGCTACAGTTGCCCTTATGCGTGTACTTGGCCTTACCTTTAACATCATAACCATGACGGCCCTCACGCTGGCCATCGGCATGATAGTTGATGACGCCATCGTTGTAGCGGAAAATATTTTTCGTCACGCAAAGACTATTAAAGACCCAGCCCGGGCAAGCATCACGGGAGCCGCCGAGATAGCCGCTCCAGACGCATCGGGCACCTTTACCACGGTTGCGGCATTTTTACCCCTTGTTATGGTAACGGGGCTTGCCGCAATTTTCCTTCGCCCCTTTGCAATAACCATAGGCTCCGCCCTTCTCGTCTCTCTTATCCTTTCCCTTACCCTCGTGCCACTCCTCTTCGGCCATATAAAAGGGGCTTCCATTCAGCGAAACGGTTTTATGGGTGAGAGGTTTTTAGGGCTTTTAGAGAGGTGCTTACAGAGAATTTTATCTTTTTCCTTCAGGCATAGAAAACTGGTTATTATCCTCTGCCTCATGACACTTGGCCTCTCCGGGCTTACCCTGCTACTTGGACGGGCATCGCTACTGCCCCCTATCGATGAGGGCGCTATTCTTATTGAGTATATCATGCCTCCCGGTACTTCCCTGATCGAGAGCAACCGTATCGGCGAGGCCCTTGACCGTATGGCCATGGCCGACCCTGATGTATCTACTGTATACAGGCGCACGGGCTCGCCTGAGGTTGGTTATCAGGTCGAGGGCGTAAACAGGGGTGAACTATTTATAAAACTCAGACCCAGGTCCCGCCGCAGTCGTAGCGTAGCCGAGATTACGGCCTCTATTAAAAGATCATTTTCCACCATGAATGGCATGGTCTTTCTCTATCATCAGCCCACGCAGGAGAAGATT
>CAZSAY010000130.1:0-3458 GCA_964605225.1 uncultured Thermodesulfobacteriota bacterium | reverse complement strand
GAAAAGGCGATACCTTCAGAATCCTCTACGAGGAGGTCTACGTTGATGGCGAGTTTGTGGAAAATGGCTCCATCGTAGGCGCCGAGCTTGCCAACGGAGGCAGAGACTATAAGGCAATTTATTTTAAGGATAAAAAAGGCAGGGCCGGTTATTACGACCTCAATGGAAAGTCTCTTAGAAGGATGCTCATGAAGTCTCCGCTCCGGTACAGGCGCATCAGCAGTTATTTCACGGAGAGGCGTTTTCATCCCATACTGAAAAAATACAGGCCCCATCATGGCATTGATTACGCGGCGCCAAGGGGCACGCCCATCGACGCCGCCGGAAGCGGCAGAGTGACATTTGCCGGTTGGAAGCGCGGCTACGGACGTTTTGTAACCATAAAACACAGCAACGGCTACTCAACGGGCTACGGACATATGTCAAAGATAAAAAAGGGCATAAGACGCGGCAAGAGAGTCGAGCAGGGCGATGTCATCGGATATGTGGGCTCAACGGGTATCTCCACAGGGCCGCACCTTCATTACGAGGTGCGCAAAAATGGAAGGCTCATAAACCCGCTACATATAAAAGGCAGCCCCGATAAGGCCGTCGCAGGAGCCGAAAAGGCCGCTTTTGTCCTTGTTAAAAACAATGTCCTGAAAAGGCTCTCCACGGATGAGCCCATTATCTCTGTGCGTAGATAAGGGGCCTCCATACCCTGCTTTATTAGATTTTAGGGTTATGCCCTTCAACCCCTGCTTCTCATTTTCACCCATTGCGGGTATTTATGTAAATCTTCCGGCTTATCTCTTTAACTCCCCGGGGCCATGCCTTTAAAGCATAGATCCATCACCTGCTTTTCTTTAAAATGTTCGGCAACAAGGGCCTCTGTATCGCGGCCAACCGCCTATCCCCTTGTGGGGGTTCTGATATGAGAGGCCCCGTCACAATAACCGGCAAAGAGCTCACCACATTATCAACCCCCTTGAATTTTGCGTCCTTCGAGTCTCCCTTTGGCCTAATATACGCCGCCATGGACGGGTCCGCTCTCGTTGCCCTATCTTTTTGCCCCGCGAAAGAGAATTTTTTGTCTATTTTATCCGGGAGGTTTGGCCCTTTAGCCGCGTTTAACAACGAAAGCTCTCCCGCTACGTTAAAACCCCTCTTTAGTCTATTTCATAGCTACTTCATGGGCAGGCCCGTTGATTTTAATCACCTGCAGGTAAAGGTCTTCGGCACGGACTTTGAGAGGAGCGTGCTGAGCGCCCTTCGGGAGATACCCTATGGTACGAGCTGTAGCTATGCCGCAATTGCCGCGGCCATTGGACGGCCCCGCGCCTTCAGGGCCGTGGCCAATGCCTGCGCCGGGAATATGATACCCATAGTCATACCCTGTCACAGGGTTGTACGCTCTGACGGGAGCCCTGGCGGATGGTCCGGCGGAGGTGGCCCGAAGGTTAAAGAGGGACTCCTTGCCCTGGAGGGGTTGAGGTTCGAGAAGGAGAAGAAGAGTCGTGGGAAGGGTCTTGAAGAAAGCTAAAAAATCATGGACCCGTGCGCGAACAGGGCCCCGCCCGTAGCGGCGATAAGGGAGACCGCGAGAAGTATCCAGTGTAGCCTGTTCATCCTGGCGAATACGCCGTCTATGTCCATCTTTTCACTGTTCTTCATCATCCGCTCCAGCATCTTCCTTATTACGAGCGGCTCAAGACCAAAGAGCATCACAAACCAGAAAATCCATATAACGGCCATTACAATAAGGGGTATGCTCGCCTTTGTAAATAGCACGGACTGCCACCCCATTAAGAGGACCATGATAATCCCGGAGGCGCCTGTAATGAGGTTGTATATCCTCGCCGTCGCGGCGAAGCGGTGTTCTATCTTCTGAAAAAGAAGGACCTTGCCAAGGGGGTCTTTTGTCCTGATGATGATGGGAAAGACCATTGTAGTGATAAAGGCGAGTCCGCCTATCCAGAGTATGACCGCGATTAGATGTATTATGTGCATGAGAATGAATAACATTTCAACCCTCTCCCTTTTTTAACAAAATCAACACCATCAAAAAAAGCCCTCTTCCCCGGGCGATGGCAAAGGGTTATCGTACTATCTATAACTGATCCCCCGGTGACTATCTAAAAGATGGATATTAGTATATATCCGCTCTCCATGAATGTGAAGACTTATCTGAATCAAGCCGTATTGTCAAGACATACCGCTTTACCCCCACCTTTGATGCGCGTGAATCCTCTCATCTAAGATATATCAAAAAAAACTCTTGACATATTTAGAATAGTTATTATAATAGAATTAATCAAAGATAAGAATCATTCAAAAGTGGGCCACATAAGGGGGCCGTATCAAAGAGAGTTGGGTCTATATAAAGAGAGTTGGGTGTTAGAAAGAACGTTGGGTATGCGAAGTAGCGTTGGGTGTTTCAAAGAGAGTGGAGTATCGGAAGGAACATTGGGTAAATAAAAGAGGGTTGGGTGTATCAAAGATAGCGGGGTATGAAAGATAGCGGGGTTTCAGGGGGTAAGATTTTTTGTAATCTCTAATATGGGAAGGTATTATGGAGAGGATAATAGAGAAGTACAGGGCAGAGGGTTTTAAGCTTACGCCGCAGAGGCTTGCCATACTCGATTATCTAAGGGGCAACAAGTGCCACCCCAGCGCAGAGGATATTTTCATGGAATTGAAGAAGACAAACCCCACGCTCTCCTTTGCCACCGTATATAACACGGTGCAGACCCTTGTGGACAGGGGTGAGCTTACGGAGCTAAACATCGACCCCGAGCGTCGGCGCTTCGACCCTGACAGGAGACCTCATCATCACATAAGGTGCACGGCTTGCGGAAGGATAGACGATGTGATAATAGATTTTTCAGCATCTCTTGAACTCCCCGACGAGGTATTAAAGAATTTTGAAGTAAGCGGCAATCATGTTGATTTTTACGGACTCTGCACGGATTGCAGATAATTTTAAAAATTTCAGGAGGAAATAAAAAATGTGCGAGGCATTTGTTCAGAAAGCGGCACCGGAATTTAAGGCACAGGCGGTATTTGAAGACGGTTCCATAGGGGAGCTTAGTCTCTCGGATTATAAGGGAAAATATACGGTGCTCTTTTTCTATCCCCTTGATTTTACCTTTGTCTGCCCAACGGAGATCGTCTCGCTCAGCGACAGGATAGAAGAGTTCAAGTCAAGGGACGCACAGGTTCTCGGCATCTCCGTGGACAGTCAGTTCTCACACGCCAAATGGAGGCAGACACCGAGAAAAGAGGGCGGTATAGGCGAGATTGGCTACCCCCTTGTATCTGACCTCAATAAATGCATAAGCGCCAAATATGGCGTGCTTCTTGAGTGCGCCGGCGTAGCGCTTCGTGGTGTCTTTATTATAGACAAGGCTGGAAATCTCCGTAGCTATACCGTAAATGATCTGCCCATAGGCAGGAACGTAGACGAGGTCCTTCGTGTC
>CAZSAY010000129.1:0-3511 GCA_964605225.1 uncultured Thermodesulfobacteriota bacterium | reverse complement strand
TCCGCTTTCTTTTGGAAAAAAGAAAGCTTGGCAAAGAAAACCAATAGGGGGTCGAGTGGGCCGCTAACGACTCCCGTGGCCGCCCTTGGATACAGGCTTTGCCCTGGCAAACAAAACCTATAGAGGATCATCACCCCTTTATCGCAGATGGCTTTTTCGCCTCGCGTGCCTCCAAAAATAAGTGAGATAAAAGAGCCCCCTCTGCCTGTGGCAGAGGGGGCTCTTTTATCTTTAAAACTCAGGGTTATCTTATTTTTTGAATAGCGCCTTTATGCCAGCCTTGAAGGGTTTTTTAACGACGCCTTTTTCAGTTATGATGGCGGTTATGAGCCTTGCCGGCGTAACATCGAAGACGGGATTTTTAACATTTATGCCCCTTGGCGCGAGCCTCACTCCGGCTATGTGGGTAATCTCTTTAGTGCTCCTCTCTTCTATTGGGATGGCCTCGCCGTTTTTTATATCCATGTCAATGGTTGAAAGAGGGGCGGCCACGTAAAAGGGAATCTTGTGCGCCTTTGCCAGAACCGCCACTGTGTAGGTCCCTATTTTGTTGGCCGTATCTCCGTTTGAGGCTATCCTGTCGGCGCCTACTACCACGGCGTCCACAAGGCCCTTGCTCATCATGTGCCCCGCCATGTTGTCGGCTATGAGCGTTACGTCTATGCCTTCTTTTTTAAGCTCCCATGCCGTAAGGCGAGAGCCTTGAAGAAATGGCCGCGTCTCATCGGCAAATACCTTGATGTTTTTTCCCTTCTCCACGGCGCCGCGTATTACGCCAAGGGCCGTGCCGTAGCCTGCCGTGGCAAGGGCCCCGGCGTTGCAGTGAGTAAGGACCGTTGAGTTCTTCTTTAAGAGGCGCGCTCCGTTACGCCCTATCCGTTTGTTTATGATAACGTCCTCGTCGTGCATACTGCGGGCCTCGGCTATGAGGAGTTTTTTTATCTCTTCCGTGTCCTTGTCTTTGTTGGCCTCGAAGACGGCTTCCATCCTCCGCGCCGCCCAGGCAAGGTTCACCGCCGTTGGCCGGGCCCCGGCCACGTGGCGTACTATTTTTTTAAAATCCTTGCTGAAGGCCTTTATCTCGCCCCTGCTTATCTTCGATGCGCCAAGGGCTATGCCCATGGCCCCGGCCACGCCTATGGCGGGCGCGCCCCTTACTACCATGTCTTTTATGGCCCCGGCTACTTCTTTGTAGCCACGGTATGTCCTGTAAACCTCGCGGGACGGCAGTACCCTCTGGTCTATCATGCGCACGCCCCTATCCATCCATTCTATGGTCTTGAACATATTTAAACTCCGCTCCTTTGAGGTATTTTTAATAACCCGTTTTTTCGCTCTGAAGGTTTGCGTTGCCTATGGGCTGAATAAGCACATCTTCACCGGCTCTTATCTCCGTGATCTCTTCAGGGATTATTATGAAGATATCGGCCCGAACCATGGATGTTATCATCCCCGAACCCTGCCCCACAAGGGGGGTTGCCAGGTACTCACCGTCTTTTTTAGTAAGAGAGCCACGGAAAAAGTTCACCCTGCCGGGTTTTTTTCTTATCGTCTCCGTAAGACGGGCCGTAAAGGTGTTTTTGAAGATATCACTTCTGCCAGCCATCTTAAGAAGGGCCGGACGGACAAATTGCTCAAAGGCCACCATGGATGATACGGGGTTTCCCGGAAGTCCGAATGCGGGTTTTTCCCCTATGATGCCGAAGGCGAGGGGTTTTCCCGGCTTCATGGCTACCTTCCAGAACTTCATCTCAGAGCCAAGGTCCCTGAGGACCTCTTTTACAAGATCGTAATCGCCCACTGAGACGCCGCCCGAGGAAATAATGCAGTCGTAGCCCGCGGCCTCGGTGAATTTTTCGTTGAGTATCTTTCTATTATCACCGGCTATGCCAAGGTTTACGCACTGGGCGCCCGTCTCTCTCGCGAGGCTTGTGAGGGCGTATCCGTTGCTGTTGGTAATCTTGCCTGGAGTTGGTTCCGTGTTGATGTCCACGAGCTCATCGCCTGTTGAGACTACGGCCACGCGCGGTCTCCGGTATACCTTAACATCTGCACGGCCGATTGTGGCAAGCATTAAAATCTCCGCTGGCCTGATGACCCTGCCTGCGGTGATAACCTTCTCTCCGGCGGCAAAATCCTCGCCCTCTTTTCTTATATTGGCCCCGAGTTTTGCCGGGGCGAGTATCTCTACTGTATTATCTGTGCCCCTGCGCGTCCTCTCTACCATGACAACGGCGTCGGCCCCTTTCGGGGTAGGCGCTCCTGTCATTATCCTTACGGCCTCGCCCGGCCCGATAGGCCCCTCTGGTACGCCTCCGGCGGGTAGATCGTAGAGAACTTTTAGGGTCGCCGGAGAGGCCTCTGATGCCCCGGCTACATCGGCTGATTGGAGGGCGTAGCCGTCCATGGCAGAGTTATCCCATGGCGGGTTGCCCCGTCCCGCTACAATGACCTCGGAGAGGACCCTTCCGGCTGAGTCTGATATATCCACGGTCTCTACGCCGAGGGGTTTTATCCCGGCGAGTATAAGTTCAATGGCTTCTTTTACCTTTAGCATGAGTTTACCCTTTCAGAAGATAATAGCCTGTTCATCAGTAAAAATATCCCGCATCCCGGCCCCTAAGCCGTCAGGAGACCGCTATTACATATTTGGAAGTGGGCTCGGGAGAAGACGATTCAAGCGGCGGCATTTTTTCTTTTATGATGTTTTTTTGTGTTTTTTGCCCTTACGGGTATTACTATAAGTTTACCCGGGCGGATGTAGCGAGGGTTGGAGAGGTCGTTTAGATAAAGGATTAGACTTATCCTCGTCCTGTATTTTCTCGCAATGGCCCAGAGAGTATCGCCGCGCTTTACACGGTGTTTGTAAAATCTGAGCCTGTCCTTCGGGGCAATCTTGCTGAAGTTTTTCTTGAAGCGGTCCACCCTCTCAGGCGGTAGTTTTATCTGGTAAGCCGAGTAATCGGGAGGCGTGAACCAGCGTATGAGTTCGGGGTTCAGGTGTTTTAACTCTTTTACGCTTATATCCGCCGCGTCGGCTATGACCTTTATGTCCGTGGCGTGCGGTATGGCAACCTTCTCGTAGACAACTTCCTCGTCATACTGAAGTCCATTAAAGCCGTAGCGTTCCGGGTCCCTGGCGATAAGGACGGCGGCCATGTATTTGGGCACATACTGGCGGGTCTCTCTGTTCAGCGGGCGTCTGTGACGGGCGAGTTTCCAGAAGTCATCGGTTTTGTATATTTTTATCGCCCGCGCAATTCTTCCCTCGCCTGCGTTGTAGCCGGCCATGGCGAGCTGCCATGAGCCGAATCGTTCATAGAGTGTTTTAAGATACCTGGAAGCGGCTACCGTGGCCTTTTCCGGGTCCATTCTTTCGTCTATCCACCAGTCAACCCTGAGTCCGTAGCGTCTGCCCGTGGCGCGTATGAACTGCCACATGCCCACGGCGGACCGGCCTGACCTTGCCCTGGGGTTAAGGCCGCTCTCGATGAGGGCAACGTAAAAGAGG
>CAZSAY010000128.1:0-3521 GCA_964605225.1 uncultured Thermodesulfobacteriota bacterium | reverse complement strand
GGCAGGTTCATATGGCCGCTTAACAGCGTGTCCATTTTTACTTGACCACGTCAAAAAGACTTTTATGGGGGAATGTACAGATTTGCGGGATACATCTTCTTTGCCTGAAAAGTCAGGCTCTCCATCTCTTCGTAAGGTCCCGGAATTAATAGACGGTTTTTCCGCCTTCGCCCCTGAACTCGCCAGGGCAAACGAAGGATTTGAGTCTGAGTTCTTCGAGAGGCTCTTCAACATCGAATCAGGGAGTTTCTGGTTCAAATCAAGAAACAAGCTCATACTCTGGGCCATAAAAAAATATTTTTCAAGCGCTAAGAATTTTTTGGAGATAGGTTGTGGTACGGGTTTTGTGCTTTCAGCCATTGAGAAGGCCTTCCCTGATATGGAACTCTGTGGAAGCGAGATATACTCCAAAGGGCTATCATTTGCGGCAAGGAGAGTGAAAAGGGCCCGCCTCTTTCAGATGGACGCGCGTAAAATCCCCTTTGAAGAAGAGTTTGACCTCATAGGCGCCTTTGACGTTCTGGAGCATATAAAAGAAGATGATCTGGTCTTAAGTGAAATGCACAGGGCGATAAAACAAGGCGGCGGGATTATCATAACCGTGCCGCAACATAAGTTTCTCTGGAGCAAGGTTGACGAACACGCCCGCCATGTGAGAAGATACAGTGCCTCTGAATTGAAAGAAAAGGTGGAGGCCGCCGGGTTCAGTCCCATGAGGGCTACCTCCTTTGTCTCCTTGCTCCTGCCTCTCTATGCGGCCTCAAGAGTGGCAGGAAGATTTAGGGTTTCAGAAGGCAACGCGGGCTCGGACCTCAAGCCGCCCGGCCCTCTTAACAGTGCGCTGGAGGGGCTTCTCGATCTGGAGAGATTTTTTATAAAGAGGGGTTTATCTCTACCGGCGGGGTCTTCGCTTCTCATGGTGGCGGAAAAATCTTCTTAAAGACGAAATCAAAACATGAAATATCGCCACGCTTTTATCCTATTTGTGCTCATCTACATCATCTTCTTCGCCCCTGTTATCTTCAGGGGCGAGGTTATTTATCCGCATAATAATGACATCGAGGTTGGAGCCCCGGTTAAGCCTGATCCGGCGCATATCTCCAACGGAAAATTTATCGATGAGAGTAACTTTTTCATACCGGAGATAAATTTTATTCTAAACAGCAGGTACCGTGCCTGGCTCCCAACATGGAATCCCGATACAGAATTTGGAAGGCCGCCGCTTATTCGTAGTCTCAGCAGGGCATACCTTATATCAAATGTTTTAAGCCGTTTTACACGCGACCCCTTCCTCTTTTACAGCATTACCATCCTCATTACCGTCTTTCTCTCCGGCCTTTTCATGTTTCTTCTCATGAAAAGTCTTGATCTCCACCCCCTTGCCTGCCTCATGGCCTCAGCGGGGGTGAGCTTCAGCGTTTTCTTTACTTACTGGCTCACCTTCAACGTATTTCTATCGGCACCTTGCTGGGCCCTGGGGCTCATGTGGCTCATAAGGCGTTTTATCCAGAGGCCCTCCTATCCTCTTGCCTTTGGTCTGGCCTATGCCACGTACAGCCTCTTTATGTCCGCTTACCCGCAGTCCATTATCCTCCAGTTTTATCTCGTGGCAGGTTTTGCCCTTTTCCTCCTCTGGCAAAGTGAGCTCAAGGCGAAGGAAAAGGCCCTCCTCGCGGCCGCACTTATAGGCGCCGCTTTCTTCGGTGTGCTCATGACTGCTCCTGTCTACATGGATGTGCTTGAGGCGGCGAGACGTTCGGGAAGGTTCAACGCGGGCATGGACTTTTTCTTGAGCGCCATGCCAAGGATACACACCTTTGGCGAGTTTCTCGTCTACCTCAACTCCATCCTGGACGCCTTTATCTTCGGCAACCCCATAAAAGAGAATTACAGCTTTGGTTTTGATGGTCTTTCCCTCTCGCCCCTTTACTCCGCGCTCTTGCTCCTTACGTTCATAAAGGGGCAGTGGAGGCGGCTATGGCCGTGGCAGGCCTTCCTTCTGCTATGTATCATAGGCACGGCGTGGCCGCCGGCGCATATCTTCGCCATAAAGTACTTGGGCTTCAGGCTGTCCGCCACAGGTTACCTCGCCGGGGTCATTATACCGGCCGGCATACTCGCCGGTTACACCGTGGATAATATGCTTCGCGCGGATAACGGCCGGGAGAGGCTAAGGAAGGCCGTGGTCTTTTTGCCCCTCCTTCCGCTGACCCTTCTTTTTTTCATAAACGGGGTAGAGCTTACCACTATTATAGATGTGCGTTATCTCATCCTTAACATCTTGATAATAATAGCCTTGTACACCCTGTGCATTATGCGTTCAAGGACGCTGAAGACATGGGGGCTCCTCGCACTTACCCTTATAACGGTCTTTGCCTACGGACGAAGCCTGAGGCTTATCCGGCCCGAGGCCAACATCCACACCACATCCAATGTCGTGAAATTCATAAAAGCGCAGACATCGGGAGGCATGCGGCTGGCCTTTGTTGGATACAAGAACATAATTCCCCCTAATCAGGAGTCGCTCTTCGGTTTAAAAAGCATACACACTTATGATTCCCTTTCCTCAGGGGAGTACCAGAGGCTTGCGAAAAAGTTGAGCGCAGAGGGCGCTAAAACCTATGGCAAGAAATTTAAGTACATAACCGACGGGAGCAGGCTAAAGCGGCCTGAGGTCACCTATATGGGCATCGGTCTCTACATATCGAAGATGGAGCTCGATAATCCCGGCCTTGTCCGCCTAGGACGTTGGCGCAACTACAGGTTTTATAAGCCCGTTAATCCGCCCGTATTAACGGCGCAGGTGCTGGATTATGAGCAAAAGGGCCGGGGAGCGGTCCTCTCCGGACGTCTGGATGTGCACAGGCAACTTGCAGTAAAACGCCTTGACAGGTTCACGGATTACAAGACATACTCCCTTAGCCCGCTACCACGGCAGAGTCTGCTTTTTCTGAGCCAGCAGTACCACCCGAGATGGCGCGTGAAGAGCAGGTCCGGTCCCCTTCAGACGGTTATGGTGAATGATTTTTACGAAGGTGTTATAATACCGCCCGGCACGACTGAGGTCATCCTTGAGTTCAGGCCCCTTATTCTTTGGATGTGGGTACCGCAGGTGTTGTTCATACTCCTGGGGGCCGTGCTTGCAGGTAGATACATCATTGTAAGGAGAAAAAGGGCTTCACTGGGCCCTGTGCCTCAAGGTGAATATGACGGATGATAGTAAAAATAATATTACTGTTATTAAGGTAATCTTCCTTGCGGCTCTGCTTTCCGGCATTTCTTTTTATCTTCAGCACAATATCGACATTGATATAGCAGATGAGGGATATCTCCTCTACGGCGTGTTGCAGACCGCGGCGGGCAAGGTCTCCAAGGTGGATTTTCGCGGTTATGACCCAGGCAGATATTACTGGATGGCCGCCTGGAGTTTCCTCTTTGGCGAGGGCCTTGTGGCCATGCGCTTTTATCTCGCCCTCTTTGGCGGCATAGGCCTTTGTCTTGGCCTCCTGGCGGCAAGGAGG
>CAZSAY010000127.1:0-3588 GCA_964605225.1 uncultured Thermodesulfobacteriota bacterium | reverse complement strand
GGTTTTGGAGGCGGAAACTTTGCTTCTTCCATGAGTAACATCAGCTTCTTCTTCCCGAAGAAGGTTCAGGGTACGTCACTTGGTCTTAACGCCGGTCTCGGTAACTTCGGTGTTACGACGATGCAGGTACTTATTCCTCTTGTCATGACCTTCAAGCTTCTTGGTCCGCTAAGCGGCTCGGGCATGACCCTTATCAACACAAGCGGAACCCTTATCGGTAAGATTCCCGCAGGTTCAACCACTTATATCCATCACGCCGGTATAGTCTGGATGTTCTGGCTTATCCCGCTGGCAGTTGCAGGTTGGTTTGGCTTCAATAACATCAGGACGCCTGCGGTATCACCTCATATAAGCGGAACCTTCGGCTCCCTTGGGAAGATCGTCTTTCTTCTTTGCATAGGCTTTGTGACGGCGGGCATAGGTCTCTACTGCCTCCTGCCTCCTCCATTTGGTTTCGGTATTAACAAATGGATAGTCGTCATCGGCGTCATCATCTCCACGGTCCTCCTCATGAGGTATATATCCCCTGGAGAATTGAAGGAGAACCTGAAACGGCAGTACAAGATATTCAACAACAGCCATACATGGGTAATGACTGTCATCTATACCATGACATTCGGATCCTTCATCGGCTATGCCGCTTCATTTCCACTTTCCATCAAGGTCATCTTTGGTTTCCAGCACCTTATAGACCCTGCAACGGGACTGATGACGCATAACACGCCAAACCCGCTTGGTCCAAGCGCCCTAACATACGCCTGGATAGGCCCCTTTATAGGCGCCCTTATCAGGCCGGTAGGTGGTAAGATCGCGGATAAGCTTGGCGGAGCCCTTGTTACACAGGTATGCGCCATAGGCATGGTTGTCTGTGCCCTCGCCGTATCAGTCTTCATGGCCAAGGCATACGCATCGCCAACACCGCAGGATTACTTCCTCCCATTCTTCATCCTTTTCCTTGGTCTCTTCACCTTCTCGGGCATAGGCAATGGATCGACCTTCAGGACGATATCCATGGTCTTCAACGAGGAGCAGGCAGGCCCTGTACTTGGATGGACATCGGCTGTAGCGGCCTACGGCGCCTTCATTATGCCCAAGGTCATCGGTGAGCAGATAAAAGCGACAACACCACAGTACGCGCTTTACGGTTTTGCCGCATTCTACGCTGTATGTGTTGTACTTAACTTCTGGGTCTATCTACGGCCGGGTTGTAAGTACAAGAATCCTTAACTTTAATCTTCAGCATCAGTGGATTCAAAAGATACGGAGGGGCCTTTGGCCCCTCCGTATCTTTTTTTATATCCGTGTTAAAAATCCTCATCAAACGTATTGACATAGTGGCTCTTTGTGATATTCTTAATACACACTATTACATACTCTCATTTTCTTGGTGCTGAGAGACATATATTTACCTAACCCGGGAGGTCTGAAATGGGAATCTACGATAGCATGGATAAATTTGATATCGACACTATGACGGCCGAAGAACATCGCGAAAAGCAGGCATATGTAACGGGTAAATGCAAGTGTAAGGGCTGTCCCACTTATGTTGAGGGCGATGACTCTATCGGTTATTGTTTTCCCCTTATAGGGACAAGCGCCAATATTAAATGGGAAAAAGAATGCATATGCGAGTCATGCGACATCTGGAAAGAATACGCCCTTGAGCATACACATTACTGTACGCGTTGTTCTGAGTCGTGTCAGATATTGCAGACCCAGGTAAGCGACGCCCCTTGATAAAGTCGTCCTGGCGATGAGGGACTAAAAACGCCCGGCTTGTGTACGTACAGCCGGGCGCTTTTTACTGCCGCAGAGTCATTATAGACTCCTGTGTCTATATCCTCTACGCCTATACATAATAATTGAGGGTTACACTTTACTTTCGCGAAGTTTGGTATTAAAAAAAATGAAATCTTCTGCCCGGATTGTTCTATTAAACTGGACAAGTCTCAATATATATAGTATAGTCTAATAATCCCTTTTTTAAATAAAACCAGAACTAAAGGAGACATTTGATGAACATAACCACAGTTGAACAGGCATCAGAAGCCATAAAAAAATGGCTTGACGAAAATCACCATAAAACACAGGATGTCAATGACACTGCGTCCACTTTTCACCTTGAGATTGACTATCCCATCGGGTCATTGAAGAGGCAGAGAATATTACAGCCCACGGAGTTTCCCGGCCTTATTGTCCTCTTGAACGGTGTTTCTATCGCAAAAGAGCACATAGAGTCATTGAAAAAGCTGACCCGTGAGGAGAGAGAGCAGTTTTACGGTGAGATGAGAGATGATCTTCTTTTTCTCAAAAACAGTTACGACATGAACATGGATGATGAAGGTGTCGCCAAGCAGATTCAGTTCTCCTACGAGTTTTATCTTGATGGACTTTCCAAGACAAAGCTCTTTGAGGGACTGCTTCTTAATCACAGGACCCTCATCTACATAGTAACGAAATTTAATGACAGGTTCGGTATACCTGTAATGCCGAGCGGTTCCGAAGGTGATAAGGTTGCGCAGAACGCCTGATTCGGCTTTAAGTTTTTTTCTTCCAGGAGGTGATTGATATGTCTGGAAAGAAGGTAAGAGTAGAGTACAAATGCCTTCACCCATCTTGCGTTGTATATTGCAGGGAGGGTATATTGACCATGGACGAGGAGGTCTTTAAAAACCTCCTTGAATCGAGCGAGCAAGAGGGTGTGTTCAAGAGCCCCAGAGGCACCTGCCGCATGGGTTTTTCACAGGGCTTCAGGGCCGATAACGTACAAACCCTTGATAGTGATTCCGCGGCCGCGCTTAATGTAAAGCGTGAGGCATCCCTTGAGAGCGACAACCCCCTTGAGGTGCTTGTAGCCGAACATCAGAAGGTTATCTCCAGACTCGACGAAATTGAAGCTCAACTTAAAAAAAGGGACGTAGATGCTCTCTGGGAATCTTCTGCCGCCCTTGAAAATGATATAACCCTTCATTCGGTCATGAAAGAGGAGCAGTTGCTCTTCCCAAGGGTTCATAACCTCTTGCCTCTTGCCGAGGGACTTATTACCATTGTGCAGGAAGACCACAGAGAATTAATGACCTTGCTTCTTTCTTTCAGAAGCGCACTTGTGGATGGGGATATCCTTGATGGGCTTGCTCTTTCCATTATCGTTAATCTCAGAAATCACATCAGAAAAGAAGATGAGGAATTTTTCACTCTTCTTGATGAAAACCTCGACCTTGAGACAAGAAAGCTTATCCTTACGGAAATGAAGGAGATGGATGAGTCCTTTATTCCCAAAGAGGCGGGGAGCAGGACTGAGGCGAAAGACCTTTCAACGGCTAAGGCACGTTCACATTACGATGAGATGGCCTCTGCCGCGAGAGACGCGAGGCTTGCTGACGCAGAGAGCGGCGGCGGCTGTTGCCACGAAACACACCAGGATTAACTGACTAAGACCAGTTTTTTTCCCTTCTGCCCGGTCCCCTTATCATGAGGACCGGGCCTTTTTATGTCCTGAAAAAAGACTAAGCCCATACAGGTCATATGATATGAGTGTAACCCTCCCCTATAATAGTACCAGTGATAATTGGAGTTCTCCTGTATACT
>CAZSAY010000126.1:0-3599 GCA_964605225.1 uncultured Thermodesulfobacteriota bacterium | reverse complement strand
CATCAAGGTTCCGATGAAAGCGTTCAACAAGCCCTTCAGCCGCACTTTTTGCTTTCTCTTTCATAGCCTTGTAGGGTGGGCTACGCCCACCAAAAGATATCTCCAGGTCCTGTAAATGGTGGGCACAGCCCACCCTACCACTCATTTTTAAAAAAGCGGGATGCCCTAAAAGAGCTTCTTCTGCTTATCCTTCACACTACCCTTCTCAAGGACTCTGCCGAGGTGTGCGTAGGCCGATGGTGTTGCCACCCTGCCCCTTGGCGTCCTGTTTATAAAACCCTCCTGAATAAGGTATGGCTCGTAAAGGTCTTCTATGGCGTCACGTTCTTCGGAGAGGGCCGTGCTGAGGGTGTCGATGCCTACGGGGCCGCCGTTGAATTTGTCGATAATGGTGGTGAGTATGCGCCTGTCCATCTTGTCAAAGCCGCGTTTGTCTATCTCCAGCCTGGTAGGGTGGGCACGGCCCACCATTACTTAAAATATAGGGACACTTTCCCTATTATTTGGTGGGCCGTGCCCACCCTACAAAAAAATTAAAAGAGCTTCTTCTGCTTATCCTTCACACTACCCTTCTCAAGGACTCTGCCGAGGTGTGCGTAGGCCGATGGTGTTGCCACCCTGCCCCTTGGCGTCCTGTTTATAAAACCCTCCTGAATAAGGTATGGCTCGTAAAGGTCTTCTATGGCGTCACGTTCTTCGGAGAGGGCCGTGCTGAGGGTGTCGATGCCTACGGGGCCGCCGTTGAATTTGTCGATAATGGTGGTGAGTATGCGCCTGTCCATCTTGTCAAAACCGCGTTTGTCTATCTCCAGCATTGATAGAGATTCACCGGCCACTTTTTCTGTCACTACGCCGTCGGCGCGGACCTCTGCAAAGTCGCGCACGCGCTTGAGGAGCCTGTTGGCTATCCTCGGCGTCCCGCGAGAGCGTCTCGCTATCTCGTCCGCACCGTCCGGGGTAACATCAATATCGAGTATGCCTGCGGAGCGCCTTACGATGGTGGCAATTTCAACGGGGGTATAAAAATCAAGGCGCATGACAACGCCGAATCTGTCGCGTAGCGGAGAAGACAAAAGCCCCGCCCTTGTGGTGGCCCCTATGAGGGTAAAGGCCTGCACGTCAAGGCGTACGGACCGCGCGCCGGGTCCCTCGCCGATGATGATGTCGATATAGTAATCCTCCATGGCGGGATAGAGCATCTCTTCCACCACGGTAGGGAGGCGGTGAATCTCGTCTACAAAGAGGCAATCTCTCGTATCAAGGTTGGTGAGCATGGCGGCAAGGTCGCCTGTGCGCTCGATGGCAGGCCCTGATGTGACGGTTATCTGAGCGCCGAGCTCATTTGCCATGATGTTGGCAAGGGTAGTTTTACCAAGCCCGGGAGGGCCGTAAAAGAGCACATGGTCAAGGGCCTCGCCTCGCGCACGGGCGGCCTCGATAAAGACGGCAAGGTTATTTTTGAGTTTTTCCTGACCGATAAAGTCAGAGAGGGTGCGGGGCCTGAGCGTAGCCTCAAACCCCTCGTCTTCTTTGATCTTTATGGGCAGTACGTCCTTATCATCAGACTCGTTTTCCACTTATTACGCCTTTTTTCGAGGCCATGCGCCCCTTAATTTAATATCTACCGTTTTGAAATCTCACGGAGCGATTCCTTTAATAGTTTTTCAAAGGCCGCCTCTTCGCCAAGCTCTGAGATAGCCCTCTCAACCGCCTCACCCGCGGGGACCGCTTTATAACCAAGGTTAAGTAGAGCCGAGGCAACCTCATCGGCAACGGCGCTTTTTGGGCTACCTCCCTTGTCCTGAGGCACGTCCAGTGAAAAAACCTTATCTCGAAGATCAATAATAATCCTCTCCGAGGCCTTTTTGCCAACACCGGGTATGGCGACAAGTTTAACCCTGTCTTCATTAGAGATGGCCTTGACGAGATCCTCAACGGATAGTCCCGAGAGGATATTGCGGGCAAGCTTTGGACCGATGCCCGATACGGTGATAAAGAGGCGAAAGAGCTCTTTTTCTCCTGAGGTGAGAAAACCATAGAGCTTTATTGAGTCGTCCCGGAGGGTGGTATGGACCTGAAGGTCTACGCGCTCGCGCTCATTGGGGAGTACGGCGTATGTAGAGAGCGGTATGGCGAGCTCATACCCCACGCCCCCTACATCGAGGACTACAGCCTCAGTGGTTTTTCTTATAATGGTACCGCTAAGATGGGCTATCATGGGGATTAATGTCCATTACCTGTTTTTGAGGTTGACGGCTTGCCGCCATGACTTCGCCTTTTTGGAGCAAGGCTTTTCCCGGACTCCATCGGCAAAGCGGAAGAGGTGACAGAGGGCCACGGCAAGGGCGTCCGAGGCGTCGGGGCCGGGCATATCTTTAATATGCAGCAGTGAGCCAGCCATCTTTTGAACCTGCGTCTTCGTGGCCCCGCCAAAGCCGGTTATGGCAAGTTTTATCTGTCTCGGAGCGTACTCGAAAATCTCCATATCATGGCTCGCGGCCAAAAGGAGAGGCACGGCCCTGGCATGGCCGAGGACTAATGAACTTCGCGCGTTTTTTGCGAAAAATACGGACTCGATGGACAAGATCTGAGGACGAAATTCTTCAATAACGGCCTCTAACTGCCTTGAGAGCTCAAGGAGCCTTGAAGGTAGCGGAGCCGAGGCCTTAAGGGAAATCCGGCCATGGGATAAAGGGATGTGTGCGCCATGGGCGCCCTTCTCCACGAGGCCATAACCTGTTATGAGACTACCGGGGTCTATTCCCAGAACCTTCACTATAGCCCCCTCAATGAAAAGCGCCTTGGAAAAATTTTATATAACAAACTATCTTTGCGGCCACTATAAGCTCTTTTACGAGTTTCGAGAATATCGCACTCCGGACCGCCTCAGACGATGCTCTCCATCTCTTCGTTCGAGATATCAAAGTTGGCGTATACGTTCTGCACATCATCGAGGTTCTCAAGGTCATCAAGGAGCTTCATCACCTTCACAGCGGCGCGTCCCTCAACCTTTACCTCGTTTTTAGGTATCATCGTAAGATCGGCCTGTTCGTACTTCAGGCCGGCCTCGTCAAAGGCCGTCTTTACGTTATTATACTCGCCGGGCTCTGTGTAGACCTCGTATATCTTATCTTCCGTATTGGTAACAACGTCATCGGCACCGGCCTCAATGGCGGCCTCCATGAGGGCCTCTTCACCGATGGAGTCCATCTCAAAGACAAAATACCCCTTCTGCTCGAATATCCACGCCACGGAGCCGTTCGTGCCGAGACTGCCCGCGTGTTTGGTAAAGGCATGGCGCACATCTGAGGCCGTGCGGTTCTTGTTATCGGTCATATATTCTACGATAACGGCCACTCCACCGGAGCCGTAACCCTCGTATACGCCCTCTTCGTAGGTTGTGCCCTCAAGCTCGCCCGCGCCTTTTTTAATTGCCCTATCGATGTTTTCGGCCGGTAGATTAACGGCCTTGGCCTTGTCAATGGCCGTTCGGAGCCTGGGGTTACCCGATGGGTCGCTACCGCCTATCTTTGCGGCCACTATGAGCTCTTTTACGAGTTTTGAGAATATTTTACCCCTCTTTGCGTCTGTTTTGGCCT
>CAZSAY010000125.1:0-3655 GCA_964605225.1 uncultured Thermodesulfobacteriota bacterium | reverse complement strand
GCTCCTTGAACTCATCTATGATAATCCCCTCAAGGAGGGTCTCGCTTGCGAGTATCTCCTCAAGAGACTTTATGAGTTTCATTATGCTCTTGAACTCTTCCACTATCTTGTCTCTCTCAAGGGCCGTCAGCCTCTGAAGCTTCATGTCGAGTATGGCCTGAGCCTGAATTTGAGAGAGGGTAAAGTTTTCCATAAGTCCGGTGCGGGCCTCCTGTGGAGACTTTGATGCCCTGATGAGTTTTATCACCTTGTCGAGGTTATCAATGGCGATTTTGAGCCCTTCGAGTACATGGGCCCGGGCGCGCGCCTTTTTAAGGTCGAATATGGTGCGCCTTGCCACCACCTCTTTTCTGGAGCGGAGAAATTCCTTCAGGAGGGCAAGGAGGTTAAGGACCTTTGGCTGGCCGTTTACTATGGCGAGATTTATTACGCCGAAGGAGGTCTTCATCTGCGTATGTAGGTAGAGGTTATTAAGGACCACCTCGGATACCTCGTCTCGCTTTAGCTCAATAACAACGCGCATGCCCTCGCGGTCCGACTCGTCGCGTATATCAGAGATACCCGTTATCTTCTTATCCTTTACAAGGCGGGCGATGGACTCGATGAGCCGCGCTTTATTTACCATGTAGGGTAGTTCTGTGATGATAATGGCCTGTCTGTTGGTGCGTTGGCGTATCTCCGTAAAGGCCCTGGCACGAAGATGTATAACGCCCCTGCCTGTTGTATAGGCGCTATGAATACCGGCGCGTCCGAATATGATTCCCCCTGTTGGAAAGTCCGGCCCCGGCACAAAGGGCAGAATATCCGTTATCTTTGCCGAAGGGTTTTCAAGGACGTATATAAGGGCCTCGATTATCTCCGAGAGGTTGTGGGGAGGCATATTCGTGGCCATGCCCACGGCGATGCCCGATGAGCCGTTAACAAGGAGGTTCGGCATAACAGAAGGAAGGACAAGGGGCTCGACAAGGGACTCGTCATAGTTAGGGGCAAAGTCAACGGTCTCTTTCTCGATATCCTGAAGGAGCCCGCTGGCAAAACGCGCCATGCGCACCTCTGTGTATCGCATGGCCGCGGGCGGATCGCCGTCTATGGAGCCGAAGTTTCCCTGACCGTCAACCAGTGGATAACGAAGGGAAAAGTCCTGCACCATCCTTGTTATGGCGTCATAAACAGCCGAGTCTCCATGTGGATGGAACTTACCTATGACATCACCTACTACGCGCGCCGACTTTTTATAGGCCTTATTCCACTCAACGCCCATCTCGTGCATGGCGAAAAGTATGCGCCGGTGCACGGGTTTTAGCCCGTCCCTTACATCAGGGAGCGCCCTGCCCACGATAACGGACATGGCGTAGTCCAGATAGGACTTTCGCATCTCATCTTCTATGTATACAGGTACCTGTTCCCTCGCTACTGTATTTCCCGTCTCCAAATGTGTGCCTCCATTACTGCTTTTGTTTTAATCTTGCTACGCGGGGCGCAGGCCGTAAGTTCAATGCAGACGTGCTTTGCCCCATATTGATTTTATTTGCCAGGCTTTTTGCCAAAGCAACGGTTGTTTCCAAGGGTGGCCGCAGGGGACGTTAGCGGCCCTATCAATCCCCTACTGGTTTTCTCTGCCAAGCTTTTTGTAAGGGGCAATGGTATTACCCAAGGGTGGCCTCAGTAGATGTTAGCGGCCTTATCGCCCCCCTATTGGTTTTCTTTGTCAAGCTTTTTGTAAAGGCACCGGTTGTATCCAAGGGTGGCCACGGTAGACGTTAGTAGCCTTATTGACTCCCTATTGGTTTTCTTTGCCAAGCTTTCTTTTTTCCAAAAGAAAGCGGAAGGTCTTTTAGTATCTTACTTGCTTTTTTCCGAAAGCACGTAAGGCGTAAGCCACTCTTTATATTCCTTAACCTCACCCTTAACGGCCTTAAAGAAGACCTCCTGAATTTTCTTTGTCTCCGGGCCGGGCCGTCCTGTGCCGATGGTCCTGTTGTCGGCCTCTCTTATGGGCGTAATCTCGGCGGCCGTGCCTGTAAAAAAGGCCTCGTCAGCGGTGTAGAGCTCGTCGCGTGTAAAGCGCTCTTCCTTTACGGTTATGCCAAGGTCTGCGGCTATGCGCATTACCGAGTCTCTTGTAATACCCTTTAGTATGGATGTAAGGGGTGTGGTTTTTAAAATACCGTCCTTTACGATAAAGACGTTTTCACCGCTACCCTCGGAGACATACCCCTCGGTATCGAGCATAAGGGCCTCGTCGTAACCTGCCGAGACGGCCTCGCGTTTTGAGAGTATGGAGTTGACATAATTACCGGCAACCTTGGCCTTGCTCATGGAAGAGTTGACGTGGTGGCGTATAAAAGAGGAGACCTTTATGCGTATGCCCTTTTCCAGCCCTTCTTCGCCGAGGTAGGCGCCCCAGGACCATACAGCTATGGCAACCCGTACGGGGTTTTCTCCGGGATAGAGCCCCATGCCGCCGGCCCCGAGATAGACAAGGGGTCTGATATAACCCTGCTTGAGGTCATTGGCCCGGAGGGTCTCGATTACTGCCCTGTTTATCTCATCCTCGGAAAAGGGTATCTCCATGAGCGTAATGTGCGCAGAGTCGAAGAGACGCGTTGTATGCTCACTAAGACGGAAAACCGCCCCGCCGTCACCGTCCCCAGCGTCATAAGAGCGTATGCCCTCAAAGACCGCCAGCCCGTAGTGCAGTGAATGGGTGAGTATATGCACATTTGCATCGGCCCCGTCAATAAGCTTGCCGTCCATCCATATCTTTTTGCATTCAATCATTTAAATAAAACTCCCTTCTGAAGCTGAATTAATCCAAAATCCTCCGCTTTCTTTTGGAAAAAAGAAAGCTTGGCAAAGAAAACCACTGGGGGCTCGATAGGGCCACTGACATCCCCCTGGGCCGCCCTTGGATACTACCGTTGCACTGGCAAAAAGCTGGGCAAAGAAACCTTTCCACTTTCTTTTAGAAAAAAGAAAGTTCGCAAAGAAAACCAATATGGGGATGGGCATCACATTTTTGAACTTGCACTTTCGCCCCACGTTGATTTGGAAAAAAGAAATCCTGGCAACGAACCTGCGGGAAAGCGCTACATTACCATTGAAAAAACATTATCGTGCCCCACTCAACAACAATATACAGTTTTATGTGCCCTTCTCTGGTAAACGAAAAGAAGAGGGCTCGTTCCTTTCGTGAACATCGGCAACCTTTTCTTCGCCTCAAGGCGAGGGGTTTCAACCATCCCCAAAAGGGACACTCAACATTTTAAAAAAAGCAAAACAATCACTATGGGGACGGACTTAAGTGTAATAAAATAACTCCCTTCACCCCTTAGCCCGATTGTTTCCTCAGCTCCCTGAAAGTATCTTTTACTACCACGCCTTCGCGCTCCGTGCCTTCTCCTTTTAGCATTACACAGTTGCCGTCAAAGGCCGTTCCTTCGCCTATGATAAGTGTAGGGGTCTTAATGTCTCCGTTAAGACGGGCGGGGCTGTGGAGCTCCACCCTATTCTTTGCCTCTACAGTACCTTTTACCTCGCCGGTAATCAAGGCAACGCCTACTTTAATATGGCCTTCCACAAAGCCGCTTTTTCCAACCACAAGGGTTCCCGGCGAGTTTATCTCGCCCTTGAAGCTACCGTCTATTCTCACGGT
>CAZSAY010000124.1:0-3704 GCA_964605225.1 uncultured Thermodesulfobacteriota bacterium | reverse complement strand
CCAAAAAACACGGTGAGGTCTCAAGGCACATGTTTCCCGGCTATGAGATTAAGGCAATAACAAACGGCGTGCATAGCCCCACATGGGTCTCGCCGAGCTTTGCCCGTCTATATGACAGGTACCTGCCGGGCTGGGCCAACGAACCGGAGATATTTGTCCGTGTGGACAGGGTTCCCGGCGAAGAGATATGGGCGGCCCACATGGAGGCCAAAAAAGAACTAATTGAGCATGTTAACAGGGTAAGCGACGTCGATATGGACCCCGAGGTCCTCACCATCGGTTTTGCCAGAAGGGCAACGGCTTACAAGAGGGCGGAGATGCTTTTTGCGGACGTGAAACGCCTTAAAAAAATGGGCAATGGCAAACTCCAGATTATCTATGCCGGCAAGGCCCACCCCAATGACGACGGCGGAAAGAAGATTATCTGCGAGGTGTTTAAAAAGATAAAAGAATTGAAGGGCGCGATAAAGATAGTCTTTCTTGAGAACTACAAGATTAAGATAGCAAAAAAACTTGTGGCCGGCGTAGATGTCTGGCTAAATACCCCCATGAGGCCAAGAGAGGCCTCGGGCACAAGCGGCATGAAGGCCTCGCATAACGGGGTGCTCAACTTCAGCGTACTTGACGGTTGGTGGATAGAGGGATATATCGAAGGCGCAACGGGTTGGTCCATAGGCCCGGAACCTACGGCAAGCCCAGTATCCAATTACGATGTTGACAGCGAGGACCTCTATAAAAAACTGGAAGAGCAGATAATCCCCCTTTACTACGAGGATAGAGAGGGCTGGATAAAGATGATGCAGGCCGCCGTGGGAAAGGTGGCCTACTACTTCAACACGCACAGGATGATGCGCCGCTACGTTACGGAGGCATATATCCGTTAACCCCCGCGAGTAGAGCGGCCGGGAGAGAAAAAGGGCGAGGGGCGCGTGCAGTATAGGGAGAATGTAGCGGTGGAGAGGGACCCGGTCGGATGAGCCGGGGTCCATGGAAGGCATCGGCGGGCGCGGCCTCTTCAGGGTGGGCGGCGAAAGGGGGTAAGCGGCCTCCTGGACGCGTATTCACGGCAATCATCACCCCTTATTTTCAGGACATGATCACAGCTTCACCCATTCAATTAAAAAAAATCTTCTCAGCGCCCCTCACCCTCAAGCTCTTTTATATCGTTCATAAGCCTTATCATCCGTCCCATGAGACGAAGCCCTTTTTTGGTTTTTTCATCTTCTGATATTAACCTTATAACTACACCGCCCTCTATCTCCTTGACCTCCACTCTGACCTCGGCTTCAAGGGTGGGTGAATATGGCCATGGCCGGCAACCGCCGTTGGGACGGGACCGGGCCTCTGGTCCGTAGCCTGCGTTGCCGCTAAAAAAAAGGGGATAAATGACCTCCAGCCCTCTACCTCCCCGGGGGGCGGCGAAAGACGATGACGCCGTGGTAAAGGTGAAGAAAAAGATAAGGGATAAGAGAGGGTATATAAAAAATTTCATGGATACCTCCTTTAAAAAAATTATATAATCAATACTGGCCCGGGGAGACTCTTTACAAAGCGGCTCCATGGATTTTTGGCCTTTCAACTCCAGAGCCGTATTTTCTTACCATAACTTATCTTGCAAAAAGGGCGCCATGTCGCTAAACGTATTTTTTTCCATTATCATTGCCGTGGTACTCGGCCCTCTCGTAACATCTTTTGCCCTTGCCGCCCCTATATTTCCGGAGGAGGCCATACGCGAAGAGGCGCTATGGTCGGCGCCTGTCGAAAAACAATTTATCCCTGTTACCATAAAAAACACCGGAAAGATGCTGGAGAGTACCTTCACCATTGATACCAGAGACGGCCTTAACGGAGAAGAGGCGGCCTTACTTGCCATTTTGATAAACCCCGCTATTGAGGCGCTCAGAAAGAAAAAGGGTCTTCCTGTACCTCAACTCATACAATCCGGTCTCCTTCCGCCCCTGAGGTTACTCGCCGATGAGAAGGCGGGGCCCAGATCTTGGCTCCCATCGGAAAGGCTTCAACTCGCCCGGAAGACGGTACGGGCAATCCCGGGGGCCTCCTCCAGGGATCTTCTGGATCTTGAGTCGTCCTGGCTTGAATGGCAGACCTTTGAGGCCGCAAAATTTTATTTTTACCAAAACATGAAGAGCAGAAAGGCCATAACGCTACTCAGGCAGATACAAAAAACTTATAAGGATATATACAAGGCAACCTCAGAGGAAAAAATGCGGCAAAAATATCCGGAGCAACGCGCCACGGCGAGGCTCGGATATAATAAGATGAAAAAATCCATCAAAAGAGAACAAACTGAGCTTGCCGCCGGCAGGGTTGGGCTTGACCATGCCCTGGGTCTGCCAACATATGTAGAGGTCTCCCTTGAGAAAAAGAAAAACTTCCCCTTGCCCGCGGCTGTTCCCGCGGTCAGGGAGCTTACAGATAAGCTCAACAACAGGCGTATTGATTTTTTGGCCCTGCAGAAGGGGATAACAGAGAAGGACGCGAAGCTTATGAGGTATATTCAATCAAGATTTGACGGGATTAACATATTTGTCCGGGCAAAGACCCGGGCCCAATGGCTTGACACGGAAGGGGCCGCGATTGCCATATCCTTCCCCATGTTCTCAAGCAATATGGGTATAATTGGAGTGTTCAGCGCAGACGGCAAGTTCCTTTTTAAGTATCACAAGCGTCGTATGGAGATGGCAAGGGAAAATATCAGGGGCCTCCTGCAGGGAATAGGTATATTACAGGGCGAGCTTGGCAAGATTGAGAAAACCATGCCCATTCTCATTAAAGCGGCCCGAGAGGCCGAAGGCAAGGGTAATGCCCTTGAGGCCCTTCTGGCCAAAAAGACCCTGCTGGCCGTAAGGCTCCTGCGCCTGAGATCACAGGGAAGGCTCATGGACGCTACCATAGCCCTTGAGATAGCCTCGGGCACTACCTTCGTTAACAGGCACATCCCATAGGCCATCTTTCTTCTTTTGCACCCCTTCGGCAATACAGCCCCGGAACGTGCGGCCCCTTTAACAAAAATCTCTCACCGGCCATCAGCCCTTTTTATCTTCGGGGGCTGGTCCGGTTTTTGAAGTTCCCGCAGTAGCAGGTAGCCGCCGATGAAGACGTTTACGTAGAGGGAGCAGAACCTCCAGAGTACGGTATAAAGGGGTGCCAGAGAGCCGCTCACAAAGGATGACATAAGCACAAGGGAGCTCATCTCGGCAAGGCCCGAACCCCCCGGTGTTGGGCTAAAATATGTAATAAGGGTGATGAGGAGCTGTATATACATGACAGCGAGGACGCTGGCATCCATGCCGAGCCCCCTTACTATGAAGTAGGGTATGATGAACCGTGTGGCGAAAAAGAGGCATGTAAAGAAAAAACCCATGAGCATGGCCAACTTGCCGTGCCTCCACATGAACAGGGAGGCCCCCCGGTAATTCAGCATGCCTTCGCAGATACGAGTGAGCCTGTGCTCTACGCGCCCCCGCCTGTCTTTTATCTTTCCCGACCCTTTCAGCCAGTAAAATATATAGAGCACAATCCTGTTAACGCTATTTGTGAAAAAGACGGATACGATAAAAACACCCGTGGCCATGGCCATCATGATGGATGCCGTTTTTATCATTACGGAGAAGAGATAGCCCATATCCTGAGTCTTGAAAAAGTAGAGCATGAGGAGCGATATGGTGAGGAAAAAAAGCGTG
>CAZSAY010000123.1:0-3776 GCA_964605225.1 uncultured Thermodesulfobacteriota bacterium | reverse complement strand
ATCAGATTGTGAAGGGCGAAAAAGTGGCGGTGGATGGCAGTTACAGGATACTCAAGGCCAGTGACAATGACTTTACCTATGGCTTCGAGGTTGCCTCCTACGACCACACCAAAAACATCGTCATCGACCCCGTGCTCGCATACTCCACATACCTTGGCGGAAGCGGTGACGATTCCGGCTTTGGCATCGCAGTTGACGCCTCGGGAAGCGCCTATGTGACGGGGCAGACTTTTTCCACGGACTTTCCCCTCGCCGGCCCCATACAGGGCACCTTATTAGGGGTTAGTGACGCCATTGTAACGAAGATAAACCCCGCAGGCACTGCCATTGTATATTCCACATACCTTGGCGGAGGTGGTAGCGATAACGGCCTTGGCATCGCCGTTGACGCCTCTGGTAGCGCCTATGTGACGGGGCAGACTTCTTCCATGGACTTTCCCCTCGCCAACCCCATACAGGGTCTCTTTGGAGGGATTCTCGACGCCTATGTAACACAGATAAACCCCGCGGGCGATACCCTTGTCTACTCCACATACCTTGGCGGAGGTGATTTAGATTTTGGCAATGGCATCGCCGTTGACGCCTCTGGTAGCGCCTATGTAACGGGGCAGACTTTTTCCACGGACTTTCCCCTCGCCGGCCCCATACAGGGCCTATTTGGTGGAGGTTTTAACGACGCCTTTGTAACGAAGATAAACCCCGCGGGCTTGGCCTTTGCCTACTCCACATACCTTGGCGGAGGCAATAACGATGACGGCATTGGCATCGCCGTTGACGCCTCTGGTAGCGCATATGTGACGGGGTGGACCCTTTCCACGGACTTTCCTCTGGCCTTTCCCTTTAAGGTGTTTGCCGGTGCTGTCGACGTCTTTGTAACGAAGATAAACCCCGCGGGTTCGCTCCTTGTCTACTCCACATACCTTGGCGGAGGTGGTAGCGATGTCGGCCGTGGCATCGCCCTTGACGCGGCAGGTAGCGCCTATGTGACGGGGGATACTTCTTCCGCGGACTTTCCCCTCGCCGGCCCCATACAGGGCCTATTTGGTGGAGGTTTTAACGACGCCTTTGTAACGAAGATAAACCCCGCGGGCTTGGCCTTTGCCTACTCCACATACCTTGGCGGAGGCAATAACGATGACGGCATTGGCATCGCCGTTGACGCCTCTGGTAGCGCATATGTGACGGGGTGGACCCTTTCCACGGACTTTCCTCTGGCCTTTCCCTTTAAGGTGTTTGCCGGTGCTGTCGACGTCTTTGTAACGAAGATAAACCCCGCGGGTTCGCTCCTTGTCTACTCCACATACCTTGGCGGAAGCGATAACGATTTCGGCTTTGGCGTCGCCGTTGACGCCTCTGGTAGCGCCTATGTGACGGGGCAGACTCTTTCCACGGACTTTCCCATCGCCAGCCCCATACAAGGCTTCAGTGGAGGGAGTGGCGACGCCTTTATCACCAGGCTCAACACCACGCCGCTACCTGACGTTACCCTCGCCATCACCCCCGACGCCGCAATGATTGGAAAAGGCGCTACATTGGGCTACACCGTGACCGGCACCAACACCACCGCAGTTACGCAGTGCATTGATTACTGGGAAGACATAACCCTTCCGGGCGGCGCTACATTCCCGCCCACTGGAGAGCTATTCGGCCCCGTTCATCTCTGCCTGAACGCCGGGGCATCGAAGACAGTCCACCTTACCCACGGCGTGCCCTTTAGTACGCCTTTCGGGTCATACACCTTTAACGGATTTACAGGTACGCATCCGAATACAGTGATAAGCGAAGTACACTTCAATTTCAATGTAATGGCCCTTGGTCCGTTAACGCCAACACCCGAGACCTCGTGGCATCTAATTGAGAACGGGTTCAAGTAGGGTTCAGAGTAGTTTTAAGGAAAAAACAAAAGGGCTGCCAAAAAATCGGCGGTCCTTTTATTATTTCCAGATTTTTGAATATTATCATCCAACCTTTCTGTCAGTGCCTTACAAACCATCTGTCCCCCCACTGATTAATAAATTTTTTCCTCATGCACCTGTCTGTATAGCGGCGCGAGAGGGATTATTAAATCAAATATTTATATTTTATCGGAGATTTCCCAAATAATGTAAACTAAAGCTTGACAATGCCCCGAAAAGGGGTTATAAGATAGATAAAGTAAATAATATGTGATATAGGTAACTCTTTTTCACCTTCCATATCAAGCTACTCGAAGTTACTACAGGGACATCTCATGAATATTACATCGCCGGTATTCAAAGATAGAAGGAAAAAAAGAAAAATCTCGGTTTCTCGGGCACAGGGTTTTCGCTTTGCCGGTGAGTTAAAGAGCTCAGGTAAAGGGAGCGTTAGCTTCGGTAAGGGCTCTTCTTCTCTCTTTACCTCTGAAAAAGATGGCCTTCACGCAGGCTCCATGATAGGCGAGTCTTCTTCCATGAGGTCAATCTATTCTCTCATAAAGAGGGTGGGAAAGACCCCTACAAGTGTACTCATAACAGGAGAATCAGGCACAGGCAAAGAGCTTGTCGCAAGGGCCGTGCATAATGCCGGCATGGGGAATGCATCTGGTGTTACCCCCCCCTTTGTGCCCATAAACTGCGGAGCCCTTCCGGCCGGTCTTATGGAGTCCGAGCTCTTCGGTCATGAGAAAGGGGCCTTTACAGGGGCATCGGTACGTAAGAGAGGCAAGGTCGAGCTCGCCAGAGGAGGCACGCTTTTTCTTGATGAGATAGCCACACTGCCCCTGCATTTACAGGTGAAACTCCTTCGTTTCCTACAGGAAAGGACCATTAGCCGTGTTGGAGGCAACGCCATTATAAACGTGGATATCCGTGTAATAGCCGCTACAAACATCAACCTTCGAGAAGCTGTTAAAAAAGGTGAGTTCAGGGAAGACCTCTATTACCGCCTTAATGTAGTGCCCATAGAGGTGCCTCCCTTAAGAGAGAGAGGGGAAGACATTGGGCGCCTTGCGAGGCACTTTCTCGGATATTATTCCAATAAATATTTCCGTACCTTAAGCGGTATATCGCCCGAGGCGGCCGCCGCGCTATGCGCCTACAGCTGGCCGGGAAATGTCCGTGAGCTTGAAAATATCATGGAGCGTCTCGTAGTGCTCTCTCCTGATGATGGGCCTATAAATTTGAGTGACCTGCCTTCGGAGATATTATCCGCTACGCCTTCAGCCGCTCCCGAAGCGCCGAAAGAATCGACAAAAAACTTTAAAGAGGCCCTGAAATCCTTTGAGCGCACATATATAACCTCGCTCCTTGATAAGACCGGGTGGAATAGGGCCCGCACAGCGCGCCTCATGAATGTCCACAGAAATACCCTTCTACTTAAGATGAGGGCCCTGGAGATTAGGGATTGTTAATCCCCCAGGCAGGACTTCTCACATTAAAGCCGCTCATTTTGCAATTCTACTTCAACTTAACTTCCACCTCTGGCAGGTACCATCCCCTTGCTGAAGGCTTCCCTGTGCTCCGTCCCGAGGGCTCTCCTGACACAAGATTGAATTGAAAATAGCTTCCATTTATGTTATGTATTTCACTATAATAATGGCTTAACACATGGCGGGTGGGCTTGAGAGGGGTTTTTGTATTTGCCCATCCATTTCTTTTTTTATCAAAATAGGGTCATCTCTTAAGATAAATCTATCAGTCAAAAATAACAGCGGGGGTTTTAATGTCAGGTCATTCCAAGTGGTCAACTATTAAGCATAAAAAGGCCAAAACAGACGCAAAGAGGGGTAAAATATTCTCAAAACTCGTAAAAGAGCT
>CAZSAY010000122.1:0-3830 GCA_964605225.1 uncultured Thermodesulfobacteriota bacterium | reverse complement strand
GCCTTAATCTCATAGCCGGGAAACATGTGCCTTGAGACCTCACCGTGTTTTTTGGCCACTCCGTTAATATAATTACTGAGGTTCATGGCGAGGTATGTCATGTTGAATACGTCCTCTCCGGCGAGCTTTTTCAGCTCATCAACGGGTATAATATCCCCGAGGATCTTTTTTATCATCTCATAGGGAAAGCGGTCGTGTCCGGCCTCCACGGGCGTATGTGTGGTAAAGACACAGAGCTCCCTTACATGTTCTTCGTCCCAGACCTTTTGCTCGTCCCAGACAGACTCAATATCGCGCTTGAAACGCATGAGGAGCACAAGGGTGAGGAGCGCGGCGTGGCCCTCGTTCATATGATATTTTTTTATCCGGAGCTTTAGGGCCTTTAGCATAAGTACGCCTCCGATGCCAAGGACTATCTCCTGCTTGAGGCGATACTCCTTGTCCCCGCCGTAGAGATAATCCGTAATGCCCCTGTCCTGCTCATCGTTCTCGGGCTGGTCCGTATCAAGGTAAAAAACAGGGACCTTCCATCCCGTCACCGGGCAGACAATGTCTCTGCACCATGCGGCAACGGCAACAGAGCGGCCCTCGATGGTAACGTTGACCTTGTTGGGCAAGAGCCTCATATGTTCCGCGGGGTCCCAGTCCTCGGGCTCCTCGCTCTGATGGCCCTCGGCGTCAAGGATCTGTCTGAAAAAACCCTTTTTTGCCTGTAGCGTTACGGCCACCATGGGCAGGTTCAGCTCCGCGGCGCTCTTTAGCGTGTCTCCGGCGAGGATGCCGAGCCCCCCTGAAAAGGTAGGCACGTCATCGGTAAGGCCTATCTCCATGGAAAAGTAGGCTATCTGCTCATCGGCGGATAATTTTTTTAATCCCTGCATATTTTAAAAATCCTCCTAAATATACAAATTTTAATTTTTTCATTATATACCCTGCGTCTCTTTTAGCAAGGATTAGAGAGAATTTTTTTTTGTGCCATGAGAGCTAATCATAAGTTGATTTTTTTAATCTTTCCCGTGCTATACTGAGAGGAGTATTTACGGGGGAAAGGCCCCCTCATATCAGGCAAAAGGATGATTGTATGGTTATGCGCAAGATGAGATATTCCCTTGTTCTTTTACTTATCATATTTCTCCTTTCGTCATGCGCCCTCTTCAATGGGTCCGGGAGAGACGGGCAGAGCGGTGCGAAGCGGTATTTTACCGAGCCTCCCGCAACAGCCCTTGCCTCTGCCCTTGAGGATATGAGGCTCGGAGATGAGGCGCAGGCCGTGGAAGAACTCCTTTTCATAAGAAAACACTATCAAGGCACAACCTGGTCGGCAAGGGCCTCTTTTGTCCTCGGCATGAGGGAGCTCAAGGGCGGCGGCAGGATGGCCCTGCAGTATCTTCAGGAGGCTCAGACCCTTGGCGTTATACGCCCATATGTGCTTCTCTACCTCGCAAGGGCATATGAGAGCGAAAAGATGCCAAGTAAGGCCGAGGCGAGTTACGCGGCTCTTCTTGCAGAGTACCCCGGCTTTAGCTACCGAGGCGAGGCCCTTTATGAGAGCGCCGTGGTCCTTGACGAGATGGGTAACTATGCAGAGGCCGGGGCCGCCCTCAGAGAGTTTATTAAGAGATACCCCCGTGGGAGCAAAGCCGGAGAGGCCTTAATGAGGTCTACAAGGCTTGAGATGGCCTCAGGCGACTACGCCGGGGCCATGGAAGACATAAAAAGCCTCATCATAAATCATCCCGGCAAGGCCCCCGCACGGCAGGCGGCCTTGCTCCTTAAAGAGAATAGACGCCTGAGGCCCATCACCCTTACCAGAGAAGAGTCCTGTACCCGCGCGCGAGCCCTTTTCGATTCTTATTTTTACAGTTCGGCTGTAGGGGCCCTGAATGGTCTTGTCTCCAAGTCCCCCGGGGCCTGCGGCGCTAAGGCCGAGCCCCTTCTGGTGGAGACCCTCTTTCGGCTTAAAAGATACGGCGAGGCAGAGTTGATACTGAATAAACGCCTTACCCGGTTAAGAAAAGGACATAATACAAAGGGCTACAAGGAGAGGTCTACTCTTTTGCTTCTCGCCACTGCATATCTTCGGGATGGGAATGGTAAGACCAGTGATTTTTTAGATACAACAGAGACCCTCTCGCGAAGATTTCCAGGTAGTGGTGAGCTCCGGCGCGCGCTTTTTATGAAAGGGGCCTACTATGAGGGTGCCGGTGAGTGGAAAAAAGCCATAGATATAT
The DNA here is from genome assembly GCA_964605225.1 of uncultured Thermodesulfobacteriota bacterium. Classification (GTDB taxonomy): domain Bacteria; phylum Desulfobacterota; class GWC2-55-46; order GWC2-55-46; family JADFVP01; genus JAJRZX01. Next base: position 1,599 of record CAZSAY010000122.1, on the reverse strand, counting down.
ACGGCAGTATCCTGAAAGAGAGCGGCGGGCCGGGGGCCGAGTCCGCCTGGCACAGGGGGTGGCTGGAATACAGGATGGAAAGGTATCTTGATGCCTACAATACCCTGAGCTCCTTTAAAGGTAAGCTTAAGGCGGCCGATAGGCGTAAATTCGCCTATTGGCGGGGCCGGGCCCTTGAAAAAGCCGGCCAGAAGGCAAGGGCACTGTCTGAGTATCCCGGGGCCTGTGAGGGCAGGATGCCCGGTTACTACTGCTATATGGCCCAGAGCCGCCTCGGTCCTTCCGGGCAAAGCCCCTGGAGCGCGGAGTCAATTTGGGGTGAAAGGGGCGAGGAGGCGGGACCGGTTACGGAGGAGGGCCCCCCGGCCGGAGAGCTACGCGTAGCCATGGCGCTACTTGGCACAGGGCTCACAAAGGAGGCCGCCTATGAGGCGAATAAGGTCCTCGGCGGCATGCACCATGCCCCGGACCGAAAGCTCATACTCTCTCTTATGCGCGCTTTTTACATGGCCGGGGACTACTATCACGCCATCAAGGTATATGATTCCTATTTCGGTCTATTGACAGGCCATGATGATGCTATAGCACCGGAGCTTCTGAGGGTGGCCTTTCCCATGAAGGTAGTGGAGTATATCAGCGCAAAGGGGCTTGCAGGTGATGCCGATCCACTCCTTGTAGCCGCGGTAATGCGCGAAGAGAGCTCCTATGACCCTGATACGATATCCCGTACCGGAGCCGTGGGCCTTATGCAGGTCATGCCCTCGACGGCCAAGTTTATCGCAGAGGCCTCTGGCATGAGCCCCCTTAGCGCCGGGGCACTCCGCGACCCTGAGACCAATATCAGCCTTGGCGCGTGGTACCTCGCCTACCTATGGCGAAAGACGAGCGGCAACCCTGTTTTGACCATAGCCGGATATAACGCCGGGCTTAGCTCTGTCAGGCAATGGCAAAAAAGATACCCCCTCGACGATGACGAGTTCATAGAGTCCATACCCTATAGAGAGACAAGAAACTACACGAAGAAAGTCCTGAAGAGCTATGAGGCCTTTAAGATGCTCGCCGCTGGCAGGCGGCCGCTTTTGGCATTTGGCATTCGTGAAAAAGGCCTCGTGGCAGGGGAAAAAGACTTGACAAGATGGGGCTCTTTAAATTAGTTTAATATATTGTAATTTAAGCCCAGGTAGCTCAGTCGGTAGAGCAGAGGACTGAAAATCCTCGTGTCGGCAGTTCGATTCTGTCCCTGGGCACCATGTAAATCAAGGGGTTAGCCGATTTCGGCTGACCCTTTTTTCTTGAAATTGTATAGTTTTTGTATAGTAGAGTTCAGACCGAGATTTTCCTCGAGCATTTCCACTGCCCTCACCTTATGCGCAGGCGCAAGATGTGCGTACCTGAGCGTCATGGTAAGCGTCTTGTGCCCAAGGAGTTCCTTGACCGTTGTGATATCCACCCCTGCCATGACAAGGTGACTTGCGAAGGTGTGCCTCAAGTCATGGAACCTGAAGTCCTTTATCCCCTTTCTTCGTACCATCTTGCCACCGCACTCCGGGCACTGGCCGGGTTCTGTAGTTTCGCCCTTCTGCCCCTCAAAATTGCATT
>CAZSAY010000121.1:0-3882 GCA_964605225.1 uncultured Thermodesulfobacteriota bacterium | reverse complement strand
ACAGGATAACCTAAAAAGCCGAAGGTGCGTATGTCTTTACCCTCAATCTCCTGCAGTTGCTCCTTGTACGTGGGGTTTCTCTCAAGCCACGATAGAGGCGTAATCATGGAGAGGAGGACAAAGAGCTCGGCGTGCTCCATGACCTCTGATTGAGTAAATATCGTGGCCTTTTGAGGGTCTATGCCCACGGAGAGCCAGTCAAGGACCATCTCGTCAATATTACCGGCTATGTCCCCTGTCTCCGCATAATCCGTCGTAAGGGCATGCCAGTCCGCTATAAAGAAGAAACACTCGTATTGGCTCTGCAGTCTCAGCCAGTTCTTAAGCACCCCGTGGTAGTGCCCGAGATGTAACTTGCCCGTTGGGCGCATGCCGCTGAGGACGCGCTTGTCTTTCATCAGAAACTCCCGCCTGTAAGAAACCCCGCCGTATAGTAGACCACGGGGGAGAGAAAGCTCGGCACTATGCCGGTAAATAAAAGGGCCATTAGTATTATGAAACCATAGGGCTCAAGCCTTGATAGGCTCAGGGCCTGATTGTAAGGCAGGAGGTTAAGGAGCACCTTGTTGCCGTCAAGGGGCGGTATGGGTATCATGTTGAACACGGCAAGGCTTATGTTTATGAGTACGCTTATCTTCATCATCACAATAATAGGCCCGTATATAGCCGGCATTTCGTATAAAAAGGGTATGGGAAACTCGCTACTTAGCCTTAAGAGGATGGCAAAACCCGCGGCAAGGACCACGTTGGAGAGCGGCCCCGCAAGGGCCACCCACATCATGGCCTTATGTGGATTTCGGAAGTTCGCGGGGTTAATGGGCACGGGTTTTGCCCAGCCGAATATGCCCGATACAAAGAGGGCGATAGTGCCGATGGGGTCGAGGTGCTTAAGTGGGTTCAGCGTTACCCTGCCAAGACTCTTTGCCGTGGGGTCGCCGAACCTCAATGCCATCCAGGCGTGAGAGCACTCATGGAGCGTCAGGGCAAAGAGCACGGGCGGCGCGAAGAGCAGGGTTCGTAGTATGTAGGTGTTTAACATTATCCTTTAAAAACCTTCCTACTTTCTTTTGGAAAAAAGAAAGTAGGCAAAGAAAACCAATAGGGGGTCTATAGCGCCACTAACAACTCCTGTGGCCGCCCTTGGATACAGCCGTTGCCCCGGCAAAAAGCCTGGCAAGGAAAACTGATATTAGATGGGCCTCGCACTAATTCAGATTCACCCTCAACCCCGGAAAACTTAGAAAAAAACGGAACAAAAAAACCAATAAATATCAGCTTAAAAGCTCTGAACAAAAACTCTCCGTCACCGTTAAAACCTTTCCTTATTTAACAGTTAATAATATCAGAAGCCTTTACAGGGCGTCAACTCTTAAAACCAAAGTCAGCGCTATCATATAAAAGATATTGAAAATAAATCTTATTCTGGTAGATTGAAAAGACTTATTTTTCAAATACGGAGGAAGTTCAAGGCATGGAGAGTGAGAGAAGAGGGGACCTGCTTTTCGAGATAGGCACTGAAGAGTTGCCCGCCGGGTATATCCCGCGGGCGCTCAGGCAATATGAGGATATCCTGACCCGCGCCTTCAAGGGCTGTAGGCTCGTCTTTACTGAGATGAAGAGCTACGGCACGCCCCGGCGGCTTGTCTTTGTGGTGAGGGGGCTTCCCCTCGGGCAATCAGACCATACCTTTACGGTAAAGGGGCCAAGGGTGGCGTCCGCTTATGATAAGGGCGAGCCCACAAAGACGCTCTTGGGGTTTGCCCACGCCCAGGGCGTGGATATTTCTAAAATTTTTCGTGTAGAGACGAAAAAGGGAGAAGCCGTGGCCGCTAAAAAGACGGTGATGGGTAAACCGACGGCCTCTCTTTTGCCCGGGATACTGGAAAAGACCATGGCAAGCGAGGTCTTCCCAAAGCGCATGAAGTGGGGCGCGGGCACTGTGAGCTACGCGAGACCGGTGCGCCGCCTCCTCGCTATCTTCAATAGCACGCCCCTTGATCTTAGCTTCGGCTCCGTTAAAAGCACTTCCGAGGCGCTTGGACACAGGTTCATAGAGGACACGTCCCCCGTAACGGTCGCTGATATTGATTCATACTTCAAGGCCATGGACGAGAGGAGCGTTGTAGTAGACCAGGAGAAGAGAAAGGTCATTATCAGCCGGGGCATCGAAGAAAAGGCCCGCGAGGTAGGAGGCGCCGTGCTTCCCGACCCTGCCCTCATGGAAGAGGTTGCCTGGCTCGTCGAGTATCCCGTGGTGATACGGGGGGCCTTTGACGAAGGGTTTTTAACCCTGCCCCGTGAGATTATCATAAACGCCATGCGCTCTCATCAGAGGTATTTTTCCATACTCGATGAAGCGGGCGGGCTTCTGCCCTATTTTATTACAGTTGCCAATACGCCTGCCGTTACCATGGATAAGATAATAAACGGTAATGAACGGGTCCTTCGGGCGCGTCTTAATGATGCGAGGTTTTACTTTGAAAAAGACCGCGCAAGGCCCCTTGCCGGGCTTGTAGAGGGGCTAAAAGACGTTATATTTCAGGCCCGCCTCGGCTCATCATACGAGAAGGTCCTGCGTTTTACCGCCCTTGCGCTTTATCTTGGCGAGAGGGCCGGCCTTATATCCGAAGAAAGTGAAGAACTTAGCCCGGAGTCCTACCTGGGGGAAGAAAAAAACCCCGCACTCCATACACCTGATGAGCATGGAGATGGCCCCTGCATGAGGCTCGTAATAGGCCGGGCCGCCATGCTCTGCAAGGCCGATCTCCTCTCCGGCGTTGTAGGCGAGTTTCCAGATCTTCAGGGCGTTATGGGAGCAAATTACGCGCGCCTCGGCGGAGAGGCCGAGGATGTGGCCCTCGCCATAGAAGAACACTACAGGCCAACGGCCTCCGGCGGCGTCTTGCCCGCCTCAAAGGCGGGCCTTATCGTAAGCATGGCCGATAAGCTCGATACCATCGCCGGGTTCTTCGCCATCGGCAAAATTCCAACGGGCACGGTAGACCCCTATGCCCTGAGGCGGCAGGCCATCGGCATTATCAACATGCTCCTTACCTCGGGGCTCGATATACCCCTTGACGAGGCCGTGGAGAGGGCGCTCCTTAACCTCGGCACGAAAATATGCAAGGATAAGGATGGAGTAAAGGCCGCTATCCTGGAGTTTTTCAGCGAGAGACTAAGGCAACAGCTCCTTGCCGAGGGCCTTGCCTTTGATTCCATAGACGCGGTGCTGGCCACGAGGTGGTATAATATAAAGGATGTCGCCGCGCGCGTAAGGGCCCTTGACGGCTTCAAGGCAAACGCCGCCTGTAGCGTGCTTGCGCTATCATTCAAGAGGGTCTCCAATATACTCAAGGGTTTTACCGGCCACCTCGATGGCGCCATGCCCGATAAGGCCCTCTTTTGCGAAGGGGCCGAGACCAGGCTTTTCGAGGCCGCCGAAAGGCTTGCCCCAAAGATAAAAGAACTCTGGAACCAGGGCGATTACAACGGCCTCTTCGAGGCCCTTGCCTCCATAAAGGATGAGATAGACGGCTTTTTCGACGATGTCATGGTCATGGCCGATGATGAAAAAATTAAACAAAACCGCCTCCTCCTCCTGGCCTATGTCAGGGGCCTATATGTAAAGATAGCCGATATCTCACGCCTTAGCGTCTAAGGTAGGGCAGTAATGTGACTCAAAACGCCTGTATTATATTGGTTAAGGGGTAACGCGGGACGATATTCAACAGGCTGGTGATTATTTCCCAATATCGGTTTTCTTTGCCAGGCTTTTTGCCAGAGCAACGGTTGTATCCAAGGGAGGCCACAAGCGATGTTAGTGGCCTTTATCGACCCCCTATTGGTTTTCTTTGCCAAGCTTTCTTTTTTCCAAAAGAAAGC
>CAZSAY010000120.1:0-3995 GCA_964605225.1 uncultured Thermodesulfobacteriota bacterium | reverse complement strand
TCTCTCGCAAGAAGGGCGGCCTTTGTGTTTATCTCGCCAAGTTTTTCCTCAAGGCCGTATTCCCTTAACTTAAGGGCATTGGCCCCGAAGGTGTTTGTGGTGATAATATCCGCGCCGGCATCCCTATAGGCCCGGTGCACCTTTAAAATCATATCCGGTGAGCTGAGGACGAGTTCATCGGGACAGCCCCCGGCCTTCAGGCCGAGCCTCTGTAGCATGGTGCCCATGGCCCCGTCAAAGACAAGGTTTTCCTTCTTCAGGGCTGATCTGAAGTCTTGCGCCATTTATGGATTCTCCCTTTTGTAGTGAGCGCCATTGTATCCCTTTGCATGATGGGAGGCAAGGCCCTTTATTATGAGAAAAAATTTATCTCTCCCCTTGCGCCGTCTGAAAAATGGTGAAGCGCGTGGCGCCGGATACCGCAAGGTCCTTCGTGTTGGAGGGCCCCTTTTGCGGGCATGCGTGGTATCTTAAAAATCTCTTTTCTATTGTCTCTATGGCAAGGGGGCTCTCATCAAGCCCTATCCATCGCCTTTTCTCTTTTTGCGCCACCAGGAGGGTAGTGCCCGAGCCGGCAAAGGCGTCAAGGACAATGTCTCCGGGGCCGCTTGAGGCGAGGATAACGCGCCGTAGCAGGGCCTCGGGTTTTTGAGTGGGGTAGCCTGTTTTTTCCCTTGAGGTCATGTGCATGGCATCAGGTATATCTCCCCATACGTCGCCTACGAGTTTTTCCTCAATAAGAAAATCCCCCTCTTCCCGTAGAAAATATTTTATCCTCAGACTCCCTGTCTTTGTCCTGTAAATACGGCCCTCTTTTTCAAGGCGCTCAATGCTTTTGTCCGTGTAATCGCCCCGTGGAGCGGTCTTAAACCACCGGCCCTCGCTATCGCGGTGAAAACCGCCTGCGTCTTTTCGCACCCTTTTTTCCCATATGCTCCTCTTGAAGATATGCCCCTTTTTTCTGTACAGTAGTATGGTGTCGTGATTTCTTGAAAATTGGCGCGCCACGGCCTTTGCGCCCCTGCCGCCATAGCTCCAGACAATCTCATTTAAAAAGTTTTCCTCTCCGAAGATCTCGTCCATGATGACTTTAAGGTAATGAGACATCCTCCAGTCAATGTGCAGGTATATGGAGCCGTCATCAGAGAGTAGCTCTCTTAGGAGGACGAGCCTTTTTCGCATGAATTCCAGAAATTTTGTCCCTTTTCTATTGTCGCCGTAAGCGTGACCTTTGCCTCGCACGCTAAATTTTGTGCCCGAGGCAAAGGGCGGGTCAATATATACGAGCCGTACCCCTGCGGTATTGTCGGCGTTTTTAAGGCCTCCCGCTCTCATCTTCGAGATAAGCGCCTGAAGACCGATGAGGTTGTCGCCGAAGATGAGCATATCGGACCAGCCGGCCTCGCCGGTCTCGCCGGGCACGGACCTTATAGCCTTAAGCGCCGCGCCATCGCCGCCGCCGTCCTTATATAGAGACCCGTTATTTCCGAGAGTATCTTCCATGCCCTTTGCCCTATCGCCCCTCTCGCGGCCGCGATCCGCCCTTAACCTCAAGCGGCCCTTATGTAAAAAAAGCTTGATTTACTTACTACAATATAATACGAATAAGGATTGCCTTGAAAGATATTTTTTGTGCAAGCAAGGGTGCGGGCCGAATAATAACAGAGGGGTATAATCATGAGATCATACAGACATCATGTATTTATATGCGAGGGCAAGAGGTGCGGAGGTAAGAAATCAGGCCACGTCCTTGATGAGTTCAAGAGTAAGGTGAAGCACGGCGGGGCAGAGGGCGTAAAGGTCACGCGGTGCGGATGCATGAAGGTATGCAAGGAAACCTCTGAAATAGGCGAATTTTCCCCTGCCGTAGTCGTCTACCCCGAGGGCGTATGGTACAAAAACGTCACCGGAGACGATGTGGGAGAGATAGTGGATGAGCATCTCGGCAAGGGTCGTGTCGTGGAGCGGCTCCTCTTGTACAGACTCGGCGGACAATAGTGGCCTTTACCTGGGTCTGCCATGTAAAAAAGACCGATATGGCGTTGGAATAGATATGAATAATAACTTTTTTAGATAAAAGGGCATGTAGATGAACTCAGTTTTTGAAAAATTTGGTCTCAGGATTTCCATTGGCCTCTTCTTACTTATTGCCTTTATGACTTTACTACCTTCAAGGGGCTACTCTGAGACGCGAAAGGTAGCCGTTTTACCGTGGAACGTGCGTTCCGAGCAGAGCATGTCTTTTCTGCAGTTCGCCCTTTACGATATGATCAACACGCGTCTCGGGGCCGAGGCGGATATCTCCACGGTAAGGAGCGATCGGCTTAAAACTGTTATGCAGGGCCAGGGTTTAGGTAATATAACGCAAAAAACGGCCTTAAAAGTGGGTAAAGAGCTCAAGCTCGATTATGTGCTCTTTGGCAGTATCACTGTAATAGGCAAGGCCGTTAGCCTTGACGCCTCCCTTCTTGATGTGAGTAGCGGTGAGGTTACCAACTTCTCATCCACGGGGCAGAGCAGGGACTCTATTGTCTCACTCGCAGACGATCTCTCTAAAAAGGTTATTCATCACTTTTTCCCCGAACGCGCCTTACCGGTCAAGGCCCCTGTTACAGCGGTGGCCCCTGTACCTGTGCCCCTGCCCGCGCCCGTCAAACCAGCGGCGCCCTCTATGATTATCAAACCCGTTGTCAAGACCGCGGAAAAAAAGCAAAAACAGGTTTCCCCATCGTTCTGGAAGAGCGAAACGATGAAAGGACAATTCATATCCATGGCCGCAGGAGACCTTGACGGCAACGGTGTAAAGGAGCTATTTATCCTTCAAAAAACCTCTGTAGGCATAGCCGTTGTGGAAGATGGGAAGCTTCGCAATATTCAGGAGATAAAGGCGAGTTCGGGCCTTGAATTTGTGGGCGTAAGCGCCGTGGACAGTGATGGTGACGGCAAGGTAGAGGTCTATGTCTCGGCCCTTGACCATTTTAGCGCCTCGAGCCGTGAGCTTGAATACGCGGGAGGAGGCTACGCGTTTACCAGCGGGAAAATCCCATGGCTACTTAGAAAGGGAGGCGGACATGATGGCAAGGCCATACTCCTTGGCCAGCGTTTCAGGTCCTCAGACGGTTTTAACGGAGGCATAAAAATTATCAAAAATCAGGGCGGACGGATTACCGTAGCGGCCCCTTATATAGAGAGACTGCCCCGTGGAGTGAACATCTACAACTTCACATATTTTAACTTCAATTCCAGAGACCCTGAAGAGAAGGACCTGCTGGCCTTTGATAAAGAAGGGCGCCTCATTGTCTACCGGCGTAACGGTAAAAAATGGAGTAAAGAGTGGAAGAGCAAGGAGTACTACGGCGGCACCATGCACCGCATCAACTTTAATAATGACACATCAGGCTCAGAGACCTACCGCTATGTGGATGTAGAGAGGCCGCTCTTTCATATGGATACGGACGGAGACGGCCGCGATGAGCTTATCGTGAGACAGAGCAAGTCCGAGGGTCTCTTCAGACGCTACGCAAAGGTCTTCAAGACATTTTCCGGCGGCTCCATACTATCCATGACATGGGACGGAGAGTTTCTTACAGAATCGTGGCGAACGAGGGAGATAAACGGTTATATCGCAGACTTTTTCATAGACGACCTTGATGGAAAGGGCACTCAGAAGCTCGTAATGATAGTGCAGAAAGATAGGAGCATTATCTCATCAAAGGCCAGGGGCTATCTGCTCATATACAATATAACCCCTTGATTTATAGGGGTATGGGAGTGATGGAGCGATAGACAGGGGGCGGGTGGCCTGTATATCCATCATTGCTATTGCTTTTTTCTAATTTTGGTGTCCGGGGGCGAAGGGTGTTGTTTTATCGTTATTAAGCCCTGCTCCATATTGGTTTTCGTTGTTCTGCTTTCTTTTTTTTAATTTTGTTGTTAGGGGGCGAAGGGTGTCGTTTTATTGTTATTAAGCCCTGCTCCATATTGGTTTTCGTTGT
>CAZSAY010000119.1:0-4000 GCA_964605225.1 uncultured Thermodesulfobacteriota bacterium | reverse complement strand
GTGGCTACCTACAAGTACAACAGCGCGCTTACGGCTCAGCTGGGTGTTGCCCGCTTCTTCACAGGCAAACTCCTTGAGCAGAAGGGCCGCGTAAACTCAACAGGCAACACCGATGACATGGACTGGGCCTATCTCCAGCTGACCGCCAACTTCTAAGTCAGTTGCATTAGACCAGACCTGCTAATAAAAAAAAGAGGGAGGCATTGTGCCTCCCCTTTTTTTTATTGAAAGAGGTCTCATAAAACAATATAATGACCCATGGACGAGCGCGCCGCACCTTTAAGTGTGCTGGCCCTTGTGACAGGATTTCAGCCGGTGGTGCCAGGGCGGACCGCGGAGCTCTCAGTAATTAAAACATATCGCGAGAGTGGCGGAATTGGCAGACGCGCCAGATTTAGGATCTGGTGGGCAACCATGGGGGTTCGAGTCCCCCCTCTCGCACCAGAAGATACAAAAAAACATTTTCAGGGAAGGTGAGCTTGTGAACGAGGAGATGAAAACGAAGTACACTGCTGTCCTCGATGACATCAGTGCTGTAAGGAAAAAGATTGAGGTGACCGTATCGCCCGATGATGTGACCAGGGTTTTGGAAGATTCATATGAGAGGGTCAGGGCAACGGCCGCCATATCGGGTTTTCGTAAGGGAACGGTCCCAAAGAGCGTCATCAAGGCCAAATTCGCCGATGGTATTAACGGTGATGTCTCTACCCGCCTTATTGACAGCACCTATCATCTGGCCCTTGAGGAACTCGGCCTGGCGCCCCTTGGCGGGCCTGCCGTGGAGATAAAGACCCCTCAACCCGAGGCTGGAAAAGACTTTATCTACACCCTCTCTTTCGAGGTGACTCCCAGGGTAGAGGTAGGCAATTATCTTGGTTTTGATCTTGGTGACAGGATTTCCATCTCGGTCTCAGAAGATGAGATAAATGTGGGATTAGATGGTATCAGGGAAACCAATATTAGATTCAAGGAAGTCTCCAAACCTGCCGATGACAAGGATATGGTCATTATTGATTTCACGGCCACAAGAAATGGTAAGACTATAAAGGGACTTAAGGGAACAGGTTACCCCGTATTAATAGGTGAGACTTCTCCCATGCCGGGGCTTGACGACGCGTTAAAGGGGCTCTCTGCCGGGGATAAAAAGGATGCGGAACTTACCTTTCCCGAAAATTACAGCGAGAAAAAACTTGCAGGCAAGGATGTTATCTTTCATATAACCGTGCAGGCCGTTAAGGAAAAGACCGCCCCCGAGATAGATGACGAGTTCGCAAAAGGGCTCCAGTGTGAAAACTTCGAGGCCCTTAAGGAAAGAGTCGCCGCGGAGATAAAGAAGTCAAAGGAAAAAGAGGAAAAAAACAGATTGAAGGAGATTATCCTTGATAAACTCATAGAAGGGCGTGATCTTGAGGTGCCCGATGCCCTCGCACAGAAGTACCACGAACTTATCTTCAAGAGCGTTGTCGAGAACATGCGCGCGGGTATGGTAAACCCCGCGGACAAGGGGCTAAGTGAAGATTCGGTAAGAGAGAGGTACCGTCCCCTTGCGGTGAGAAGGGCAAAAGAGGACATGATACTCGACGCCATCGCCTTGAAGGAGAAGATGGAGATATCCAACGAAGAGGTGGAAGAGGCCATAAGGGAGCTCGCCGCCGAGCGTAACCTCCCCGTGGATTCCCTCATGACGAGGATTCAGAGAGAGGGTAATCTTGAGATGATAAAGGACGGCCTTAAGCACGAGAAGGTCTTTGACCTTATAATAGACTCGTCAAAAAAGGCCGAATAAATTGACGTTTCCGTCATGTAACCGGTTCCAGGAGAGGGAGGATAGATGCTTGTTCCTATCGTAGTTGAACAGACCGGCCGCGGTGAAAGGGCCTTTGATATATACTCGCGGCTCCTCAAAGACCGTATAATCTTTCTCGGAAGCGCCATAGATGACAACATTGCCAACGTAGTTATAGCCCAGCTTCTTTTTCTTGAGTCCGAGGACCCTGAAAAGGATATCCATATCTATGTCAATTCCCCCGGCGGCGTGGTAAGTGCCGGGCTTGCCATATACGACACCATGCAGTATGTAAAACCTGCCGTTACTACCATGTGCATGGGGCAGGCGGCAAGCATGGGCGCCCTTCTCCTTGCAGGCGGGGCCGCGGGCAAGCGGTTCGCACTGCCAAACTCCCGTATCCTTATCCACCAACCCCTTGGAGGCGCGCAGGGGCAGGCCACGGATATAGACATACAGGCCAAGGAAATAGTCAGAATCAGGACGGAGCTTACGGGGATACTCGTTAAACATACGGGGCAGACCACTGAAAAGATACACAAGGATACGGAGAGGGATTTTTATATGAGCGGGCAAGAGGCCAAGGAATATGGTATAATAGATAAAGTGATAGAAAAGAGAAACTGAATTATACAGGGGCGCGTTTTAGCGCCGTAGGGCGTAACCTTAGCAAAATCTTACCTGAATCATAGGGAAGGCCATGACTGTAAACAAACATGATAGCGGATATCTTACCTGTTCTTTCTGTAAAAAGAGCCAGGATGAGGTGCGAAAACTCGTTGCCGGCCCCATGGTCTATATCTGCGACGAATGCATCGAATTATGTAATGACATCATCGCCGAGGAGTATGAGAAGGACGAGTTCAAGAAACACGAAGATAAGATACCCAAGCCGAAAGAGATAAAAAAGATACTTGATGAGTATGTAATCGGCCAGGAAGGGGCGAAGAAGGTCCTTGCCGTTGCCGTTCATAACCATTACAAGAGGATAGAGAGCAAGGCCTCACTCGGTGATGTTGAGATAGAGAAGAGCAATATCCTGCTTGTAGGCCCTACGGGCTCAGGTAAGACGCTCCTTGCGCAGACGCTGGCACGCATCCTTAATGTGCCCTTCACCATAGCCGACGCCACCACCCTTACGGAGGCCGGTTATGTAGGCGAAGACGTTGAGAACATCATCCTCAGCCTCCTGCAGAACGCCGAGTATGACATAGACCGCTGTAAGCGCGGCATCGTCTATATAGACGAGATAGACAAGATATCCAGAAAGAGCGATAGCCCCTCCATAACAAGGGACGTCTCCGGGGAGGGAGTGCAACAGGCCCTTCTGAAGATAATCGAAGGCACTGTGGCCAATGTGCCGCCAAAGGGCGGGAGAAAGCATCCTCAACAGGAGTTTCTCCAGGTAGATACCTCCAACATCCTCTTCATATGCGGCGGAGCCTTTAACGGCCTTGATGACATAATCGCCCAGAGGGTGGGAAAGCGCACCGTAGGCTTTCGTACAGCTACGGCCAAGCGCGGTGCAAAGGGTAAGAAAAAAATACCCTTTGATGTGGAGCCCGAGGATTTTCTCCACTACGGGCTTATACCGGAGTTCATGGGGCGGCTCCCTGTAGTAGCCACCCTTGGCGAGCTTGACGAGAAAGACCTCGTAAGGATTCTCACCGAGCCCCGTAACGCCATCATTAAACAGTACCAGAAGCTTTTTGAGCTTGAGAATGTGCTCTTGAAGTTTACCGATGGCGCCCTCGGCGCTATCGCCAGGGAATCCATGAGGCGAAAGGCCGGGGCCAGAGGGCTTCGTGCCATCCTTGAGCATGTTATGCTCGACACAATGTACGAGCTACCCTCTCAGACCAACATCAAGGAGTGCATCCTCAACGAGGACGTTATCCATGAAAAAGGAAAACCAATCATAGTATACGGTAACGAGGCGGAGACGGCTTAAAGACCGCCTTGTACGCACCTCTTGCTACGATTAAAAGAGGAGACCTTCAGAGACTATGGGAATACTATACTTTAAAAATGATAAGGACGATGAATTGAAAAAAGACGGCATTATAGTCCCGCTGATACCGCTACGCGATATAATCGTATTTCCATACATGGTTCTGCCCCTCTTTGTGGGCAGGGATAAATCCATCAAGGCACTTGAACGCGCCATGGGAGAGGATAAATCCATCCTCCTTGCCGCGCAGAAAAAGGCCCGTA
>CAZSAY010000118.1:0-4014 GCA_964605225.1 uncultured Thermodesulfobacteriota bacterium | reverse complement strand
GTTAGCGGCAGTATCGACCCCCTATTGGTTTTCTTTGCCAAGCTTTTTGTCAGGGCAAAGCCTGTATCCAAGGGTGGCCACGGGAGACGTTAGCGGCAGTATCGACCCCCTATTGGTTTTCTTTGCCAAGCTTTCTTTTTTCCAAAAGAAAGCGGAAGGTGGTATCATGATAAGTCTTACATCAAGGGCAAAATCCTCTAAAGCGTAGATGAAACATGAGTTACGGAACATCCCCTTTTAATAGCCTTCTTAAAGATACAACAGCCTACCTTGAGTATGCCTCGCTCTCGGGGCTTGATGTGGTTTCCAGTCCCCCGCTCCAATCCCTCTCCAGTAATGAGTCCATTGAATGCCCTGCCTGCCCATTTAAATCAGACCGGGCCGGGCTTTTCAGGGGTTGGGGCGAAGGGCATTCGAAGCTGGCCTTTGTCTCGGCAGAGCCGCCGCCCTGCGCTGAAAATGGGGAGTATAGCCCCTTTACAGGAAGAGTCGGCGAACAGACAGGCAAAATCATAAAAGCCGCAAAAGACGCGGCAGGTCTTGAAGATGGCGATATCTCGCTTTTCTTTGCCATGGGGTGCATTGTGCCTGAAGGCACGGACCCCGGGGCCCTTAAAGAGGCCTACCGCTCCTGCGCACCCCTCTTACGGGAAAAGATAAAGGGGCAGAGCCCCCTTGTTGTCGTAGCCATGGGAGAGGAGGCCTGCCTGGCACTTACGGGCACCTCTGATATAGAAGGCTCAAGGGGAGACTTCGCTGATTTTGATGGCATTAAGGTAGTGCCCACATACGGCATAAAGGAGCTTATAGGCAAGAGGGCTCTTAGAAAACCGGTATGGGGAGATATCCTGCTTGCCCTAAGCGCCTTGAAGGGCTGAGCCGCGCCCCCCTTTTAACCCCTTTCCCCCTTCATCTACCCCCCACCAATTTTCTTAAATAACCTCGCCCCTTTCCAAGGGGCCCTTATACTGCTAAGATATTGGTATGTATAGTCGAGATAAAATTCTTCTTATATGCCTCCTGTTTTTTATTGCCCTTGGCCCTGTCTTTGCCTCAGGCTCCGAGGGCGGGAAGAAAAAAGCCGAAGGTGATAAGAGCGCGGCGGCAGTGATCTACGATGTTCGGGCAGAGGGTGTTATAAACCCCGTGATGGCCGAGTACCTTATCGCCAATATAAAAAAAGCCGAGCTGGAAAAGGCCTCTGCACTCATCATAGAGCTTGATACTCCGGGAGGGCTTGACCTCTCCATGCGCGAGATAATAAAGGCAGAGCTCTCGAGCACCGTGCCCATAGTGGTGTACGTTGCCCCGGCGGGTTCGCGCGCCGCATCTGCCGGAGTTTTCATCACCTATGCCGCCCATATAGCCGCCATGGCCCCGGGCACCAACATCGGCTCGGCCCATCCCGTGGCAATGGGGGGCGGCAAGATGGACAAGACCATGCTCAAAAAGGTGGAAAATGACGCGGCCGCATATATAAAAGGCATCGCAGTAAAAAGGAAGAGAAACGCGAAGTGGGCTGAAGACGCCGTAAGAAAGAGCGTAAACGTTACGGCCGAAGAGGCGCTTAAACTCGGCGTCATAAACCTTCTGGCAAAAGACAGGACAGAGCTCATTAAAAAAATTAACGGTATGCGGGTCGAGCTCCTTGCCGGACCGGCGGTTGTCAATACAGCGGGGAGCGAGGTCCGGGTAATCGAGATGGGGCTTCGCGAGAGGATATTAAAGGCCATCTCAGACCCTAACGTCGCCTATGTCCTTATGATGATAGGTATCATGGGGCTTTACTTCGAGCTATCAAATCCCGGCTCCATACTGCCCGGAGTCGTAGGCGCCATCTCACTGATACTCGCCTTTTACGCCTTACATACCCTCAATATAAATTACGCCGGCCTCCTCCTTATCGGCATGGCCCTTATATTCTTTATCGTCGAGATAAATGTGGTAAGCTACGGGTTACTGACGCTTGCCGGGCTCGTGTCCCTTGTGCTCGGCTCCATCATGCTCTTTGATTCGCCGCTCCCTTTCATGCGGCTATCCCTCTGGGTAATGATGCCGGGCGTGCTCTTTATGACAGGCCTTGTGGCCTTCACCATGCGCATGGCCCTCACAATGCGCAAAAAACGCTCTATTTCAGGCGCCGAGGGCATGATAGGGCTAGAGGGCCGTACCATTGAAGCCCTTGGGCCGAATTCACGGGGAAGGGTCTTTGTAGAGGGGGAGTACTGGGACGCTACGACTCAAGGCGAGATAAAAAAAGACGAGGCCATTGTGGTGGTAGGTATAAAGGGACTGCTCCTTACCGTTAAAAAAATCATAGCGTAAGCCGTCCCCAATAGCAGGGGCCGTCAAGCTCAAGGAGGCCGAGTATGCCGTTAAATGTCGTTACAGGGTTAATTGTCCTCGCGGTTATTATTATCCTCCTGCTCTTCAGCGCAGTAAAGATACTTCGCGAATACGACAGGGGTGTAGTCTTCTTTTTAGGCAGGTATCAGGCCGTAAAGGGCCCGGGGCTGATTCTCATCATACCGGGGGTTCAGAAGATGATAAAGGTGAGCCTTCGGACCATCACCATGGACGTGGCACCGCAGGAGGTCATCACAAGGGACAATGTCTCTGTGCGGGTAAACGCCGTCATATACTTTCATGTCGTAAGCCCCGAGAAGGCCATCATCGCCGTTGAGAATTTTCTATATGCCACGAGCCAGCTCGCACAGACAACGCTACGGAGCGTATGCGGTCAGGCCGAGCTCGACGAGCTCCTTGTGGAGAGAGACAAGATAAACAAGCACATCCAGTCCATACTGGACCAGCAGACAGACCCCTGGGGCATAAAGGTGGGCGTAGTTGAGCTTAAAGGCATTGATCTACCTGAAGAGATGAAGCGGGCCATGGCAAAGCAGGCCGAGGCCGAGAGGGAAAAGAGGGCCAAGGTCATACACGCCGAGGGTGAGTTCAAGGCCGCCGAGAAGATACTTCAAGCCGCCAATCTACTAAGCCAGAACCCCGTATCCCTACAGCTCAGATATCTCCAGACCCTTACAGAGGTAGCCGCCGAGAAAAACTCCACCACCATCTTTCCCCTGCCCATGGACCTCATAAAACCCTTTTTAAAGGGGCTTAAAGGAGATGACTGAGGATATCTTTCGACCCGGGGTATTGAATTTGGCTGTAACGTTTAAAAAAATGATTTTAAGGGATTAAAAGGCTTTTGAGGGCAGAAAAGAGGGCATATGGGACCCAAAAGTTGAAATAATTTCATAAAAACCATTTTTAAAGTGGGCAAATGGGTGTATGATAGTAAAAATTCTGTTTTGAGGTAGAGGATTGAAGAACCTCAGGGAATCGCATCCATGAAAAACACCGATGAGGTCTACTTATGAGAGGAGAGCACAAGACATATTTCGGTCACAGGGAGAGGCTCCGGCAAAAGTTCAAGGGGTCCTCCCTCTCGGGGTTTCATGAGTATGAGATACTGGAGCTTCTTCTCACCTACTCCATACCACGTGTGGACGTAAAGCCCTACGCCAAGGCCCTTCTTGAAAAATTCGGCAGTATCCGCGGCGTCCTTGATGCCCCGAGACCTGAGGTGAGCCGTGTGCCCGGCGTGGGGGATAACGCCTCAATACTTATAGCCATGCTAAAGGAGCTGACAGGCGCTTTAATAAAAGAAGATGTCAACCACGGTAAGGCACTTAACGCGCCTGAGGATGTGGCTTCTTATGTGGCCGGGCGTATCGGCCCCGATAACGGCGAGTCGTTATACGCCCTTTATCTTAACTCCAAGAACCACGCCATAGGCCTTGAGACCATATGCGATGGCCGCCCCGATATAGTAGATCTATCACCACGGCTCATACTTGAAAAGGCCCTTAAGAATAACGCGCGCTCCATCATATTTATCCACAACGCCCTCACCCTCACCGCCGCCGAAGATACCCCCTCACAGCCCATCGCCTTGGCGCTACGCTCCTTTGCCTCCACAATAGACGTCCTTGTCCACGATTACATTGT
>CAZSAY010000117.1:0-4063 GCA_964605225.1 uncultured Thermodesulfobacteriota bacterium | reverse complement strand
GGGCCCTTAAAAAAAATCCCCGACCCGCGACGGCCTTCAAAGGTTTTCTTGCAAACGCCGTCATGGGAGGGGTTATCCTTGTTTTTATAATTATGGACCTGATGTAAAAGGTTATGTGGGACGCGAGGCGTATATTCAATGAACATAAGTGATCCCCATTATGGTTTTCTTTGCCAAGCTTTCTTTTTTCCAAAAGAAAGCGAAAGGTTTTTTAATGAGAGGTAAACATGCCCGTATTTAACGATATGAGAGGGTTTTTAACCCATCTGGAAGCAAAGGGCCTCTTAAAAAGGGTCTCCGTTGAGGTAGACCCTGAGCTTGAGATAGCGGAAATAATGGAGCGCCTCGTTCAAAAAGGCGGCCCCGCCCTTATCTTCGAGAAGGTAAAGGGCTCTGATATGCCTGTTGTGGCCAACCTCTACGGCACACGCGAGAGGGTTGCCATGGGGCTCGGAGTCGCCGAGGACGAGTTCGTCAAGATCGGCGAGTTCATCGCCTTACTGCAAAAGCCCACGCCTCCCGACGGGCTCTGGGACGCCGTGAAGAAGATACCCTTTTTCGGCAAGGCCCTTACCCTTGGCCCAAAGACCGTCTCAAGGGCTCAATGTCAGGAAGTGGTGCATAAGGGGGCTGAGGCCTCATTAAGGGGTATTCCTATCATAAAATGCTGGCCCGGAGACGCCGCCCCTCTTATCACATGGCCCCTTGTAGTCACGGGTCCGCCAAGCGGAAAAACCCCGCAGAACGTGGGCATTTACAGGATGCAGGTCCTTGATGACAGGCGGCTCATCATGCGCTGGCTTCGCCACAGAGGCGGGGCGAGGCACCTGAAAATATGGGAGAATATTAACAAACCCATGCCCGTGGCCATAGCCCTTGGATGCGAGCCCGCCACGACGATTGCCGCCGTCACGCCCGTGCCTGAAAATATCGGCGAGTTTCACTTTGCCGGGGTACTTCGAAAAAAGGCCATAGAGCTTGTGGATTGCAAGACCATCCCGTTACAGGTTCCGGCAAGCTCGGAGATAGTCCTTGAGGGGGAGATACGTCATGGCGAGACGGCCCTTGAGGGCCCCTTTGCCGACCATACGGGATATTATAACAGCGCAGAGGAGTTTCCCGTCTTTCATCTTAAGGCCGTCACCATGCGGCGCAGTCCCATGTATCTAACGACCATCACGGGAAGGCCCCCCAAGGAAGACGCCGTCATCGGCACCGTGCTCAACGATATATATCTGCCCTCCTTACGGGCGCAGTTTCCTGAAATCGTCGATTTTTCTCTCCCCATGGAGGCCGTCTCTTACCGAATCGCCGTTGTCTCCATCAAAAAACAATACCCCGGTCACGCGCGGCGTATTATGATGGGGCTATGGGGAGTATTAAAGCAGTTCATGTATGTAAAGTACATTATTGTCGTTGACGCGGACATCGACGTACATAAGTGGGAGGATGTTATCTGGGCCATTTCCACGCGCGTTGACCCGGGCCGTGATACGATTATTATTGAAAATACCCCCATTGATTACCTTGATTTTTCCTCTCCAGTGGAGTGCCTTGGCGGTAAACTTGGCATAGACGCGACAAATAAACAACCCCCGGAGGTCACAAGGGCCTGGGGCGAAAAGGTGGAGATGGATAAGGTGATAAGAGACCTTGTTGATAAAAAGTGGAAGGACTACGGTATAGATGGATAGGGCCGTACCTGTGACCCTGTCTTTTTAAAGAGGACGACTAAAAATGACGACAGAATCGGATAAATTCGAGCCCTTTGACGACGAGTGGTGGAACCCCAAGGGAAAGCTCTTCACCCTGCATAAGATAAACCCCCTGAGGTTCGATTATTTCATGGGCCACGCCGGAGATGTAAGCGGAAAAAGGGTCCTTGATATCGGATGCGGCGGCGGGCTTTTATCGGAGAGCTTCGCGAAGGCCGGGGCGGTTGTGACGGCCATAGACCTCTCGGAGCGCTCCATCGCGGCGGCCAGAAGGCACTGCGAGGCGGGTGGATTGGAGATAGACTACCGCGTCTCTTCCATTGAAAAACTGCGTAAAGCACGGCCCAAAAAGTTTAACATCATCACCTGCTCAGAAGTCCTTGAGCACGTCGAGGACTTGACGGTTTTTCTCGCAGACGCCGTGAGACTACTTACAAAAGGCGGCTTCTTTTTTTTCAGCACCTTGAACAAAACCCTGAAGGCAAGGCTCTTTGCCATCTATGCCGCCGAGAATATCCTCGGCATCATCCCCCGCGGCGCCCATGACTATAATAAATTCGTCCGCCCCTCCACCCTTGTGGAAATTTTT
Source organism: uncultured Thermodesulfobacteriota bacterium (assembly GCA_964605225.1). GTDB lineage: Bacteria > Desulfobacterota > GWC2-55-46 > GWC2-55-46 > JADFVP01 > JAJRZX01. Next base: position 1,759 of record CAZSAY010000117.1, on the reverse strand, counting down.
GAGGGTCTCGGCGTAGAGGTGAAGGAGCTAAAGGGCATGAGCCTCAATCCGCTACGCATGGAATTTAATATATCCGGGGATTTATCTATCAATTATCTCGGGTATGGGGTTAAGGGGTAAGGAGCGTGTCGTGAACTCTTAACGCAATCTCTATATGTTTTTTGAGTTCGGCCTTAAATTTTTGCTTTATCTGAAGCAAGAGAGGTACCTGTGAAGAATACAATATTTTTAATCCTCCTTTTATTCTGCCCGTCCATGGCCTTGGCCTCAAATGATCTGCTTGTCTCAAAGAGTGTCTTTGTACAGCTTGCCGCGCCTGAGACCTATGAATTCCAGCCAAATGCATTTACTTATTTCCCCGCTGGCACAAGGCTGTACAAAGGGGATTTAGCCGTAAGCTACAGAATGTCTGAACGTCAGCTCGTCTTTTCAGAGAGCGGTATAGCCGCATATATCAAAAAGGGCATGTATTGGGATAACGACCAGTTACAGTCTTTGAGGCGTCTTGGAGGGGATAAGTGGGTTTTTATTACCCGTCCTAAGGATATAATCGTACCCATTGCAACTGGCGTAAGGCTCGTTGTTGGATTCAGCCGGGGAGAAAAATATCCTTTTGTAAGTGAATCAGATGGTTCATTTGTCCTAAAAATTGGAAAAGATAAAATACCGGGCGTTGATAAGAGTTTTGTCCGTAATATATCCATACCAAGAGCAAATGGCGCTATGGTGGATTTATCAAAAAAAATTACTCCACAGGAAGCCGCGACCTTCAGGTTGAGTGTTATAGATGGAATTAGCGGCATAAGAAAACCCTGTAATACCAAGACGGCAATCGCTTCGAGACATGTCGGAAAAGTTGAAACATCGGCAGGGTTTAGCCTGAAGAAATTCTGGCTCCAGTTGGCCGCCAAGGGCGAAATAGAGGCGAGTTATGAAAAAAGTAATGTAGAAGAGTTCGATAAGAACACCAATGTTATCCGCAGATATTACGGGAGAGATTTCAGGCCCGGTGTATATAAGATAACACAGTACACTGCCTGCGAAGGAGACCCGGACAGAATATTTATTTATACAAATACAGATATGAATGAGGTTGTAATATCAAGGAAGTGGGGAGAAAAGACAGACCTCGATCTCGATTGGCTGAGAGGCTTGCCTTTAATTACATGCCCGCGGCAATATTTTGATTTTTACGATGCCCTCGCAGAGCAATCCTTTGCTGAAGAGGAGATACCTTTTATTATCTCCAGGACCGCGCACTTCAGCTCTCTAACCTCGTCGCGCTGTGTGCCTTCTAAATTGCAATAGCGGGGCCGCAAAAAAAGGAGAGATTTTTCAGTCTTGTTTGACCTGCGTCGCAGGCATATCAGGAGTGGTAAATCACAAAATGCGGGTTAAGAATTATTGATACTGATAAAAAGGTAGACAGCCCCTTGGTTCATGCCCCGCCCCTCTTAATCGTCCCATAGGTAACCCCTTGGCGGCAGTTCGATATCGCCGAAGACCATGGTCTTCTCGAAAAAATAGACATCACGCACATCTACAACCCTCATCTTCGGGGGGTCGGATTCGTCATTAAGGACAAGTCCCTTGAGTTCGGTTCTGAACAGGTCCATTGCCTTTTCCACGGCGCTTGAGGTGTCTTCGGCCTCTATAAACCGCACAGCGTAAAAGCCGTTTTTTTTGACCTCGCCATTCCTCTTGATAAGGAAGTTCTTGCCCTGTATACATATCTCGAATTTGGTCATTAAAGACTCAC
>CAZSAY010000116.1:0-4068 GCA_964605225.1 uncultured Thermodesulfobacteriota bacterium | reverse complement strand
TGGTATTTACAACATTGGCTCCCTCGGCCTTTATGGAAGGAAAACCGGGCAGGTCCTTTCTAATAAACCTTACGCCCCTATCCTTATTTGCCGGAACCAACTTTACCATGACGTTGCGCCCTGTATGGAGGCCGACGCCGCAAAATGATATCTCTTTTTTAATGGTCTTCTGCATCATTGTCATAGATAACATACAAAAAGCGTGCCAAGATAAAAAAACCTTGTAAATTAAATAGTTGCACCTTAGGGGTTAAGTTCCTGCTGTGTAAAAAAAACAACAGTAACTCATTAATTCTCTTTTTTGCAACATCATCGTCTTACAAAGAACTATATGAGAAGAGAGATTACGGCGCTTATGATTATTGAGGTGGTAAGGGGAAAATAGAAGAAAAAGTGGTCCTTTATGAGGTAAAGGTTGCGGGGAAGCCTGCCCGAAAAGGGTATCTTTGGCGCCATGCCGAGGACGATGCCTACGATTACGAAGATGACCCCGATGATAATATAAGGTCCTTGCGTTCATATTATATTTTAACTTTTATCACCGGGGTATGTCAACAGCCCTGCCGTGCCAAAGTGCCAGGTAAATCAGCCGGTCTTTATCATGGCTATGGATTTTTCCACACTCCGCCCGCCAAAATAGAAGATTATCACTGTCTGCATGATGGATTTATGCACCTCTGTAAGTGGTATCTGAGGATACCCGAGATAAGGGGCAAGTATGGTCCAGCTGAAAATGGCGAGCATTACGAAAGACCAGAGGGGCCTGTGAGTAACCTTCAAAACATTGGCCCAGGCAGGGGCGCCCTCTGCCTCCTTAATGGCGAGAGTACGGGCGCTTTGCATATCAGCGATGGCGGATTTGCCCTCTTCAACAGCAAGCTCCCTGGCCTTTAACTGAAACTCCGTCTTCTCTATCTGGCTCATAGAGGGAGGCAGGTAGTGGTCAGTGAGTTTACCCACAACCTTGCCTACCGTGCTCTCTATGAGGTCTCCTATTAGAGGGGTCATATCATTTTCCTCCTGATTCTCCTCCATGGTCCTTGCAGGGGGCAGGCAAACCCCGGCGCTTCGTACATTTCTCACAGAGACAAGTCTTTAGATATATCCTTGCCAGCCTGCCGCACTCAATACAGAGGCCTGCCTTCTTCACAGCTTCTCCCTGAGCTTCTTCGTCCACTGGGAGAACCTCCTGTAATATACTACCGTGCCTACGAGGGTAAGAAGACCCCCGAGTACAAGTGCCTCTATGACGTGTGCTCCTGTGTAACTCTCCATATTCATTTACCTCCTTTTTTGCATGATGAGAGCGGATGCTCATCTCCCGCCGTCCTGTAAAGGGCAACGGACCTGTTTATCCATCCCCTCAGATAGGTCTTCCGCCCAAGTACGCGGGCATAATAATCAATGCGCAAAATGACGTAATCCTGCCAGGACTCGGTACGTGATAAAAAATCCAGCGCCCTTTTTACGCCCATGTTGACTGCCGTATCAAAGACCACCATGTTAAGAGGCCAGGATAGCCCGTTGCAACCGGCCCTCTCCCAATAGTGGTGCCTGTATATATCCTTCGCCTCATCCTTTGTCAGGTCTTTTATATCAAGCATGGGATAGGCCCGCCGGGAAATTCCCCAGCGAGTCTCACCGCCGGGGTCTTTCGGGTCAAAAACATACCCCCCCTCCCAGCTGAAGACAAACTCCATGGCGCGGTCAAAGTCCTTCATCAAAGGCCTCCATCTTCGTGGCAATCCTTGTGATGGTATTGTTGATATTCTGGATATCCCTGTTGTTTTCGGCGAGGACATCCTTTATCTCGCGCAGAATCTCCTTTGTGTTTTCACGAAAGAAACCGCATTCAGGCTTCGGGACATTTTGAACCTCCAGCCTGTCCATTTTCTGCCCGAAGGCCCTCAGCACATATGAGAGCATGGCGGACCATAGAGCCAGGAGTCCTCCGCTCACGGCCATCCAGAGATTAGCGTCTTTTTCCAGACTCATCGCACCCTCCTTTACCTAATCCAGATTGACAACGGACTTAAAGTTACTATCCGCGTATATGCGAAAGTTCCTTACATATACCTTGTCATCGGCTCCGTTACAGACATAATACAATTGAATACGGTCGCCTGGGACAAGCCCCCCCAGTGTCTCTGTGAAAGTCTGATACACGGTTGTAAAGCTACGCACCGTTCCATATGGGATGGAATTTTTGTATATCCTTGCGCCTACGGTAGTTGGAGCGCCGGCAAAGAGGATATACTTGCCATCAAAAACAATCTTCAACAAGCCGCCGCGGCCAACCTTGAATTCCTTGACCTTTGTCCACGTTCCGTTAAAATCCCCAAGCTTCCACCGCTCCGTATCGGCGGCAAGGACAAGGTCAGCTACGGCGCCCGAGACGGTATAAGAACCCGTGGCCCCGGGAAGTGCGCTGTTAATGCCATCATGATTATGGTCCTGCGCCGCCGTATAGTTTAGCCCCAGCCATTCGCGCACATGCACAAGATCGTCCCTTATCTCCGTCATGAGCGTAGTATCAAGCGGGCTATCCGCGTCAATAGCCGTGTCCGGGATATCCGTCCAGTTCTTAGTAGGCGTTGCCATTCATTGCCCTCCTTACCATATTATGTATCCGTCTTCCGTGCCGCCGCCAACCTTGTTTGTGCTGTCTCCTATATAGGCACGCTCTTTCTCCGCCTGCGTAGCCGTGGGATAATCAGGCTGGCCCAGGGGGGCGACAAAACCATAACGCCTGTATAGCTTTGTCTCTACCGCCTCAATCCTGACCCTGTGGTTGCTCATATCGGGCCTTACCTTCGTGATCATCACACGCTCACTATCCCATGTGGCCTGTCCATACTCAAAGGCCTCATCAGTTTGAATGTCCTTAAGATCAGTGGGACGTATAAAACTTGAGTTATAGACCATGTTATTGATGTCCATCTCGAAGCTTATAGTGGAGACGGGGTCACGGTAGCGGTTCAATACCTTCTGCGCCAACTGCATCGCCATGCTAAGGCCATTAAGGGTAGAGATATCTATCGTATCGCTTTTACCCTGCGCGGGCAGATTGTCATAATCCACAATAAGCTTTATCCACTTGCTCTTCTCTGATGAATAAAACGTATATTTACCGGGAGATGATACGCTCACCGCGCCTCCTGCCGCCTCGCCGGGAGCGGCCCACTTCATTGTATGGCTACCGTTTGCAACATAGGTGAAGGTAATAACACCTGCGCCGGGACCGTTGTTCTTTGAGAGGTGATATAAGGTGGCCCCTGTTATATTCACAGGCTGAGTGTGTGTCAGGGACTTTATCCACTTACTCTTTATCGTCTTCGTGGAAACCTCGTTCCACTGGCTCGCGTCCTGCGATGCCGCGTCCACGGCTATAACCGCGCTCTCGAAACTATCCGTGCTATCGCCGGAACCCTTATAGTCGAAATAAACCACCACCCGGTTAAAAAACTTATCTTTGTATCCCGACTTCTGAGTAAGGGTCTTCTCTATGATGTGGGTTCCTTCCGTCCACTTCTCTACGGTTGTGCCGGGAGGAGGCGGGGCAAAGACCTTCATGTTCACATTGAGCCCGTCATGGACTACGAAGGAATTGGTCTCTATCTGAAGTTCATTTAATATCTTGTTGGCCTCTGCCGGCTCTGTAAGTACGCGGCTGAAGGACCACCCGTTAAGCCATCGAGAGGACTCCGTATCAAAGCTGGAGACATTGATAGTCGATGCATCCATACCCAGTTTATTGAGCAGAAGGTCTTTCATTATCTCTCCCGGATGCATATTGGAGTAGTCAATGGACTGCGTTCCGCTTGAGTTGCTAACGGGTAGATCCGTGCTTGCCGCACTGGCAAGGGTATCGGCTATGGTAAAGGTAAGCTCATCGCCCTTTCGGCTCCAGTCGGATATAATGCCATGGAAAGTAGATACGTAATCAAAATACGTGAAGCCCGGGGCTATAAAACCGTCTTTTCTTATCACTTGAGTATTCTTCAAAAACTCGTCTCTTATGATAGACTTGAAGTTTTCCCTGCCCGCTATTACAGCCTTTAACTCGCC
>CAZSAY010000115.1:0-4088 GCA_964605225.1 uncultured Thermodesulfobacteriota bacterium | reverse complement strand
TCAACAAGAAAACGGATTCGGGAGTTGTTTTCCCTGAAAAGCTTGACCTTGCGAATCCGGTTGACCTCAACAAGACCCCATTCCTCGCTTAGAGAAAAGAGCCTTTTTAAGGTGGATAGGTCACGATTCACAGTCGCAGGCTTGACTTTTATGCGTCTCATGGCTTTATATTGCTCTACCATCTGTGGCAAAATTTTATCGAGAGTGAGCCTGTCGAAGTGGGGAGAAAGGTTCTTAAGGCCGTTTTCGTACATCCTCTGCGTGTTGGGCTTGACGTTGACCTCGAACCATGCCCTAAAGAGCTTAACAGCCTTATCCCATGGCGTTGAGGGGACCTTATTGTAGAATCTTCCTTTTGTAACCTTGAAATAATACAGGGCCATCATCCCGGCTGGTCTTTTTACATTGATTTTTAAAGAGATTTTTAATAAACTATAAATCAGGATGCCGGAGATAAGCAGGTTTTTTGGAATTATAATTGCCATGTTCCACGGCGACCATAACCCGCCGCACTTTCATGCTCGTTATGGAGAACACAGTGCAATCATAAGAATAGAAGACTTTGCGGTATTGGATGGAGTTCTTCCGCCAAGGGCCTTAGGTCTTGTCATGGAGTGGGCCGAGATTCACAGGCATGAGCTTTTAAAAGACTGGAGACTGGCCGGTGAAAAGAAGCCTCTTTTCAGGATAAAGCCGCTCGCATAAAGGGGTGAGTTATGTATGACATTGTGAACGCAAGATATGTTGATGAATACAAGATAGAGCTCACCTTTGATAACGACATGAAGGGCGTTGTAGACTTTAAAGATTACGCTGAAAAGGGCGGCGTCTTCGCCCGCTTTGCAGATATAGAGTATTTCAAGCAGTTCAGTCTCAATCGGGAGCTGGGCGTCTTGAGTTGGCCTGATGATGTTGATATCGCTCCCGAGACCGTCTATCACGAAGCAACAGGAGAGCCCCTGCCAAAATGGATGGGCATGGGAGAAGACCTGAAAGCAGTTTGATAGAGGTTGGGAAAGGGTGGGGTGTCATGCCTCCGTCTATATAGTGGCGTAACCACCTTGTATTGAATTACGGCCCCTTTTACTTATAAAAACAAGTTGTTATAGCTAATTGGAAAAAGTGCTGGTCGGCATCGAGCAGGTCGTCGGTTCGATCCCGATACCCTCCACCAGATAAACTGGAGTAGTAATATCTTGAGGGCTTTATATCTATAAATTAGTACCACTTAGATTATTTCGGGGCAGTGTAATAATGTTTCCCTCTTCAATCTCATAATGCGCAACGAGAGGGGCTTCACCATGAATCACACCCAATCAAAAGATACCTCCCCTCAAAGCAAAAGATCCTTTGTGCTTTTCATCCGTTTCATCGGTGTTATTTTTATTGTCGAGTTTATTGTCATGCTTATCCTCAAGTATCTCGATGTCGAGGAGACGGCACTGGAGTACTTCGGCGACGCCATACTGCTCTCCATAATCAGTGCTCCTTTTTTGTATTTTCTTGTAATAAGGGTCTTTATAAAACGCATTGCCGCAGAGTCAGAGAAGGCTAAGGCCGCCTCGGAAAATGAGCTCAAGGCCAGGGCCTACGCCGAGAAAATGGCACTCAAGGCCTATGCGGATAATATCGTACAGAGCGTCCCCACGGGCCTTCTGTCTATATCAAGGGACCTTAAAATCTTATCCGCCAATCCTTCCTTCTACCGCATGTTTTCCATGGATACGAAATCCGTAGGTATGCACATCCTTGAAACTCCCCTTGGCGAGAGATGTAAGGATATGATCTCTTCCGCATTAGGCGCTGATGCGCTTAGATCCGAGAAGGTCATAAGGTTTGAAATAGATGGAGATGCAAAGTATTTTCGAGTCAACATCACCCCCATAGTACACGATGGGAAAGTTGACCATGATGCCCTTGTTATTTTAGAAGACATTACAAGGCGTAGAGAAACGGAAAGAAAGATATTCTCAATGGCCTACCACGACAATCTTACAGGGCTCCCTAACAGGCGTCTTTTTAATAACCGGCTGAGGCAGGTTATCGCTACCATGAAAAGAGAGAGACGTATGGTGGCGCTTCTCTTTGTAGATGTGGATAGATTTAAATATATAAACGACACCCTCGGCCACGATATAGGCGATGACTTTCTTAAGGAGATGGCCGCGAGGCTTCGCGACGCAATACGTCCCGGGGACACAGTGGCCCGTTTCGGGGGAGATGAGTTTGTAATACTCGTTGTAGGTATTAAAGAGCAAGAGCATATCCTTAAGATAGTTAAGAGGATTTTTTCCGTCCTTGATGCCCCTGTTAGCCTGCAGGGCCATGATCTGTGTCTTAGCGTAAGCATCGGTGTAAGCATATATCCCGATAGTGGAGAGACTCCCGAGTTACTTCTAAAGACCGCTGATACAGCCATGTATCAGGCAAAGCTATCCGGTGGGAACAACTGCATGTTCTATGAGTCAGAGATGGGGCTTCTCGGCTCCGAATGGATTAAGATGGAACACAAACTCCACAGGGCTATAGATCGGGAAGAATTTGTGCTCTATTATCAGCCGCAGGTCAATATCAAGACCGGAGAGTTAGTGGGCATGGAGGCGCTCATGCGTTGGCAGGACCCTGATGTGGGGCTTAGAAGCCCATGTGAATTTATCCCCATGGCCGAGGAGACAGGACTTATAATCCCCCTTGGCGCATGGCTGCTTCGTAAGGCCTGCGCTCAGGGAAGGGCCTGGCAGGAGAGGGGGCTTAAGGGTTGCAGGGTGAGCGTCAATATCTCCATGCGTCAGTTTGCGCAGGAAAATTTCCTGCAATTGGTGACAGATGTCCTGAAGGAAACCGGCTTTGATCCCGTAAATTTAGAGCTTGAACTTACGGAAAGTATATTGATGAAAAACGCCGAGGAGACCATTCTAAGGCTATCGGCGCTTAAGAAACTGGGTATAAGGCTTGCCATAGATGATTTTGGAACGGGTTATTCTTCCCTTTCCTATCTGAAGATAATGCCCATAGATGTGCTGAAGATCGATCAGGGTTTTGTAAGAGACGTAACCAGTGACGCAGGTGATGAGGCGATAGTCAAGGCTATTATAAGGATGGGACATAGCCTGGGCATCGAGACCATAGCCGAGGGCGTTGAGACGGAGGAACAGCTGGAACTCCTCAAGAGGCACTACTGCGGTAATATACAGGGTTATCTCTTATCAAAGCCGAGACCGCCTGGTGAAATTGAAAGGTTTCTTGAGAAGTCATGGTCTCTTTATGGCGATGAATTAAAGAAGAAATCCAGTTAGGGTGAGAGATAAATCCCCCATCTAATTTTTCTCTTCATAATTTCTACTCCCAGCCGTGGTTGCTCATAAAATCATCCTCACGTGACCATGCCTCTCTTTTGCGGTCATCAAGAACATGAGTCTATTAGAGCGTCATCCTGTAGTCCGAGTGCCCGGGGTTTTCATGCAGGGCCCGGAAGTCCTCTTTAGTGAGCAAAAAAGCGGCAGAGGGCCCAAAGAGCCTTCTGAGATATGGGGCGCGGTCACTTCACAACTTGCCTCCCTACCCCTTACCTCTCTCACATGCACGGCGAAGTATCCCTAATCTCGCCAGGTATCGTTACAAATCAGTATGTTAGGACTTTTTTGTTGATGGAATGGTTAAGGCCCTCACTATGTACCTCGACCTCTCGTATCTTAACTCCTTCTATCACACAAACCCTCTGTTACCTTTGCAGGGCATATTCCATCAGATATTTACCTTAATACTCACCGCAGATGTATTTACCTGCTAGAGATAACTACCTGTGATATAAGGTTTTATAAATATTTCCATTTTTTATTTATCTATACCCTTTATTTCCTTGTGCTTTAATTTCTGATGGTATACTATCAATAATATTGTATTAAATGAGCTTTCAAGAATTCGTTATTTTTTCCCCGGATCTTTCAACTTTTAAGAGAAAAGGTCATTTTGCAATATCCTTCGGGGACTTCATCTCTGATAACTCACCGGGCTCTTTCATGGGGCCTATGCTCTAATTCAGTTCAATTTCTTTTCTTACTCCTGATTCTATCTTTAAATCCTATTAG
>CAZSAY010000114.1:0-4183 GCA_964605225.1 uncultured Thermodesulfobacteriota bacterium | reverse complement strand
TAACGGGAAACCTCAACGACCTTGTGGGGCAATTTATCATAGATGAAGGTTATGCAAAGGATATTAGTAAAGGGAGTCAGGCCAGACAGGGAAGACCACGGAAAGGCAAGGCCGGGATTAAACCCTTCATCGCATGGAATGATCGGTACAGTGTCGGTGTTGGAGCCTTTGATTCTCAGCACAAACGCCTCTTCACCCTCATAAATGATGTACACGAGGCCATGGCCATGGCCTCGGAAAGAGAACGTATGGGGATCATCCTTGGGGAATTAATCGATTATACGGCAAAGCACTTCACCGAAGAAGAGGAACTCATGAAAAAAACTGGCTACGAGGGCTATGAGGAGCACCATGAGAAACATACTGCCCTCGTGAACGAGGTACTTGCCTTCAAAAATGATTTTGATTCAGGCGCGGCAGAGGTAGACCTCAAGCTCATGAGTTTCCTGAAGGGCTGGCTCTCCAAACACATAATGGGAACGGATATGAGGTATAAAAAATTCTTCAAAAAAATGGGCTACTCGAAAGTGGCCTGAGGGGTTTAATAAGAAAACTTACAAAAGCGGCCGTGATTACAAACCCGACCTGAAGGTCATAAGAGCCGCTGATAATTTTGAGGCTCAACAAGGCCTGTGGATTCTCTTGCAAGGAGCAGATAATGCAATACGCCACTTTTTATGTTGATAACGCCCTCTACGGCATACCCATACTCACTGTAAAGGAGATAAGCCGCTTTTTCACCATCACCCCCATACATGGAGCTGATGAGCGAATAGAGGGACTTTTAAATCTACGCGGTAAGATAGTTACTGTCTTGAACCTCGGCAGATGTCTCGGAACAAACCCCGTGCCTCTCTCTACAAGATCGCGCATCATTATCTTAAAGACAGAAGAGGACCTGAGCCCCGAGGCCGTTAACGCAGGTATCACAACCTCACCTGACACACTGGCCCTTCTTATAAGCCGCATAGGAGACGTAGTGGACGCCGATGACAGTAATATCGAATCCGCTCCGCCTCATCTCTCGGGCACCTATGTTTCTGGCGTAGTACAACATGGCCGTGAGCTTCTCACACTGCTCTCAACGGAGTGGCTCTGCTCCATGGAAAAAGAGGATGAAACACCGTTAATCGGAGTAGGTTAAGGCCAGGAAAAAAGAGAGATCCTGCGCATATCCTTTAATTTAATAAACGTTTTGAGCGATACCTTCACGAGATTAGTTACATGCCACGGCTCGACAATAAAGGTAAAGGTAATTATTTTGAACGGTAAGAGAATAAGAATTATAGTCATAGACGATTCCGTCACCTACAGATCAATTCTCCAGAGGGCCCTTACATCGATTAACGGATGTGACGTGGTAGGCGTGGCCAATAATGGTAAGGTGGGCCTTGATATGATAGCCCTTCACAAACCTGACCTTGTTACCCTTGATATAGAGATGCCCGTTATGGGAGGCATTGAGGCCTTCCAACATATTGCCGCCGAGCATCCCGATACAGGTGTTATTATCGTCTCGGCGGCCAACGCACACTCGGCTGACGAGACGGTAAAAGCGCTGAGCCTCGGCTGCCTTGAATTTATCGTCAAGCCGGGCGCGCAAAGACTCGGAGAGAGGGAACAAGCCCTTAAAGATCAGATTCGTCATGTATTATCTGTCTACAGAAAAAAAAAAGGCGGCACTTTCACAAAGACTTCCTATGCCAAAGGGAGGGTACCATCGGCCACTTCCGTTACGCCCAGGACAAGCGCTCTCATAAAAGAGCCACGCAGACTCGAACTCATTGCCATCGGTTCGTCCACGGGAGGACCGCGCGCCCTCGAAGAGCTCATTGGAGCGCTTCCCGCACGCATCCCTGTACCCATATTAGTTGTTCAGCACATGCCAGCGCTCTTTACGAAATCTCTTGCTAAAAACATCAACGAAAAATCGGCCCTAACCGTATCCGAGGGAATTGACGGTGAAAAAATATTAGCCGGAAATGTCTACATCGCCCAGGGCGGCAGACACATGGTGATAGGGAAAGGCTCTGACGGCGAACCTATCATTACGATGCACGACTACGCGCCGGAAAACTCATGCCGACCTTCAGTGGACGTGTTATTCAGATCACTTACAAAGGCCTACCGTCCGGAGAGAGTACTATCCGTTATCCTCACAGGCATGGGCGCAGATGGAGTAAAAGGGGTACGGTATCTACAGGAGCACGGAGGGGGGTACTGTTTTACACAATCGGAAAAATCCTGCGTGGTCTACGGAATGCCACGTTCCATAGAAGAGGCAAAGCTCACTCATGAGCCCCTTGACCTCAAGGATATCGCTAAGAGGATTACTGATATCTGCATGCCTAAGAGATAAAGGGCGTTATAAAGATAGAGACAAAAGCGGCTTTTTTTCCCCGTGCTTAAAGGTGTTACAGAAGACAAAGGGACGTTAATACCATGGCTATAAGCAAAGAAGAGTTCGAACTTTTTAGAGAGTATATTAAGGACAAGAGCGGTATTACCCTTAACTACGGCAAGGAATACCTCGTTGAGAACCGCCTCTCCGTCCTTATGGCACAAAACGGGTGCGAGACCTTAAAGGATCTTTATAAAAAAATATCCCTTAACAATAACGCCCTTGGAAAAAAAGTAATCGATGCCATGACAACAAACGAGACCCTCTGGTTCAGGGACTCTACCTTTATTGATGCCCTGGAGAATAAGATCGTGCCATGGCTTATAAAAAAGGCCCGGAAACAAACCGTCCGCATCTGGAGCGCCGCCTCCTCCACGGGTCAAGAGGCATATTCCCTCGCCATGCTCATTGACTCCGTACTCACCAGGGCAGGAGCCACTGCTCCGCCTGCGAGCAGATTTCAGATAATAGGGACAGACATCTCACCATCGGTAATTTTCATGGCCGTCTCGGGCAGATACAGCCAGCTTGCGGTTTCGCGTGGGATGCGGGACGAGTTTCTCACGCAATACTTTAAAAAAGACGGCCTCGTCTATACCGTTGACGCAAAGCTTCGCAGGATGGTCACATTCAAACAGCTCAATCTAATGGATTCTTTTCTCACCATGGGACGATTCGATCTCATCCTCTGCCGTTACGTGCTTATTTATTTTGAAGAAGACCTTAAACTCAAGATATGCGGTAAATTCAGCAGGGCCCTTCAGCCCGAGGGTCTTCTCGCCATCGGCGCCACGGAATCCATACATGGGGCGAAGGAGTTCACCCGTATAATTACCGGAAGGACTTCTCTCTATTATCCGATGTCCAATAACGGAGAAAAATTTACCGGCTTCTAATTCAAAAAAAGAACCTTGAGCAAGAGGATACATAAAAGGGAGATAAGATGAAAATAATGACGGTAGACGACTCCAGAATCATACGCAGGATTATCAAAGGTGTTATCTCAACACTTGACTACGAGACAGTGGAGGCCGATTGCGGCACCGCGGCTCTGGAAATCCTCGGTAGCGGTGACGAGGATATATCCCTTGTACTCCTTGACTGGAATATGCCCGGGATGAACGGACTTGAGGTACTTCAGGCCATTAAGGCCGATGATGCCCTTAAAGATATACCCGTCATGATGGTAACAACTGAGGCGGAGAAGGCCAATATCGTCAAGGCCATACAGAACGGGGCCGACAACTATCTGACAAAACCATTTGAGCAGGAAGAGCTCGTCACAAAGATAATGGAGTGCCTTGGCATGGGAGGCGTATAATGGAAGAATCCACCCGTAAAGAGATTATCGAAAAACTATCCACAATACCTGATCTCCCGACGCTCCCTCAGGTGGCCACAAGATTGCAGGCAGAGGTGGCCTCCCCCAACGCATCTGCCGGCACCATCTCGGAGATAATACGCGAAGACCCGGCTATCTCCATCAAGGCGCTTAAGGTAGCCAACTCCCCCCTTTACGGTCTCGGTAGAGAGGTTACCGATATAAGAGACGCCGTCCGCGTCCTCGGGTTCAAAGAGGTGTACAACATCGTCTTGAGCATGTCCACACTCAAACTATTCAATAACGCCTCACATATCGACTACAAACGCTTCTGGAACCATTCACTCTCAGTGGCCTTCGCCACGAAGGCCATCGTGGACTTTACGGGCAAGGGGTGCGCTCCTATTGATTCGGAAAAAATCTCAGACCTCTTCATCGCGGGACTGCTCCATGATATCGGC
>CAZSAY010000113.1:0-4361 GCA_964605225.1 uncultured Thermodesulfobacteriota bacterium | reverse complement strand
CTACCCATGCTCGTATACCCAACGCTACATTATCAGAACGGAGGCCTCCTTATAAACGATAAGTCCGAGACCACGATAAAAGGCCTCTACGCATCGGGAGAGGTCGCCGGAGGCGTGCACGGGAGGAATCGTCTCATGGGCAACTCGCTCCTCGATATCCTCGTCTTCGGAAGAAGGGCCGGGCTAAACGCCGCCGAGTATTCAGGCAGTTGCAAGCCCTCTAAAAAAGTCTCGCTTAAACACGTAAAAGACTACTCAAAAGAGCTTAAAGACGCAGGTCTCAGCCGCCTTACTACGGGCCCCATGCTCCTTCCCGATTATACCCCCGAGCATGTGGCTAAAAGGCGCCTTGATTAAAAACCTGCATAAGGCATGTATCCGCGAAGAATTCAGGTCAATCCGTAACCAACAGAGAAAGGGGACCTATACATGAATATTCACGAATATCAGGCAAAAGAAGTCTTGCGGAGCTACGGTGTACCCGTGCCCGAGGGTAAAATAGCCTTCACCCCGGCCGAGGCCGTTGAGGTAAGCAAGGATTTTCTCTGCGAGCCCGGTTCCGTCTGCGTGGTAAAGGCGCAGATACACGCCGGCGGACGCGGCAAGGCAGGGGGCGTAAAACTCGCGCGCTCTACTGACGAGGTACTGGCCAACGCAAAGGCGATAATCGGACAAACCCTTGTCACCCATCAGACCGGCCCCGAGGGCAAAGAGGTCCGTAAGGTACTTGTCGAAGAGGGCTGTGACATTAAAAGCGAGTTCTACCTCGGCATCGTCGTAGACAGGGGCACGGAAAGAATCGCCATCATGGCCTCGCCTGAGGGCGGCATGGACATCGAGGAGGTGGCGGCCAAAACCCCTGAGAAAATTTTCAAGGAGTTCATCGACCCGGCAACAGGGCTAATCCCTTTTCAGGGCAGAAAGCTCGCCTTTGCCCTCGGCCTTGAAAAACCATCCATAAATAAATTCGTAAAGCTCCTCTCCGGGCTCTACAACGCCTTTACGGGCTCGGACTGCTCCATGCTGGAGATAAACCCCCTTGTCGTCACAGGCGGCGGAAAGCTCATCGCCCTTGACGCGAAACTCGGTTTTGACGACAGCGCGCTCTTTCGCCATAAAGACATCGAGGAGCTCCGTGACCTTGACGAGGAAGACCCCTGCGAGGTAGAGGCCTCAAGATACAACCTCAACTACGTCTCTCTTGACGGTCATATCGGGTGCATGGTAAACGGCGCCGGACTTGCCATGGCCACTATGGACATCATAAAACTCTACGGCGGCAACCCCGCCAACTTCCTTGACGTAGGCGGCGGCGCGCAGGAAGAACAGGTCACCGCGGCATTCAAGATACTCATGTCAGACCCCCGTGTAAAGGCCATACTCGTAAATATCTTCGGCGGCATCATGCGCTGTGACATCATAGCAGAAGGCATCGTGGCCGCGGCAAAAGAAGTGAAACTATCCGTGCCCCTTATCGTAAGGCTTCAGGGGACAAACGTGGAAAGAGGCCGCGAGATCCTTGCAAAATCTGGAATAGACATAATCACCGCCGAACATATGGACGAGGCGGCAAAAAAGGCCGTCGCGGCCGCGCGGGAACCTGACTCAGCCAACTAATCTTAACATACAGAAAACGGAGTAGTTATGAGTATACTCATTGATAGTTCCACCAGGGTAATATGCCAGGGCATTACAGGCGCGCAGGGCACATTCCACTCGCGCCAGATGGTCGAGTACGGAACAAACATGGTAGGGGGCGTAACCCCCGGTAAGGGCGGCACGGATATTGACGGAATACCCGTCTTCAACTCCGTCTCATGCGCCGTTAAAGAAACAGACTGCAACGCCACTGTAATATACGTCCCCGCGCCCTTTGCCGCCGATGCCATCATGGAGGCCGTGGACGCCGGCATTCCCCTCGTCATCTGCATCACAGAGGGTATACCCGTCCAGGACATGGTCAAGGTAAAGAGATTCATGCAGGGCTCAAGCTCACGTCTCATAGGCCCCAACTGCCCGGGGGTAATAACTCCGGGCGAATGCAAGATAGGCATCATGCCCGGGCATATCCACGCAAAAGGCATAGCCGGTGTGGTCTCCCGTAGCGGCACCCTCACCTACGAAGCCGTGGACCAGCTTACACGCCTTGGAATAGGCGAGACAACCTGCGTGGGCATAGGCGGAGACCCCGTTAACGGCACCAACTTTATCGATATACTCACCATGTTCGAGGCCGACCCCGCTACAGAGGCCGTAGTGATGATAGGTGAAATAGGCGGGACCGCCGAGGAAGAGGCCGCCCAATTCGTAAAAGAAAAGATGACAAAACCCGTCGTGGGATACATCGCGGGCGTCACGGCGCCGAGCGGCAAACGCATGGGACACGCCGGGGCTATCATCTCCGGCGGCAAGGGAACGGCCATGGATAAGATGGCCGCCATGAGAGACGCGGGGATAAGGGTGACCGAAAGCCCGGCCGAGATAGGCTCCACATTAAAAGATATGCTGAAAAAATCCTAATTTTTTACCTGCCCTATTGACCTTGACCCGGCTACATGGTAAAAAAAAGGTACACACACAAAATAGATAACTTATAAAAAAAATTTTCACTAACTTATCAAAGGACGGCTTATCATGGCAGAGGCCGAGAAAAAACTTCCCAGAATAGAAATTGACGCGGTTCGTTGCAAGGGTTGCTCTATATGCGTGGACTTCTGCCCCACAAAGGTCCTGGAAATGAAAGGAACCATCGTGGCGGTGAAAAATCTCGAGGCATGCACAAGGTGTCAGCTCTGTGATCTCCGTTGCCCTGATTTTGCCATCCAGGTCTTCGACTGAAGGGGCGTATAAGGGGGCATATAGGGGGGGGGATATACGGGGGGGCGTATACTGAAGGGGCATATAGAATAGTAATATGGGGATATTCAGGTAGGCATGAAGGGGCTTTTGCACAAGGGCCTGGAAAATTTAGTTGTTTTTTTTGAAATACAATGTGCCTTCACTTAAATTACATATCCTTACAAGATGTTTTATCTTTTTAAATTACGTTATTGCGGTAAGTCTTGCGAGGCACTCCGCAAAAGAGATAATATAAGGGAATTAAGAGGTTACGAAGATATCTTAACCGTCTTCAAGGGCGCGCAAAAGGGGGGATAAAAGAGAGATGCCGAACAAAAACAAAAGACTCCTGCAGGGCAATGAGGCCTGTGTTGAGGGGGCCCTGTACGCGGGTTGCGGTTTCTTCGCAGGCTACCCCATAACCCCCTCCACTGAAGTAGCCGAGATACTCAGCGTAAAGCTCCCCCAGCGGGGAGGAAAATTTATCCAGATGGAAGATGAAATCGCCTCTCTCGGGGCCGTCATCGGCGCTTCCCTCACGGGCAGAAAGGCCCTTACCGCCACATCGGGCCCAGGCTTTTCATTGAAGCAGGAGTGCCTCGGATATGCCTGCATCGCAGAGATTCCATGCGTTATAGTAAACGTCATGCGCGGCGGCCCATCAACAGGCTACCCCACGGGGCCATCGCAGTCCGATATCATGCAGGCCAAATGGGGCGCCCACGGAGACCACCCCGCCGTAGCCCTCACACCGGCCTCTGTACAGGAAATATTTTCCGAGACCGTTCGGGCCTTTAATATAGCGGAAAAATACCGCACACCTGTCATCATGCTCTACGATGAGGTTGTGGGACATATGAGAGAGCCTATCACCATACCGCCTCCAGGTGAGATCGAGGTAATAGACAGGGCAAGGCCTGAAGGCGCAAAAGAAGATTACCTACCCTATGACGATAACTACCTCATCGCCCCCCTCGCCCCATTTGGAGAGGGATACCGGTATCACGTCACGGGGCTCAATCACGCGGCGGACGGCTTTCCCGTAAACGACTCCAACGTTATTCGCGAGAACAATTTGCGCATAATGCGAAAGATTGATGACAACATCGCGGACATAGAAAAAAACGAAGAAGTCTTTCTTGACGACGCCGAGATAGGTATCTTTACCGTGGGCTCCACATCGCGCTCCGCCCGTTTTGCCGTCAACTCCACAAGAAAAGACGGCATAAAAACCGGACTCCTCAGGGCCCTTACCACATGGCCCTTCCCTGACAAGGCCGTAAAAAAACTCGCCCAGCAGGTAAAGGTCATCATCGTACCCGAACTTAACCTCGGCCAGCTCATAGGCGAGGTCCAGCGCGTAGCCGCAGGGGCCTGCGAGGTCGTAGGCATAAACCGCGTAGACGGCGAGAGCATACACCCCACACAGATAATAGAGCTTATTAAAAAGTACAACTGATACACATAGAACCGGAGGCTAACATGGCTGTGCCAGCCGCGAAACAGAGACTTAGCGTACCCTT
>CAZSAY010000112.1:0-4414 GCA_964605225.1 uncultured Thermodesulfobacteriota bacterium | reverse complement strand
CCGAGCAGGAGATGAAGTGTCCCGTGCACCTCTGTATCGGGCAGGAAGCCATAGCCACGGGCGTCTGTCAGGTCCTTAAGGGTGATGATTACATCTTTTCCAACCATCGCGGCCACGGCCACTGCATCGCCAAGGGAGCATCCATAAAGACCATGTTCGCCGAGTTTTACGGCCGCGTCACGGGGTGCAGCCGCGGCAAAGGCGGCTCCATGCACATAGTAGCGAAGGAAAAAGGCATCCTCGGCACATCGGCCATAGTGGGCGGCGGCATACCCATGGGTGTGGGCGCGGCCCTTGCCTCAAGCATAAAGGGCGATGGAAGGGTATCCGTAGTCTTCTTCGGTGACGGGGCATATGATGAGGGCGTCTTTTACGAATCCTTTAACTTCGCATCCCTTAAAAAACTGCCCGTTGTCTTTGTCTGCGAGAATAACTTCTACGCCACCAACTCTCATCAGTCGGCACGCCAGCCTTCGTGCGAGATAGCAAGATCCGCGGCGGCCTTCGGCGCGCCGGGGATATGCCTTGACGGCAATAACGTAGTTGAGGTCTATAACGTTGCCCTTGAGGCCATTGGAAACGCCCGCTCTGGAGGAGGACCAAGCCTTATCGAGGCCAGGACCTACCGCTGGAAAGGTCATGTGGGCCCGGAAGTGGACTACGAAAAAGGCGCCCGGAGTAAAGAGGAACTACTCTACTGGATGGAACAATGCCCTGTAAAGAACTTCGATAAGGCCCTTCGCCAGAGCGGACTTGTAACAGAGGACGAGCTTGACACCATACCTCAGGCCATTTTAACGACACTCGAAGAGGCCGTCTCTTTTGCCAAAGAGAGCCCCTACCCTGAGCCGGCAGAGCTCTACAAAGACCTTTACAGGATAAACTAAGCCTATGCCCTGGACAAAAAAAGTATCAGACACGGGAGAGATAAATAAAGGCACCTCAATGGACTCGCACCTCCGCGAGGGTTCCTATCGCGACGCTATACTTGAGGCCACCACCAGTTGCATGAACTCCGACAAGGACGTCTTCGTCCTCGGAGAGGGTGTTGACGACGTAGGCGGGGTATTTGGCACAACAAAGGGGCTTATTGATACCTTCGGCCCCAGGCGTGTCATTGACACTCCCCTTGCCGAAAACGGCGTAACCGGTATCGCCATGGGCGCGGCCCTTGCGGGCATGAGGCCCCTACTGGTGCATATGAGGGTGGATTTTCTCCCCCTCTCCCTCGACCAGATCGCAAACCACGCGGCCAAGTGGTCCTATATGTTCGGCGGCAAGGTCTCCGTACCCATAACCATAAGGGCCATTACAGGACGCGGTTGGGGCTCGGCGGCCCAGCACTCACAGAGCCTGCAGGCCATATTCGCACACTTTCCCGGCCTTAAGGTAGTCATGCCCTCTTCGCCTTATGACGCCAAGGGCCTTCTTATCTCCAGCATATACGATAATAACCCTGTCCTCTACCTTGAGCACCGCTGGCTATACGACTCGCGCGGCCCTCTGCCCGCGGATATGTACAGAGTGCCCATAGGCAAGGCCAGTGTAAAGCGCGAGGGGACGGATGTAACCATCGTTGCCATCTCTCAGATGGTAGGCATGGCGCTGGAGGCGGCAGATACCCTTGAAAGAGAAAATATTGACTGCGAGGTAGTTGATCTTCGCTCCATTAAACCCCTGGATACCGAACTTATACGCCGCTCTGTTCAAAAAACAGGGCGCCTTGTTGTTGCCGATACTGCATGGAAGGAGTTCGGCGTAAGCGCCGAGATACTGGCCCTCATACTGGAAGACCCCGAGAGTTTCCGTGCCCTTAAGGCCGGTGCCGTAAGGGTTACTCTTCCCGACGTGCCCACACCGGCGAGCCCGGCCCTTGAGGAGGTCTTCTATCCCGGTGCCGTTGATATCGCCGGGGCCGTAAAAAAGACACTTAAAGGGGCCTAATGGACGATAAAAGACCGAGTTTATCCATAATAGTCCCCTGCTACAATGAGGGAAAAAACATCGCCGGCACTATTGACTGCATCAAAAAAAGCCTTAAGACAACGGCGAGGTTCGCCTCCACTGAGATACTCATATTTAACGACAAAAGTACCGATAATACAGGAGAGGTTGCAGAGGCGCTGGCAAAAGAGCACGAGGAGATAAGGGTCATTCATAACGAGCGCAATATGGGTTTTGGATACAACTACACAGAAGGGGTAAGGCTTGCCGCCAAAGAATACATCCTCATGATACCAGGTGACAACGAGATACCCGGCGAAGCGATTACAAACATATTCTCCGAGGTGGGTAGAGCGGACCTCATCGTACCCTACACCATAAACCCCGAGGTGAGGCCCCTTGCGAGGCAGATTATATCAAGGGCCTTTGTAATCCTCTTCAACGCGCTCTTCGCCCTCTCGCTCAAATACTACAACGGACCCTGCGTCATAAAGGCGGAGCTACTTAAAAAGGTCCCCATGACTACCCACGGCTTTGCCTACATGGCCGCCATACTCGTAAGGCTCATAAAGAGCGGGGCAACCTTCACGGAGGTTCCAATACAAATTCAATACAGGGCCTCAGGCGACTCAAAGGCCCTGAAACCAAGAAACATCATGAGCGTATTGTCTACGATATTAAAACTCTTTCTGGAGATCCGCTTTACCCACAGGGCCGTGTACAGCGCCGCTCCCCGAAAAATAACGGAGACCATTACGGCAAGAGGACAAAGATAGCATTGAAGATACTCTTTATAATAAAAGACGTGGAATACATCGACCCCATGGGCATAATGCTTCTCTCGGCACTTGCCAAAGAGCGCGGTCATTCGACAGACCTTGCCGTCCTGTCTGACGGTAACCTTGAGGACAAGATCCGCGCAAGCCGTCCCGATATAGTGGCCTTCAGCGCCAAGACAGGCGAACATAAATACTACATCGCCGCCAACGACGTCGTCAAATCCATAGACGAAAACATACGCACCGTAATAGGGGGACCTCACGCCACCTTCTTCCCGGACCTTATTATGGAGCACCCCTTTGACGCCCTCTGCCTCGGCGAGGGAGACGATGCATGGGGAGAGCTCCTTGACGCCTTTGAAAAAGGCGAAGACCCGGCGGCCGTGCCAAACATCATCACAAGACAGAGCTTCACCGATGACGTAAGGAAAAAGATACGCCCTCGGAGAAGGTCCCTTGACGACCTGCCCTTTCTTGACCGTGAGCTCGTATATTCGCGCACAAGACTTGGAAAATTCCCCATGCGAAGCTTCATGATAGGACGGGGCTGTCCCTACAAGTGCACCTATTGCTTTAATCACAAGTATAATAAGCTCTATAAAGGCAAAGGCCCGCTCCACTCAAGGATGAGCGTGGACAGGATAATAGCCGAGCTAAAGGAGCTCAAAGACACCTATCCAACGCAGTTCATCAAGTTCTACGACGATATCTTCGTCTTTACGGACGACGACTGGTTGACCGAGTTCTCGGAAAAATTTCCCCGTGAGATAGGCCTGCCATTTCATTGCCTCATGCGCGCCAACCTTCTCACCGAGCCCATACTCCTGAAGTTGAAAAAGGCCGGCCTTTCATCAATCAGCATGTCCATTGAGAGCGGCAACGACCGGGTCCGTAACGATATACTAAAACGCAACATGAGCAAAGAAACCCTGCTTGACGCCTTCGCCATATGCAAAAAACACGGCATCCCCACATTCTCCAACACCATCTTCGCCATACCGAGCAGTACACTTGCCGATGACATAGAGTCCCTCGACCTTAACATCGCCTGCGGCGTTACCTTCGGCGAGTTTCCGCTCTTTTTTCCATACCCCAAGACCGAGCTTGCCGAGTACGCCATAAATCACGACTACTTTAACGGCGACTTCGATAGCCTGCACATGAGCTACCAGAGTACATCGCCCCTTAATTGCTTCAGCGAAAGAGAAAAACTCCTTCAGCGAAACCTCTCCCTGCTCTCAACTCTCTGCCTTTACATGCCGGGGCTTAGAAATATCGTTGTGAACCACCTTATAAAACTGCCCCTCACAGGGCCCTATTTCGTATTGTATTTTTTAACAAAGGCGTTCCTCGTGAAGACAAAGATATACCCCATGAAGTTCTCCTTCATGGAGACCCTTCACGGTATATACGAGAGCTTTGTCCTCGAACGCTTTAAACACACAGATGAAATCCTCAAAAAAGGGGCCTAATCAAGGGGCCTGTGGGCGAATATATGGGAGCGAGAAGGGGGGGGATAAGGGGAAAGACAGGGAATATCTGGGTACGAGAGGGGGAAGATGGGGGGCGTGAGATTTATGGGGCGAGAGGGCAAAAGGGGGGGGAATAGGGGTGCTGAGCTGTATGGGGCGAGAGGGTGAAGTGGTAGAGTATTAGTGGACACTTTCTTAAGGGTGAATTATTCTTAATTG
>CAZSAY010000111.1:0-4487 GCA_964605225.1 uncultured Thermodesulfobacteriota bacterium | reverse complement strand
TCTTCGGCGAGGGAGAAGGCGCGCTCTCATGGACAAACCTCTACGCGGTACGGGGTCAGCTTGAACCGAATATCATGCGTCTGGCCTTTATCTTCTTTATAGTGGGCTATGGGACAAAAGTGGGGCTTGCTCCCATGCACAACTGGTTGCCTGACGCGCACAGCGAGAGCCCAACGCCCATATCGGCCCTTCTTTCGGGGCTACTCCTTAATGTGGCTCTTTACGCCGTGCTACGGATGAAGATACTCGTTGACGCGTCCACGGGCACTGCCATGGCCGGTAATATCATGATGGGCTTCGGTCTGCTATCACTATTCATAGCGGCCTTTTCACTGCTTCGGCAACGCGACATAAAACGGCTCTTCGCATACTCGTCCATAGAGCATATGGGGATAGCCACCTTTGCCTTCGGCCTCGGCGGCCCGCTTGCCACATTCGCCGCTCTTTTCCATATGCTCATGCACAGCCTTACAAAAACGGCCATCTTCTTTACCGTGGGCTCCGTAGTGCAGAGGCACGGGACAAAGGGACTGAAAGATATACGAGGCCTCATCAGAGACACACCCTTCATGGGCTGGTGCCTTCTTCTCGGCGTTATGTCCATCGTGGGCATGCCGCCCTTCGGTATCTTCATAAGCGAGTTTCTTATACTTACCGTTGCCGTCAAGACAGCGCCCATATTAAGCGCCCTGCTCCTTATCGGCCTCGCCGTGGCATTTGCCGCCATACTAAGTAAGGCTCAGCAGATGGTCTCGGGACCGGCCCGGGAAGGCCTCCCGGCCATCAAGGTATCGGGGATTCCCATTGTCATTCATATCACATTGATACTCATACTCGGTCTTTATATCCCGACGCTGCTCTCCAAGTGGATATACATGGCCGTGGAGATTCTAAGATGAGCTCACTTACAGTAATATTGGAAAGCAAGACATGGGCCGAGGTCACGGCCGATAAGTCCCAGCGTCCCCATAATACAGGGGCCTTTACGGCGCCCCTTGCCGAGTTTGCCGAGGTGGGCCGGAGGCTTAAAAAAGAAGGGGCGCGGCTCGTAGCCGAGTGGGCAAGCGATGAGAGCGCCTTTGGCCGCGGCTATGCCGTACACGCCTCATATGCCAGAGACGCTGAATATATTATCATCACCTCGCGCCTTGAAAAGGGGAAACTCGCCTTTCCCAGTCTATCAAAAAAGTTTGTTGCCGCTTCGAGGTTTGAGCGCACCATGGCCAGCCTAATGGGACTAAGACCCACGGGACTAACGGACAAGCGCCCATGGATAAAACACGAGGACTGGCCCGCCGAGGCCTTTCCCTTAAAAAAATCATTTAAGGCCTCTCAAAAGATGCCCAGAGTTGAGGGAACTTACAAATGGGTCCGCGCCGAAGGCGAGGGAGTCTATGAGATACCCGTTGGGCCCGTGCACGCCGGTATCATCGAGCCCGGGCACTTTCGTTTTCAGGCCCTTGGAGAGGACATCCTGAACCTTGAGGAACGGCTCGGTTATGTTCACAAGGGTATAGAAAAAAAATTCGAGACCTTATCCTGGACAGATGGAGCGCGCCTCGCGGCGCGCGTCTCCGGAGACAGCACCGTTGCCCACGCCACGGCGTATTGCCGCGCCGTAGAGGCCATGTGCGGTTGTACAGCCCCACCGAGGGCAGATTATATCCGCGCCCTTATGCTTGAGATGGAGCGCATCGCCAACCACCTCGGCGACATAGGGTCCATCTGCAATGACGCGGCCTTCGCCTTCTTTAATTACCAGTTTGCAAGGCTTAGAGAGGCGGCGCTTCGTATAAATGACCTGGTCTTTGGACACCGCTTCATGATGGACACCGTAACGCCGGGAGGGGTATCAGCCGATATTGACTCCACGGGCATATCTCGTATAAGGGAGGGATTAAAGGCCCTGGCCCCTGAGTTTGAACGCCTTGCGATTATCTATATCGATAACCCATCCCTTGGCAACAGGGTCTACGGGGCGGGTATTCTCTCAAAAGATACTGCCATGAATCTTGGATGCGTTGGCATTGTCGCGCGGGCAAGCGGCATCCCATTAGACGCACGCATCACGGCTCCATACCCGCCTTACGACACCCTGCCCCCGAATATATGCACCGAGGCCTTAGGCGATGTCCACGGGCGAATCATGTTGAGGATACAAGAAGTCAGGGAGTCCATGAGGCTAATCGAATCCATCCTCACGGGGCTTCCCGATGGTGCGATAAAAACCCCCTTCAAAGCCCCTCCCTCCGATAAAAAAGCTTTTGCCGTCGTAGAAGGGTGGCGCGGTGAGATTGTTTACTGGGTGCAATCAGGGCCTGCGGGGGAGATAAACAGGTGCATGGTGCGTGACCCGTCGGCGGTAAACTGGCTTGCCCTTGAAAGCGCCATAAAGGGTAATCTCGTCCCTGACTTTCCCCTCTGCAACAAGAGTTTTAATCAATCGTACTCCGGCAATGACCTGTAAAGACTTGAGGTAGAAAATGCTTAAACTCTTACATCAGATATTTAAGACCGGCATGGTCACAGAACCACTCGCCCCCCTGGATGAGAGCGCAGTGAAGCTCATCGGGCCACGCCTTGAAGAGGCCATACTGAAAAAATTCAGGGGCAGTCTTGCCATAAGGATGGTGGACTCCGGCTCCTGCAACGCCTGCGAGCTTGAGGCGCAGGCCATGAATAACTCATTATACGACGCCGAGCGCTGGGGTATTCACTTTACCGCTTCTCCGCGCTTTGCCGATATGCTACTTGTCTCCGGACCTGTAGCGAGAAACATGGAGATAGCTTTACAGCGGACATATAATAGCATGCCTGCCCCAAAACTCGTTGTTGCCATCGGGGACTGCGCCTATAACGGCGGCGTTTTCGGATCAAGCTACGCCTCACATGGCGGAGTGGCGGGCATCATACCCGTTAATGCCTACATAAAGGGCTGTCCTCCTAGCCCCTCGGAGCTAATCTCGGGGATCCTTAAGGTAATCAGAGCAGACAATAAAGCATAATACAACTGCGCATTTCTCTAAAAAATACCACATTTATACTCATGCCTTTTCCACATTTCCTCACCTCCAAGTTTTAACAGCCCCCCCTATCATCTCATTGAAGTATGGCTTGGCTTTTGATAAATTACGTTAATATGAGACATCAGTCCCATATTAACAGGGCTCATCATCGCAATCATGACTTGACGGGTTGCCCTCACTAACCCTGCGCGCCATCAAAACAATACCACGAACCGTGGGTACAGACATAGAAAAGCTACTGCACGATTGAGGCCTGCATGACCTCAATATGGACAGTAGGTGTCTGCGCTACACATACGCCGGAAGTGGCTGATGTACAGATAATATGGGTCATCTATTGCGTGACCACCAAATACGCCCACGACCGGGGCGACAATTATGACACCTTCGGCATGGTTGCAGAAAGTCTGAATAGTTGGCATCATCAGCTTTTGAGAGAGACCTCGTCAGAGGACATGAAGTTGAAGGAACAGTGGCTCTTCATTAACGGCAAAGGCTGTTATGAGCGTCTCACCAATCAGACGACTTTTCTAAATAGTCTGGTTGAACAGATAAAGATATGACTATAGAGATAAATATTCCAAGAGACCGAAGCATTGAGTTTTGTCGCAGGTGGAAGGTGAGGGAACTGGCCATATTCGGCTCAGCCCTTGGGTATGATTTCCGTTCGGATAGCGATGTGGATGTACTCGTGGTATTTAGTGATGAGGCGATGTGGACTCTTTTTGACCACATGATGGTCGAGGAGGAACTCTGTGAAATCCTTGGGCGTAAAGTGGATCTGGTGGAAAAGAGAGCGATTCGCAACCCCTTACTCAAAGACCACATACGGAGATATCATGAGGTGATATATGCGGCCTGAAGAGCGCGACCCTGCCTATCTCTGGAATATGCTTGAAGCGGCCCGCAAAATCATGGAATTCACCGGCGACCGTTCACTTAAGGAGTTCGTGGCCACAGACTAAAGAAGCTCGGATCATACGCATGGCAATAGCGCGCGTGTTGGAGATACTTGGCATGGCCGGGAGAAAGGTCCGCCTTGGTCTCCGTGACAGGCACGCGGAGATCCCATGGATGGAAATCATTGGCTTTCGCAATATCATCAGCAATCAATACGAAAAGGTCAACTATGCGGAGATTTACGCCATTGTGCAACGGCTCTGACCTTATTTCACTCCTTGAGCCACTCGTGCCATACTCTCCGGAGGAAAAGGAGCAATAGCAGGAGGACGCTATTCGAAGAGGTGGTCCACAACAACAGGCGTTCTTCACTGTATAGTTTTTGTATACTAAAGAGTCACCAGCAGGGACTATTAACTGGACTTAGAGGTTAGCCAGTCGGCCATTTTTTTCAACAAAAACAACTAAATATCATTAAACGGAAAAATGGCCGACTGGCTTGAACCTACTTCGCAATCAGCAGGTCGTCGGTTCGATCCCGATACCCTCCACCATATAACT
>CAZSAY010000110.1:0-4506 GCA_964605225.1 uncultured Thermodesulfobacteriota bacterium | reverse complement strand
CTTTTAGCACGCCTCCTGCAAGGAAAACTAATGGGAAAATTCGAGGTCTGCATCAAGGGAGATAACTTCCGCATAAAGACCGATAAAAAAGTTAAGACAAAAAGCTTTCACGCGGCAAGGTTCATAGAGGCGAGTGCCCCCGCCGAGGCCGTTCAGAAGGTAATGGCCATGTTGCGTTCGGAACTCGCAGGGAGCGTAGTCAACACCGAGTCCAACCCGCCCTCCGTGGATGTTGTGGACGTATGCGAGGTTTACTACTTCCAGAAAAACATGGTAGTGGAGAGCCTTAACAACATGGTCCTGCCGGGCGAGGGTTTTTTCTGGAAAGATCAAGAAGAGCATGAGGTAGTAATCAGTAACCCCATGAACCCCCTTGGGAGTAAACTACCCTCGCTACGTGAAAAAATAAAAAACAAAGACATCCATTTTCATTCCATGCTTATTCACTTTACAAACGGTCTCTATCCCATCGCCATTTTTTTTATGCTCCTCTTTCTTGTCACCGGAAAAAACTCTTTTAAAGAAACCTATTTTTATATCATTACGCTTGCCACCCTGAGCGTGCCCTTCTCATATCTAACGGGTATCCTGCAATGGAGAAAAAAATTCCAGGGTATGATGATACAGATTTTTTACATAAAGTTGCGTTACGGCATGCTTGTCTTTCTACTCGGAGCCTCTGCCACAATCTGGAATTATTTTTCTCCGGAAATTCTTGCAAAGGGAAACATATTCACGGTTATTTTTGTGCTTATAAACCTTGCTATCCTCCCGCCCCTTGTATACCTCGGCCACCTCGGGGGGATTATTGTTTATGAGGGGCTTGAGTAGAGAAAGCCCCCGCTGATGGAAAGAGCACGCCCCCGCACAACGAAAATATTGACAAAAAATACTCAGACGTTATACTTAATCCGTTATGTATAAAATGGTCAAGGGCATAGTCGTTCTCCCAAAAGCCGCCATCTCAAAAAGATGGTTCAGGAGTAGAACTGCACCCCCGGCCTTTATGTAATCTTTATTAAAGATAAAGTTTTTATGCAAAGGCCGCCGGGATTAAACCCGCGGCCTTTTTTTTGGGAGTTTAAAGATGAAAAGATTAACTGCGTCAGGCTACTTTCTTGTTATGCTCGCGGCGCTGGGTTTTTCCTTCAAGTCCATACTTGTAAAGTTCGCTTTTGGATACGGTGTTGACGCCATGACCCTTATGCTCATGAGGGTCATGATATCGCTGCCCGTTATCCTCATCACACTTTTGTTCATGGAGGGGCGCGATGCTATCAAAGTAAGCGGTAAAGAGATTGTGCTACTGGCCTTCATGGGTATAGTGGGGCTCGGGTGCGCCATGCTCTTTTCCTTTTATTCGCTGGAGCTCATAGACGCCTCGCTCTCCACCCTTGTGGTCTACACCTACCCTGCATTGACTGTAATGATGCTTTTGGTTTTATTTGGAGAAAAGGCGGGGGCCTCAAAGTTTATCTCCCTTAGCCTTACTTCCATAGGACTTTTTATGGTTGTACGTGCGGACCACTCTGATTTTCTGGCCCTTAACATAAAAGGGGTACTATCCGCGCTTATCGCGGCCTTGTGCTTCGCGCTCTATAACGTCCTAAGCGAAAAGGTCCTGAAAAGGCTCTCTCCCATACGCGTAACCTCATACTGCATGGCCTTTCTCGCAGGGTTCTACGCGCTCGTCTTCAACGGCGGGCCATATCCCACGGCCTTTCCCGTATGGGGGATAGCGGGACTCCTTGCCATATTTGCAGGTTTTTTGCCCTTTATCTTATTCCTCTACGGGATAAAGCGTATAGGCGCCGGAAGGACCGCCATCATCGGCTCCATCGGTCCTGTCTTTACCGTGCTCTGGGCCTACATGCTACTTGGCGAACACCTTGACATGGTTCAGCTCTCGGGCATGATGGTGGTAATCCTCGGCGTGATGGCCACAAGAGTTACCGACCCTGTACGGTTCATAACCGGGATAGGGGCGTTGACAAAACAGGGTTTTAAAGGCCTTGGGCAAGAGGGAGAGGGGTGATGGGGTGATGGATGACAAGCAAAAGGCGCACTGCCTTTTTTGCTTAAGAGGGCAACGGGTAAAAGCTGAGAGGCGAAGGGTTGCGCCGTGGGCCAACCACATTATTTCGGCGTGCAAAACCCGTACCGCTAAAATTACTCGAATCTGTCTTTAATGACCACCTCATTCATATCCAGTTGTCCCGGCCTTGGCCAGGCCTCTTGCGTTCCTTTGCCTATGGCAACAAACATGGCGATTACATGGTCCGCCGGAAGGTTAATAAGTTCGCCCACCTTATCAAAATCAAAGCCATCCATTGGGCACGAATCATAACCCATGGCCCTGGCTGAGAGCATGAGAGTATCGGCGGCGATACCGCAACTCCGCATGGCCTCGTCTCTTTGAACCTCGTCTCTACCACGGTAATATGCGTCGATAGCTGGAACCATGAACTGCCGGATTTGCTCGGTTGCGCCTGCCCAGTAACGACCGGGTTGCTTTTCCCATGCCTTTAGGTCCGCCGTGAGGATTATAAGGAGTGACGCGTCCGTAACCTGCGCCTGATCCCAGGCCGCCTCTCTTATCTTAGCCCGAAGCGCCTTATCCGTTACCACGACAAAACGCCAGTTCTGAATATTAAAGGCCGTGGGAGAGAGCATGGCAAGAGAGAGTAGCTCGTTAACTTCTTCATCTTTCATCTGGTAATTCGGGTCATAGGACTTTACGGAACGGCGCACGCGGATGGCGTCCAGTGTCTTCATCTTGACCTCCTCATGCCCGTGGAAATTAAATCCGCGAGCATTTTTTGCCGGGCTCTGCCCAGCAAAAGTTTATATAACCAGCCTTGCAAAAGCTGGGCCCTGTACGCTCTACCCAACCTGCCAAACTTTATGCAAATATTTTATTCTCTCCGGTGATAATGTCAACGGCTATCATCAGGATTAATATAAATGTAACAACTCCAGTAAGGAGCCCATCTTGAAGGATATTCTTCTGAGAACATAGGGGGTAAGGCTAAGGACCCAGAGCAGATACTCTGGTTTGTTGTATATCGCACAGCCCCTCAGATGCTTTCGGGCACGCATGGTGTTTCTGCTTGTTTTAATCAGAGTGAGTGCCAGTGCCCGGTTTAACCTGCCAAGTTTTTTTTCGACAACAACCTTGTTTCGAGAATAATAATCAGCATCATTCAAACCGTGCTTTTCCGCTATCTCTATAAGGTTGGTATACTTTGTAATCAATATCTCCGCTCCGTTGGGTTTATCCCCCGTGGTTGAGCTTTGCGCATTATGATACCGTAGCTTGTATGTTGGAACATCGATAAAGGCCACCTGACAGGCCTTTACAATCCTCAATACAAATTCATAATCTTCAAAGACCCGGTACGCCTCAAGCTGAAGTCCCACGCTCTCCAAAAGACTTTTTCTGAACATAACGGTATTCGTGGCAAGTATAAGCTCGTCATAATACCTGTCGAAGACCTTTCCCATATAGATTTTTCTATCTCCCCATTTCTTCAGGTTCAACCCGGCAGACGATATTGAAAAACTTTTTGAGTAGATATTCTCATATGTCGCTTCGCTACCCGTGTATGCAGATCTATGATATTTTTTCAGATGAAATTCGTCCAGGACTTCGTTATCGTTAATCGCGGATAACTCAGAGCAGACCATTGCTACGTCATGATGCGTATCCAGAAGCTTGGCCTGGATCTCTATCTTATAGGGGTAGTAGCTGTCATCAGAATCAAGGAACGCGATGTATTTTCCTTTTGCCATTCTCATGCCCACGTTTCGGGCATGGGCGGGCCCGCCGTTATCTACATAGATGTATTTTATCTTGTCCTTATAGGCCTTCAGCTTTTCGCGCGTCTCATCGGTAGAGCCGTCATCAACGACTATTACTTCGATGTTCCTGTACGTCTGTTCGAGCACGCTATCTATTGCCTCCGCAAGGTAATGCGCCCGGTTGTAGGTTGGGATGATGACGCTCACCATTGTTTCTTTCATTTATTTTAGTCCTTTCCCGTCGTTTTAAGGCGTAGCCGCCTATCGCCCCAGGATATAAGGCAAAAAAAAACCTCAAAAGGGTAAGGTTTTCCCTCTTTGAGGTTTTCGTAACCGTAAGAAAGAATATCTAAGCCGTTGTTAACTTGTATCTTTCACGTAATTGGTATGTATATTAGTAACACAGGAAAGGTTTTTTTGCAAAATAATCCTTTCTATCTTTAAAGAAGAAAGCCCTGTAAGGATGGGCGGAGCAAAACGTAACACCGCAATCGCAAGATTTGTCCTTAATGCCTCTAATTAAATTTTTCACTTGTAGGGCCGGGCTGTGCCCGCCAAAAGATATTTGAATGGTGGGCGGAGCCCACCCTACCCGGCTCCACGTGCCATACGAAACTATTGCCGGAATGTTGCATGACATTGTACGCAAGAATTCATGGTTCTATGCAATGCGTTGAGCGAACGTTTCATATTGCGTGTTTTCAA
>CAZSAY010000109.1:0-4510 GCA_964605225.1 uncultured Thermodesulfobacteriota bacterium | reverse complement strand
ACAAAAATATTCTCCCTCTCCGACGGCACGGTACGCCTTGACGGCGGGGCCATGTTCGGCGTGGTTCCAAGGGCTCTCTGGGAAAAGACCAACCCGCCTGATGAAAAAAACAGGATACTCCTCGGCATAAACCCCATGCTCATTCAAAGGGGCGGCTCTAACATCCTGGTTGAGACGGGTATGGGCAATAGGTGGAACGAAAAGGCCCGCGATATCTACGCCATTGAGAGGGGCCGCACCCTTCATGAGTCATTAGCCGGCCTTGGATTAACTTCCGAAGACATAGATATTGTCATAAATACGCACCTCCACTTTGACCATGCCGGAGGCAATACCGTAAAGAGCCCCTCGGGGAAGCTCAAACCCGCTTTCCCCCGGGCAAGGTATATTGTTCAGAAGGTTGAGATGCAAGGGGCCAGAGCGCCCGGTGAGAGATCGCGGGCAAGTTACAGGCCCGGGGATTTTTTGCCCGTGGAAGAGGCGGGGCTCTTCTCTCTTGTAGAGGGTGACGAGGAGGTCTCGGAAGGGGTCTTTGTCTTCAGGACAGGGGGGCATAACAGCGGCATCCAGCTTGTAAGGGTAGAGGACGGCGGCAGGACGGCCCTTTTTTTAAGCGATATCACGCCCACGACAACGCATATCAACTATCCCTACATAGCCGCCTATGACCTCTTTCCCCTTGATACGCTTAAGGTCAAAAAGCGGCTTATTGAAAAAGCCGCTGTAGAGGGGTGGTTTCTTTTCTTTTATCACGACCCCCTTACGCGGTGCGCCAGGGTGCGTCTTGAGGGGGGAAAGCCCAAAGTATCAAAGGTCTTTTAAAAAAAACTTCCCCTTTCTTTCCGCTTTCTTTTGGAAAAAAGAAAGCTTGGCAAAGAAAACCAATAGGGGAATAATCACCGGCCCTTTGAATATACGTTTTTCGTCCCGCGTTGCCCCTTAAATTAAAAAAAAGAAAGCCTGTCAAAGAAAACCAACAGGGGGAGCGATAAGGGCACAAACATCTCCCGCGGCCGCCCTTGGATACAACCGTTGTCCTGGCAAAAAGCCTGGCGAAGAAAACCAACAGGGGATATAGCGCAAGGTCAGTAAACTTACTGCTTGCGGCACGCCAGCGTCTCTTAAAAAAAGAAAATCTGACAAAGAAAACCAATAGTTGGAGCATAAATATTTCATAAAGACCCCGGATGCGGGGTTTTTTCTTTGACATTTTCCGCTCTTTTCGTAATAATCTGAGACTCAACAATCTAATCCGGGGAGAGAAATGACTCTTAAAAGAACATCTTTATATGAGAGGCACAAGGCACTTGGCGCGCGTTTTGTTGACTTTGCCGGCTGGGAGATGCCCGTGCAGTACAGCGGCCTCATGGAAGAGCACCTCCGTGTGCGCGAGACCTGCGGTATCTTTGACGTAAGCCACATGGGCGAGATCGAGATAAAGGGCCCCGGTGCCATAGCCGCCGTTCAGCTCCTGGGCACAAACGATGTTGAGAAGGTCAAGGGCGGCCAGTGCCAGTACACCATACTATGCTACCCAACAGGCGGGGTGGTAGACGACTGCATCGTATACCGCTACTCAGACGAGTCTTTTCTTATCTGCGTCAATGCCTCTAATAGGGAAAAGGTCTTCAAGTGGTTTACCGAAGTAGACCCGCCTGATGTAAAGATCACCGATGTAAGCGATAAGTATTGCCAGATAGCCCTTCAGGGACCGGCCTCCGTAGAGGTCCTCAGGCCCCTTTCCGATTCAGACCCCGGCAGTATCAAGGGCTTTCACTTTATCGCGGCTACAATCGCGGGGAAAAAGGCCCTCCTTTCCCGCACCGGTTATACGGGTGAGGACGGCTTTGAGATATACTCCGCCACCGAAGACGGCCCCCTCATATGGGACGCCATTATGAGCTCCGGCGAGGATTATAAGATTCTTCCCATAGGGCTTGGTGCGAGAAACACACTGAGGCTTGAGATGGGATATCCCCTCTACGGCCATGAGCTCTCAGAGGATCTGACCCCAACAGAGGCCGGGCTGAGGCGTTTTATAGGGTTTAATAAAGAGACCTTTCTCGGCGAAAAGCGCATAAAGGCAGAGGGCGCCGACGGGGTGAGTAAAACCCTTGTGGGCTTTATCCTCGACGGGCCCGGTGTGCCCCGTGACGGCTATCCCGTCCATGTAAACGGCCGTGAGGTGGGCTCCGTTACGAGCGGGACGCTCTCGCCAAGCCTCAAGCGCGGGCTGGGCATGGCCTTTTTACCGCCCGAGCTCGGCAAAAGGGGCACGTCCATAGAGGTAATCATACGCAACAAACCCTTTAAGGCAACGGTTGTAAAAACGCCTTTTTATAATAAAAACACTTGATATTAACGCGGGATCAGCAAAAAATAATCAAAAATTCTTAATTTAATCAAAAAAAGGAGATAATTCCATGAATTTCCCAGACGACCTTAAGTATACCAAAGAACACGAGTGGGTAAGGCTTGATGGAGAGACGGCTACCGTGGGTATCACCGACCATGCCCAGGACTCACTCGGCGATGTCGTCTATGTGGAACTTCCCGAAGAAGGCGCCGCCCTTACAAAGGGCGAGTCCTTCGGAGTCGTAGAGTCGGTAAAGGCCGTCTCGGACCTCTACGCCCCTCTCTCCGGCGATGTCGTTGAGGCAAACGCCGCAATAGTGGACAGCCCCGAGGTTATAAACGAAGACCCTTACGGCGAGGGCTGGATGGTAAAGGTAGAGGTTGGAGACTCCGGGGACCTTGACGATCTGCTCGACGCCGATGAGTATGAAAAATTTGTAGAAGAGGAGAGTTAAGAGAGCCGTGCCATATGTACCTCTTACGGAGAAAGACCGTGAAAAGATACTAAAGAGAATAGGTGTAAAGGCTTTTGATGAACTATTGGAAGGACTGCCCGAGGGGCTGAGGCTCGGTAAAGACCTTGATATAGCCCCCGGCATGACAGAGCAGGACCTTGCCGCGCATCTCACGGAGATGGCCGGCGAGAATCGCTCCCTGGATTCCATTGTGAGCTTTCTCGGCGCCGGTGCCTACAACCATTATATCCCTGCCACGGTAGATAGCCTTGTCTCAAGGTCGGAGTTCTTTACCTCATACACGCCCTATCAGCCGGAGATAAGCCAGGGCACACTGCAGGTAGTTTTCGAGTACCAGACCCTTATCGCACAGCTTACGGGCATGGATATATCCAACGCCTCGCTCTATGACGGGGCCTCGGCCCTTAGCGAGGCCGTGCTCATGGCAAGGCGCATTACGCGCCGAAAGGGCGCACTCCTCGGCTCCGCCATTCATCCCTCATACAGAGAGACGGTTAGATCATATCTCGGCGCCTCTGCCGGTGATATCCGGGAAATCCCTTTTTGCGCTGAATCGGGACAAACCACCCTCTCGGCCGTGAAGGCCGGATTTACCGAAGACACGGCCTGCCTTGCGGTTCAGCACCCCAACTTTTTCGGCTCTCTTGAGGAGCTTGAAGAGCTGGCAGAGGCAGTGCATGAAAAAGGGGCCCTCCTTATAGTAGTGGTAACAGAGCCTCTATCACTTGCCCTTCTAAGCCCTCCGGGCAGGTGCGGCGCCGATATCGTCATAGGCGACGGGCAATCATTTGGCAACTCCCTGAACTTCGGGGGGCCGTACTTCGGCTTCATGGCCATTAGAGAAAAATTTTTAAGGCAGATGCCCGGCCGAGTAGTTGGAAAGACCGTTGACGACGGGGGCAGGAGCGCCTATTGCCTTACCTTTGCCACGCGGGAGCAGCACATTAGAA
This sequence comes from uncultured Thermodesulfobacteriota bacterium, assembly GCA_964605225.1. Lineage (GTDB taxonomy): Bacteria > Desulfobacterota > GWC2-55-46 > GWC2-55-46 > JADFVP01 > JAJRZX01. The sequence continues at coordinate 729 of CAZSAY010000109.1, read as the reverse complement.
GAGAGCGCGCCACGTCTAACATATGTACCAATCAGGGCCTTGCCACCCTGACGGCCGTTATATACCTCGCGAGCCTTGGAAGAAGCGGTCTGAAAAAACTCGCCCGCGGAAATCTCACCGGTGCGGCGTATCTAAAAGAGAGGCTCTTTTCCATTAAAGGCGTAACCCTGGCCTTCACGGCGCCATCATTTAACGAGTTTGCCGTAAGGCTCCCAGTTGACACCGGAAAGGTGCTCTCTGAGCTAAAGAAAAAAGGCTTTATCGGTGGGCTCGCCCTTGCGCGCTATTACCCGGCCATGAGAGACGCCCTGCTCATCTGCGTTACGGAGATGAACTCAAAGACCGATATGGATAACTTCAGCGAGGCCCTTTCAGGAATCCTTAAGGGCGCCGCCGCAATATAAAACACGGGATACAGGAATATTACTTATGCTGGAAAAAGCCGTAAAAGGACTTAAGATAAAAGAGCCCCTTATCTTCGAGCGCTCTTCCGAGGCAAGGTCCGGCATTGTGCCATCCGGCGGGGGCCTTGCCGAGTCGACCCCTTCGAACTTTATAGCAGAGAGGTTTTTACGCCCCGCAGATGACACCATGGAGGGCTTTCCCGAGGTCTCCGAGGCAGAGGTTGTCCGTCACTTTACACGCCTCTCGCAGTGGAACTTCGGCGTGGACACGGGTTTTTATCCCCTTGGTTCCTGCACCATGAAGTATAACCCCCGCATAAACGAG
>CAZSAY010000108.1:0-4602 GCA_964605225.1 uncultured Thermodesulfobacteriota bacterium | reverse complement strand
TCCCCTCCATAAAACCGCGCAGTTCTTCAAGGCCGAGCACCCTGTAGCCGCCCTCTTTTATTGACTGAAGATGGGCCTCAAAGGCCTCGGGGGTTACGGTTATCATGTCCCCGTTATGAGGGTTTACATGATGGTACATAAGTACGGGTATGACTGCCAAGTGTTTTCTCCTGCGCGGTCAGGGCAAGGTTAGTATCCAAGGGTGGCCACAAGTGACGTTAGCGGCCCTATCGATCCCCTATTGGTTTTCTTTGCCAAGCTTTTTGTAAAGGCCATGGTAGTACCCAAGGGTGGCCTCAGGTGACGTTAGCGGCCTTATCGACTCCCTATTGGTTTTCTTTGCCAAGCTTTCTTTTTTCTAAAAGAAAGCGGAAGGTTTTTAGCCTTTTGAAAGGCCGCTATAAAGTTTGTGTAGCCTTTCCACCATCCGTATAGTAGAAAAATCCCTTTCCACCAGCTTTTTCCCCTCTTTACCCATGGAGGCGCGTAGCCCCGGGTCTTTAAGGAGTTTTATAATGGCCCCGGCGAGCGCCCCTGCCTTATCGGCCTCGACGAGCATCCCTGTTACCCCTTCTTTTACCACTTCGGGCACTCCTCCTACAAGTGTGGAAATGACGGCGCGCTCCATGGCCGAGGCCTCTAAGATGGATGTGCCGAGGGCCTCCTGAAAGGTGGGGAGCACAAAGAGGTCGATGCCCTTTAAGACCCTCTCCACGTCTTTTCTCAGCCCGAGGAGGCGCACGTTTCGTTCTATTCCAAGTTTTTTTATCTGCGCCTCGATGTTCTCTGTCTGCGGGCCGTTTCCGGCAAAGACAAAGAGTGCGGAGGGGATCTCCTTTAAGACGGCGGGTATGGCCTCAAGGAGGACGTGGTGGCCTTTTTTTCTTCTAAGGATGGCGACTGTGCCTACGACGGGCACCCCGGGGGCGATGCCCTCGGCTTCTCGAAAACCATTGGGGGCCGATGCGGAGTTAAAGCGCGTGAGGTCTATACCCGTTGGTATGGAGACGACGCGGTCGCTTCTTATGCCCCGCTCCTCGACGAGGTATCTTCTTACATATTCACTTACCGTAACCACACGGTGGGGTATGATGGAGTATGAGCTCTTCGAGGTAATTGGAAGGGCGAGGTGACGTGTGCGCACCACAACGGGTTGCCGTGTTGAGCACCTCGCGGCGATACCCGCGAGAAAGCTATCCACGCCGCTATGGGTGACGACTACATCTACGCCCTCTCTTTTTATAAGTCCTGCGATGAACCTGATGGCGCCGATGTCGTGAGAGGCCTTGAGCCTGTGTGTGCGTGTCTCTATGCCTGCCAGCGCGGCGCGCTCCCGGAGCTTGCTCTCGGGGCGGCAGAGGATAATAATCCGTACGCCGAAGCTCTTTTTTAGCCCCATGCACTCATGGAGGGTGCGGTTCTCCTGCCCTCCCCAGCCCGAGGAGCTCTCTGTATGCAGTATGGTCAGCATATATCCTTATCCGCCGCCTTTATTAGTCTCGGCGGGGCCGTATTTAATTATGTATTCAGTTAAAATTTTCCTTACAAGGCCCTCGTCGAGCTCATAGAGGCAATCGCTCTTTTTGCTCCCCTTACAGCCGTCTTTCCCGCAGGGCACGCACTCACGTCTATCCTGAATCACTGTATTGACCCCGAAAGACTGAACTCCATTGCGCCTGGGGTATGGCGTAAGGGGCCCATCGGTTACCTTAAAAGAGAGCCCCCTTGCGGCCTCATTATCCCATGGCCCCCAGTCAAAGGCCCCGCTGGGCCCGAACAGGGCCAGGGTAGGGGCGCCCACGGCAGAGGCTATGTGCATGGGCGCGGAGTCCACGCCGAAAAAAAATGCCGCTTTTTTTGATAAGACTCCCAGCCCCTTTAGGCTGAGGCGGCCTGAGAGGTTAATGGCTTTTTCTCTCATTAGGCCGGAAATCTCTTTCACAAGGGCGACTTCGCGTGCCTCTGGACCCGATGTTATGACTACTTTTAGGCCCTGTTTTATTATTTCGTCAAGTAACGAAGCCATAAACCCGGCCTGCGGACACTTGAAGAGCCACCTTGAGACAGGGTGCACATGGACAAAGGGGGTTTGGTCCCGTCCGGTAAGCCCTTCTTTTTTCAAGATCCCCCTTACCTCGGCCTCGTCTTTTTTTGTGGTAAAAAAATCCACTGTAAGGTTGGCCGTATCTATGCCAAAGGGCCGTAGAACGGCGAGGTTCCGCAGGACCGTATGCGTCATGGCAGGCGGCTCTGGGGCCTTGTGGGTATAAAGGTACCTCTTTCCTTTAAAACCCTTTCCCCGGGGGTCTGGGCCGAGGCGGTACCTCGCCCCTGTAATAAATCCTGTAAAGGCCGCCCGGTCTCCGCCCGTTAGATCCACGGTCATCTCAAAGCCCCCGGCCCGTACGGCCTTCATAAAGCCAAGACCTCCGCGAAGCTTATCGGTGAGCCCCTTTTTATCTTTTTCACGGTTAAGGACGATAACCTCGTCTACAAGGGGATTTTCCATGAGCATGGGCTCTGTGCCGGGGTTTACAAGGACGCAGAGGCGGGCATGGGGAAAGGTCTCTCTTAATGCCCTTATGGCCGGCACGGTAAGGAGCACGTCGCCGATGTTTCGAAGTTTTATTACAAGTATGTTTTTAACGTCCCTGAAATGTCTCACCCGCCTTATTCCCCGTGGCCCTGGGCCCTTATCTTCTGCCTGAGTTTTGTGTATTTTTTGTATGTATATCTGGCGTACAGCCCTGAGAGCGTAAGTCCCGTCATGCCCTCAAGAAAGCCTCTCCGGAGAAAGAACATTTTTATAAAGGTAAATGCGGGGCGAAGGATCATGTCTCCTGCCCGCGAGGTTCGGCCCTCCTTTATCATCTCTTCCGCCGCGAGCGTAGAGTACCGCTCCATCCTCTTGAGATAATCCTCAACACCGCTGTAAGTCCTGTGTATGAGAGCCGTAGTAAGGCGGGCCGTTGGGCCGTTAACCATTACGGCCTCGTGAACGGCACGCTCCGAGAACCGCCCGGCGTCTTTTCTGTAGAGGCGCAGGTTCAGGTCAGGATACCATCCGCAGTGCTTTATCCACTTATCACCGAAAAAATTTTTTCTCGGCACATAGTACCCCAGGGCCTCTCCCACCTTAAGGGCCTCCTGTATCTCTTCGCCAAGGCCCTCTTCCGCCCGCTCGTCGGCGTCTATATTGAATATCCACTCATTACTGGCCCGCGACTGGCAGAGGTTCTTCTGCCGCCCGAAACCCAGCCAATCGTCACTGTAGACCCTTGCCCCGTAAGAGCGGCAGATCTCAACGGTACGGTCCGTGCTATTGGAATCAGATACTATTATCTCATCAACCCACTTAATGCTCTCAAGGCAGGCCCCTATATTGGCCTCTTCGTTAAGGGTGATTATAGTTGCCGTTATTTTTGCCATGGACCTTGAAGGGGTATGGTTTCGCCCCGGTGCCCTGTATCCGGACCCCAGAGCGCATATAATTTTAGAGAAAAACCGAAAGGAAGGGGACGTCGTTAGAGACCGGAGGGGTTATGCCCTTATTCACCGCCCTGAATCTTATCGGCCTCATCTACGAGCATTACGGGTATACCGTTTTTTACGGGATATACAAGGGCGCAATGATCGCAGATAATACCATCGCCTTTTTTATTAAGCCTCACATCGCCTTTGCATTCCGGACAGGCGAGTATTTCGAGTAGTTCTCTATCAATGGACATCTGTTCCTCCAGTAAGATAAAAAAACCTTCCTTACTTTCTTTTGGAAAAAAGAAAGTAAGACAAAGAAAACCAATAGGGGATCGATATGCGCCACCAACGTCACCTGTGGCCACCCTTGGATACTACCGTTGCCCTGGCAAAAAACCCGGCAAAGAAAACAGTATGGGGCCCTGTATTGCCTCGTAAAAACTCTCGCGGCACCGCGAACTTGAATTTAAAATACCCGTTATTTTACCACGAAAAGGGGGTTTGTCCCGTAAAAAATCGTTATCCCTACTCTTCGAGACCCTCAGCTTCTTTTTGTAAGTCCTTTGCGTGGCCGCCCATCTTGATGAAGGCCACGCCACCTATCATGCTCACTATAACCATTACGGCGTACCAGATAAGGGATAGCGATAGTGCCTGTCCCTTTGAGGCCCCCACCATGGTGAAGAGGTAGACAAAGGCCCCTTCGCGTATGCCGAGACCTCCAAGAGAGATGGGAAGCATGGTGATGACCGTGGCGATTGGTATGAAAAAGAAGAAGTAGGCGAGCCTTACCTCTATGCCGAGGTTTATCGCCAGTATATAGTACCCCACGATGACACCGACCTGAACCATGAAGGAGAGGAGAAGAATCTTCACGAGGATATCTTTATGCCCCTTATAGGCCATCAGCGTTTTGTAGAGGGCGTCTATCTTGTGGTTGATGCCGTAAAAGTGAATCTTCGCGAGTATCTTCATGGCCCAGCTATGCAGGGGGCCAACCCAGATAATGAGGCTCGCCGTGGTGTAGCCGCATATGAGGAGAATGAGAAAACCCGGCAGGCCGGTATCTTTTATAAGGGAGTAACCCGTTATGAGGGCTATGGTAGTGATGATAATCAGGGCGGA
>CAZSAY010000107.1:0-4621 GCA_964605225.1 uncultured Thermodesulfobacteriota bacterium | reverse complement strand
TTACGGTGAGTTTTATCTCGTCGCCGCCGCCGCTCTTGCCCTCTATGACTCCGGGTCCAAAACTCGAGTGCATTACAGGCATGCCTACCTTCCATTGCCCCGTTGTTTCCTCCCATGGCTCCGAATCATATTCCACCTGACTGTCCTCGCTTGTGTAGTAGACATCCGTTGGCGCCCTGAAGGCCCTTTTGGCCTTCTTTTCCGGGGTGTTGATCTTGAGGGCCTCAGGGTCTATCTCGTCGATGAACCTTGATGGAAGCTGATAGCGTGTCTCTCCGAAGATGTTTCTCGTGCGCGCAGATGAGAGGTAGAGTCTTTCCTTTGCCCTTGTCATGCCTACATAGCAGAGGCGCCGCTCCTCTTCGAGCTGTTCTGTGTCGTCCATGCTTCTCGAATGGGGGAAGAGCCCTTCTTCCATGCCGGCGATAAAGACGAATCGGAACTCAAGGCCCTTGGCGGCGTGAAGGGTCATGAGGGTGACGCGGCCCGCCTCTTCATTGTATGAGTCGATATCGCTTATAAGGGAGACGTGGTCGAGAAAGTCCGCAAGCGTCGCCCCCTCGACGGCCTCCTCAAAGTCCTCTATGGCGTTTTTCAGCTCAAAGATGTTCTCCTGCCGGTTCAGGGCCTCTTCGCTCCCGTCTTCGATAAGGGCGAGCATGTACCCCGCGTCCTCAAGGAGGCGAAGCGTCAGTTCATGGAGGCTTACCCTGCCAAGGTCTTTTTCAAAGGCGGAAAAGGCCTCGATAAGACCCGCGGCCCCTGTCTTTTTTATGATGCCGCTCTCGTTTGCCGCCTTGAGGGCCTCCATGAGCGTAATGCCGCGTCCTTCGGCGAGGGCGGTGATCTTGCCGAGCGTTACTTTGCCTATGCCCCTTGGAGGCGAGTTTATGATGCGGGTGAAGCTGATGGCGTCTCTGGGGTTTACGATTACCCGGAGGTAACTCATGGCGTCTCGAATTTCTTTTCTTTCATAAAATCTCACGCCGCCCACAACTGCATAGGGGAGCCCCGAGCGCAGGAGCCCCTCCTCAAAGACACGTGACTGGGCGTTTGTCCTGTAAAAGACCGCCACCTGCCCGTACTTGAAGTTACTCTCCTTCGCCTTCAAGGCTTCTATTTTTTTTATGATGGAACGCGCCTCTTCACGCTCGTCATCGGCCTCGTCGTACTGCACAAGTTGACCCTCGGGGTTATCTGTCCATAGCTCCTTTTCAAGGCGTCGGGCGTTTTTGCCTATAAGGGAGTTTGCCGCTACGAGTATCTTTTTCGTGCATCGGTAATTCTGCTCAAGCTTGAATACCCGCGCCCCGGGGTAGTCTTCCTGAAACTGCAGGATGTTGTCTATGCAGGCGCCGCGCCAGGCGTATATGGACTGGTCCGGGTCTCCCACGGCAAAGAGGTTGCCTGAGCCTGAGCTTAATAATTTTGTAAGGACGTACTGCGCCTTGTTGGTGTCCTGATACTCGTCGACAAGTATGTAGCGAAGGCGCCTGTGGTATCTCTCAAGTATCTCGGGGTTAAGCCGGAATATCTTGACGGGTTCGGCGATGAGGTCGCCGAAATCATAGGCGTTCATCTCGCGGAGCCTCTTCTGATAGAGGCTGTATATCTTATGAAAACGCTCACTTAGAAAATCACGGGAGTTCGCCAGCAGGGCCTCGGGGTCCAAAAGTTCGTTCTTTGCCCGGGATATCTTCCACGCGATGGCCTTTGGAGTCATGGCCTTATCGCCCATGTTAAGTTCCTTTAAGACTTTCTTTATAAGGGCTATCTGCTCGTCCTCGCCGTAGACGCTGAGACCCGCGCCGCGCGTCACGGATTGCTCTCTAAGTATCCGCAGTCCTATGCCGTGAAAGGTCCCGAGCCATAGCCCTTGCCCCGCCTCTCCAAGCAGTGCGCCGAGTCTGGTCCGCATCTCTGCCGCCGCCTTATTGGTAAATGTAACGGCGAGTATCGAACGCGCCGGCACACCCCGTTCTCTCATCAGCCAGGCCACCCTTGAGGTAAGGACCCTTGTCTTGCCGCTCCCCGCTCCCGCGAGTATGAGCATGGGGCCGTCGCCGAAGGTGGCGGCCTCGGCCTGCACGCTGTTAAGTGTCTTTATAAACATCGAGTATTCTATCCATTGTTTTTTTTAATTATGACCTTTCAATAACTTGCCTTACTAATCTGTAACACAGATTCACGCAAAAGTTAAAGGGTGTTCTGTTATAGCGGTTTTATCTTTATCCTCGGGCCCCTTCGTGGCCTCTTGCCACGGCTTTATCTGATAAGACTTGCCCATACACCTTTTTTTTGTTAAATTCTCGCCATGGGATTGAATCTGATATTCGTATCTTCCGAGGCGGCCCCCTTTTCCAAAACCGGGGGCCTCGGTGATGTCTCCGGGGCCCTTCCCGCGGCCCTGCAGGAGTTGGGCGCTGAGGTCACCTTAATACTGCCACTTTACAGAGAGACGCTCTTAAAGGGAACGGATGTAGAGCCCATCGGCCTTGACGTTGTCGTCCCCCTTGGCAGGCGCATGATAAGGGCAAGTGTCTTCCGTGCGCGCGCCTCCGTGGTGAAGACCTTTTTTATCTCCTGCGATGAGTACTATGACAGGAGCTTCCTCTACGGTCCGCCGGAGCGTGATTATTTTGATAACCTCGAACGCTTTACCCTATTTTCAAGGGCCCTCCTTGAGGCCATCTGCGCCATGGGCCTCCGTCCCGACGTAGTTCATGCCAATGACTGGCAGACAGGGCTTGTCCCTCTTTACATCGATAATATCTACAGGGGAGACCCTGCCTTCAGTGACACGGCCACTATCTTTACCATGCACAACTGCGCCTTTCAGGGACTTTTCACGGCAGACGATTATAGCCTTCTTGGGCTCAGCCACAGGCTCTTTAGACCATCGGGCATAGAGTTCTGGGGTAAAATCAGCCTCCTGAAGGCAGGTCTTGTCTCCGCCAATATAGTGACGACCGTAAGCCCAGGGTATTGCCGTGAGATTAAGACGGCCCGTTACGGCTACGGCCTTGAGGGGCTCTATAAAGAGCGTAAAAAAGACCTTTTCGGCGTAGTAAACGGAGTGGATTACAGCGAGTGGGACCCCGCATCTGATCCGCTCATAGCGGCTACGTACTCCCTTTCTGATATGGGCGGTAAGCGTGCCTGCAGAAAGGCCCTTCTTGAGGCCTTCGGCCTGAAGGCGGAGGACAGGACGCCCGTAGCTGGCATGGTCACGAGGCTTACCGGACAAAAGGGCATTGAGCTTGTCATAAGGGCCATGCCGGAGCTCATGAAACTCGATATGGCCCTTGTCATAGTGGGTATGGGGGATAAAAAAATAGAGGCGCGATTGAGTCGTGCATGTGCGAAATATGAGGGCAGGGTGGGGCTGAAGATTGCCTTTGATAATTCCCTTGCCCATCTTATCGAGGCGGGTAGCGATATCTTTCTCATGCCTTCAAGGTTTGAGCCATGCGGGCTCAATCAGATATACAGCCAGAGGTACGGGACCATACCCGTGGTGCGCGCCACAGGCGGCCTTGATGATACGGTGCGTGATTTTCATACCGAAAAAAAACCAACGGGCTTTAAGTTCAAGAGGTTCTCCGTCTCTGCCCTTGTTCAGGCCGTAACCACCGCCCTGAAGGTCTTTGATGATAAGGGGAAATGGCGTGAGCTCCAGAAAAATGCAATGAATGAGGATTTCTCCTGGTCCCGCTCGGCAACTCGATATTTGGAGCTATATGAGCTCGCCATGAAAAAAAAGGGCATTAGAAGGGATATCTGGGGTAAAAAGGTCAAAAAGCGCTGAGTCGTGCGCCTCGGCCACGCCCCCTTGCGACAATGGAGAAGAGTAAATATGTACACTAAAGAGATAATTGTCTTACAGCATGTAGAGGCGGAAGGCCCCGGTCTTATCGGTACCGTCGCCGAGGCAGAGGGTTTTTGCCTGCAGACGATAAGGCTCTTTCGTGGAGAGAAGCTTCCCCGTGACACTCGACGCTGGTCTGCCATCGTGGTCATGGGCGGGCCCATGGGAGTCTATGATGAGGCTGAATTTCCCTTTATAGCAGATGAGTTAAGGCTACTGAAATCCGCTTTCAGCCTGAAGATACCCGTCCTTGGCGTATGTCTCGGCGCTCAGCTTATGGCGCGGGCCGCAGGGGCAAAGGTAATAAGCGGCGAAAAAAAAGAGATAGGTTTTTATGAAATTCGCCTCACCCCTTTTGGTCAAAGCGACGCCCTGCTCCTTGGCCTGCCCGAGGCCTTTACCGTATTTCAGTGGCACGGCGATACATTTAACATCCCCCAAAACGCCTCTAACCTCGCCTCCTCGGGGCTCTTTAAACACCAACTCTTGAAAGTCGGCGCCAACTCCTATGGTCTGCAGTTCCATATCGAGGTAACCGAGACCATGATAGCCGATTTTTTATCTGCCGGGTCAGCCGAGCTTGCCGGGGTCCCCTATATCAAGGATCCAGGGATTATAATGAGAGAAGCACGGGAGCTCCTGCCCGCCATACACAACCATGGACGCGCCATTATAAGAAGATTCCTTCGGCAGATACTTTAAAACCTTCCGCTTTCTTTTGGAAAAAAGAAAGCTTGGCAAAGAAAACCAATA
>CAZSAY010000106.1:0-4725 GCA_964605225.1 uncultured Thermodesulfobacteriota bacterium | reverse complement strand
CAGTGCAACCTTTTTATGATATTTTATTCTTGCCATAAGCCTCAACACTCTGTTAAAATCGAAAAAATTTACCTACTGGAGAGATAATGCTTAATAGATTGATGAATATATTCTCAAACGACCTTGCTATTGACCTCGGCACGGCGAGCACCCTTATTTATGTAAAAGGCAAAGGTATAGTCACAAACGAGCCCTCCGTCGTAGCCGTAAAACGTGAGGGCGGCGGTCAGAGAGTCCTTGCCGTCGGCTCTGACGCCAAGGCCATGCTCGGAAAGACCCCCGGCAATATCTCAGCTATCCGCCCCCTGAAAGACGGCGTCATCGCCGACTTCGAGGTCACCGAAGAGATGCTGAAGTATTTTATCGCCAAGGTCCACAACAGAAAATTCTTTGTACGGCCGAGGATAATAGTAGGCGTGCCATCGGGCATAACGCAGGTGGAAAAAAGGGCCGTTAAAGAATCGGCCTACTCCGCAGGCGCTTCCGAGGTATACCTTATCGAAGAGCCCATGGCCGCGGCCATAGGGGCGGGCCTGCCTATTACGGAGCCATCTGGCAACATGATAGTCGATATCGGCGGCGGCACTTCCGAGATAGCCGTCATCTCACTTGCAGGCATTGTGCGCTCAAAGTCCATACGCGTCGGAGGTGATATGCTCGACCAGGTCATATCACAATACATAAAACGAAAATACAACCTCTCCATAGGCACCGGCGCCGCCGAGGCCATCAAGATGCACTTCGGTCTGCCGCTACCTGATGACGAAGTAAGAAAAATGGAGATAAAAGGCTCAAACCTTATCACCGGCATACCCACCACCCTGGAGATCGACGGTCAGGAGATTCGCGAGGCCATGAACGAACCTATCGCATCTCTCATAGACGCCGTTAAACACGTCCTTGAGACCACTCCTCCCGAGCTCGCGGCAGACCTCGTTGACAAGGGCATTGTACTTGCCGGAGGAGGGGCCCTGATTAAAAACCTTGATGCAATTCTGAGAGAAGAGACCATGCTCCCCGTAACAATAGCCGATGACCCGCTTACCTGTGTGGTCAAGGGAGCCGGCCGCCTCCTCGATGAATTAACTCTCTTAAAAGAAGTAACCCTCCCAAACTAAGGGACCAGGTCGGAGGGCGTGAAAGCCGGGAGAGGAAAAATTTGGCATAACGGGGAAAATGGGGCGGTCGGGGCAGATGGGGTGGGGGCATATGGGGTAGCTGTGAAGGCGGGGCACTCGAATAGCCCCTCAAAATACTTTCTTCCGGAGTCTTCCTGAACCATCTAAACAACCATCAAAAGACGCCATGACCTCCTTTGTAAAAAAGAATCAGATTATTATAGTAACGGCCTTACTGGCCCTTTTCTCACTCCATCTCGCCCTCACTGATACGAGTGTTGCAGAGAGGGGTTATGTCTTGAAACGCCTGATCTCCGTTACATTAACGCCTTTGCAGGACTCCATACTCTCCATCTACAGGACAGGGTCCGGCGCGGTGGACAACTATGTGGTCATCGTTGGAGCAAAGGAGGAAAACAAACGCTACCGAAAGGCCCTTCTCACCATGAAAGAGGAAAATCACCGCCTCCGTGAAGAGCTCAAACTCTCGGACCGCCTGAAGGGACTGCTCCAGTACAAGGTCAAGGCCGCGCTACCCACTACCTCCGCCGGAATCATCGCCTATAACACGGCAAGATGGACAAGAACGGCTGTAATAGACAAGGGCTCTAAAGACGATCTCGCCCGTGAGATGGCCGTAATAAGTCCCATGGGAGTTGTAGGCAGAATCGCCGAGGTAACACCATCAACGGCCACTGTCCTCCTTAACACAGACCCGAGGTCCAACATCGAGGCCATGGTAGAGCGCACAAGGGTTCGAGCCATAGCCGAGGGCAACGGAAAGGGAGGCATTATCCTCAAATACGTACGTGAACTCGATGATGTAAAGGCCGGCGACCAGGTTATCACCTCCGGCTTTTCCGGACTCTTTCCAAAGGGTCTTGTCATAGGAGAGGTCACGGCAGTACGAAAAGGAAGGGACAACTTTTTCAATCACATAGAGGTCACACCGGGCGTTGATTTTAAAAGCCTTGAGGATGTACTTGTGGTCCTGAAAAGCCCGGAAAAGAAAAAATAGGCGCCCTTAAGTCTTTCGCCCTTTTAAAGTGAGTCCAGTAGCATGCGCGATTACATAGCACTTTTTATCTTATCCATCGCCTACCTTGTAATTGAAAGCACCATAATAACGTCACTGCCACTGCCTGATGTGCTCCTTATAATGGTCTTTTACAGCGCCGCGAAGAGGCCCTCAGCGGCAGGCGTGCTCGTTTGTTTTGCCCTTGGCTACCTTGAGGACATATTTCTCGGCGGTATCCTCGGCGCCACGTCTTTCTCTTTCATGGCCGTCTACCTCTCCGTATTCCTCCTCTCGAAAAAGGTCCACTTCAACTCCCCGTCCGTAGCCGCCCTCACCGCCCTCTTCCTTTGCTCCCTGAAGGTCTTCTTAATCTACTCCATTATGAGGACCATCAGCGGCAACCTCGGCCTTTCCGTCTTTACAGCCGCGCAGATACTCCTTACCGCCGTATTCGCCCCCTTCATAATAAACCTCCTTGAACGCCTTGAGACGATGGTATCGCCCCACGCCTTCGAGAGGTAATCCAATCCATGTCGGCGAGATACTTTCAGGAAAAAGAACCCCTTGAGTTCAAAAAAAGGGTGGTCCTGGCGACCATAATTGCGGCAATCCTGTTTTTCATGATCATTGTCCGGCTCTGGCAACTTCAGATTATGAACGGACGGTACTACGGAAATTTATCGCGGCACAACAAGACGAGGACAGTTAAATCACAGGCCCCGAGGGGCATACTCTATGACAGGCACGGTGTAAAACTCGCCATGAACCGTCCCGGCTTCGACCTCTACATCATCCCCGAGGACGTAACGGATTGGCCAAAGACAAAGGCCATGCTCCGGCGCCTTGCCGTTATCGATGAAGATACCATCAATGAGAGGCTTGAACGTGCCAAGGGGCATCCGCCCTTCAGGGCCGTAAAACTCAAAGAGGACCTCTCCTGGGAAGAGACGGTAAAGATATCGAGCTTCAACTTCGAGATGAACGGCGTCATGCTTGAGGTAACGCCCAAAAGAGAATACATATACGGCCCCGCCACATCACATCTCATCGGTTACATCGGCGAGTTGAATATAGATGAGTTAAAACGCCTCAAGGCAAGCGGTTACGACGCAGGAGATTACCTTGGGAAATACGGCCTTGAGAGGAGCTACGAGGAGTATCTCCATGGCAAGGACGGTTTCAAGGACCTTGAGGTAGACGCCCTGGGCCGGAAAATAAACGTCCTTGGCTGGACGCCGCCCTACCCCGGAAAAGACGTAACCCTCACAATTGACTTAAATACCCAGCTTACGGCCTGGCAGGCCCTTGGTGAGCAGGCCGGGGCTGTGGTGGCCCTGGACCCGAACTCCGGCCAGGTTCTTGCCATGGTGAGTAAACCCGCCTTTGACCCAAATAAACTATCAGCCGGCATCACCGCTAAAGATTGGAAGGCCCTTGTACACAACCCCCTCCATCCCCTTACAAACAGGGTAATTCAGGGTCAATACCCGCCGGCCTCGACCTTCAAACCCCTTGTAGCCGCCTCTGCACTTACGGAAAAGGCCATAAAGCCTGAGACCCTCATTGAATCAGGCCCGGTCTTCATGTTCGCTGGCCGTGGATACCGCGACTGGAAAGAAGAGGGCCACGGTATTATCAACTACAAACGGGCCATAATAGAGTCTTCTGATACCTTTTTCTATCAGGTAGGGCTTATGCTGGGCGTAGACACAATGGCAAAACATGCAAAATCCTTTGGCCTCGGCCACAAGACCGGCATCAGGCTGGGAGGAGAAAAATCCGGCCTTGTGGCAAGCAAGGAATGGAAAAAAAGGGTTAAACATGAGCGCTGGTACAAGGGCGAGACCATATCCATAGCCGTTGGACAGGGTTTCATGCTCGCCACACCCCTTCAGCTCGCAAGCGCCTTCTCGGCCATCGCCAACGGAGGAACCCTCTTCAGACCCGAAATTGTGGAGCGTATCGCCACACCTTCCGGTAAAATCCTTCAGGACTTTACCCCGGAGATAAGAGGCGCAGTGGATGTGCCGCCGGAGATACTCGAAAAAATCAGAAAGGCCCTGCAGGGCGTTGTAAACGACAAGAAGGGAACAGCCCGCGTACTTCGCAGCAAACGCCTGAAAATCGCCGGAAAGACAGGAACCGCGCAGGTAGCGCGTTTAGGAGAAAGAGAGCACGACCTTAAAAAGATAAAGTATAAACTACGGGACCACGCCTGGTTCGTTGGCTTTGCGCCTTATGACGACCCGAAGATAGTGGTGGCTGTCCTCGTTGAGCATGGCGGTTTTGGCGCAAGCGCCGCGGCGCCCATAGCCAAAAAAGTCTTCAAGGCCTTTTTAACGGGCAGGAACAGGACAGAGGATCTTCCCGGGAAGAGATCAAAGGCCCTTGGCCCATGGAGGGAGAATAGATAATGGCCAAATCCATAGACAAGCGGATATTAACGCACATAGACTTCGCCGCGCTGGCCCTCACCGTGGCTCTTGCTCTAATAGGCATTGCCTCCATCTACAGCGCCACCTTCAGAAATACCCCCTCCACCTACACAAAGGCCATATACTGGTTTGTCATAGGCATGGTCTTTCTCAC
>CAZSAY010000105.1:0-4768 GCA_964605225.1 uncultured Thermodesulfobacteriota bacterium | reverse complement strand
GACCTCGTTATCTCCATGGAGGTGGCCGATGCCTCGTCATGTCTCCTTACGGTCACAGAGCACGGCTATGGAAAAAGAACACGTTTTTCCGAGTACAGGCTCCAGAAACGCGGCGGTAGCGGCATTATCAACCTCAAGGTCACGGACAAAAACGGCCCCGTAGCGGGCATCCTTAAGGTCACGGACTCTGATGAGCTTATGATAACGACAACAAAGGGCAAGATTATAAGGATAGCCGCAAAAGGCATCTCTATCATAGGCCGTAGCACTCAGGGTGTGCGGCTAATGGATATCGAGGAAGGCGAGAAGGTAGCCGACATCGCCCTAATAGCCGAGAGGGAAGAAGAAAAGACCCCGGAATAAGGGGCTGGGGGCCTGTATTCAGGAGTTGCCTGTTACCTGTTGGTTTTTTTGCCGGGGCAAGGTAGTATCCAGGGGTGGCCTTAGGGGACGTTAGTGGCGCATATCGACTCCCTATTGGTTTTCTTTGTCAGGCTTTCTTTTTTCCTAAAAGACAGCGGAAAGGTTTTTTTGCCAGGGCAAGGTTGTATCAAAGGGTGGCCTTAGGGGACGTTAGTTGCGCATATCGCCCCCCTATTGGTTTTCTTTGCCAAGCTTTCTTTTTTCCAAAAGAAAGCGGAGCGGAAAGGTTTTATGAGAGGGGTCAAAAAACAATTCGCCATACTGGCCCTTTTGCTCTTTCCGATCTTAATGCTCGCGGGGTGTAAGAGGCCTGACAGGGCGCCTGCCATTTATTTGGAGGCCGAGGAACTCTTTGGCAGGGGTAAATTTCTCCTTGCCATAGACAAGTACGATAGCGTGGCCCGTGAGTTTGAGACTACGCCATTTGCCCCAAAAAGCCTATATAAAAAGGCCCTCATCTACAACCGTTTCCTGAAGGATAAACAAAGGGCCGTAAACGCCTACTATGAGGTCTTATCAGTATACCCCGATACGAGCGAGGCCTATGCGACGCGCCTTGACCTTGCGGGTATTTACTCCAACGCAGGGAATCACACCAAGGCCGTTGAGCAGTATCAGTGGATAGTTGACAGCCGGCGCGAACCCGGTAAAGAAGAGGATTACCGCTACACCATCGCCCTTGAGTACTTTAAGATGAACGACTTTGAGCAGGCGCAGGCCGAGCTTAAAGAGCTTCTATCCATGGCGGTTAAAAAAGATGTTATCGCAAAGGCCCTCTTATTGCGGGGCGATACCTTTTATATAACCGGCCATATCCCCGAGGCCATAAGGGCCTTTGAGGATATAATCTCGAGGTTTGAGGGCCTTGAGGTCGCCTTAGAGGCGCGATTTAATATGGCAAAGGCCCTTGAGGATTCCGAACGGGAAGATGAGGCCCTTCTCATACTTGAGGCCTTGAAAGAGAGCTATCCCAATAAAGACGTCCTCGAGAGGACCATAGATGGCGTAAAGACAAGGATGAGAGATAAAAAGCAAAAGAAGCGGAAAAAGAGGCCGAGAAAATCAAAGCGATGAAGACCATGGATATAACGGTCCTGGGGGCCGGCAGTTGGGGCACCACCCTTGCCAACCTCCTCGGTAAAAAGGGGCACAACGTCACGCTATGGGCAAGAGAGGCCGAGGTGGTAGCCGGGATAAACGCCTCTGCTGTAAACGAGGTATTTCTGCCGGGCGTAAAACTCTCCCCTAATATCAAGGCCGTGGGAGGCCTTAAAGGAGCCGTGGCAGGCGCCGGGATGGTGCTTAGCGTCGTGCCCTCGCACGGGGTGCGCGCCGTATTTGAAGAGATAAAAGAGGCCCTGCCGGAAGGGGCCCTGCTGGTAAGCGCCTCAAAGGGCATTGAGGAGAAAAGCCTCCTTATGCCGTCGGCCATCATGCGAGATGTTTTCACTGCAAACCGCGAGGTAACGGTCGTCTCGGGGCCCTCTTTCGCAAAGGAAGTTTCAAAGGGGCTTCCTGCGGCCGTTTCGGCGGCAGGCCTTAACCCCGGGACCACAAGGCTTGTGCAGGAGGCCTTTTCAACGTCATACTTCCGGGTCTATACGAGTAGCGACGTGGTAGGCGTAGAGCTTGGCGGGGCATTGAAGAACGTCATAGCCATTGCCTCGGGTATCTCAGACGGCCTTGAGCTCGGTTTTAATGCCCGCGCGGCCCTTATCACCCGTGGGCTTGCCGAGATAAGCCGCCTCGGTGGGGCCCTTGGCGCAAATGCCCGGACCTTTGCCGGGCTTTCGGGGCTCGGGGATCTTGTCCTTACGTGTACCGGCCCATTAAGCAGAAATTACACCGTTGGACTTGAGCTCGGCAGGGGCCGGTCCATTGATGAAATCGTCTCGTCCATGCAGATGGTGGCCGAGGGCGTAAAGACCTCGCGGGCGGCGCTTGCCCTTGCGGGGAAAAAAGATGTGGATATGCCCATAGCCCGGGGCGTATGCTTTGTAATAGATGGCTCGATAGCTCCGAAAGAGGCGGTCCTGGGGCTCATGGGGCGAGAGCTTAAAGAGGAATAGGGCGCAGAGCCTTTTCCTGCGCACAGGGGCGCAATATTAAAGACCCTTTCTTGACAGGGGCCTCTTCTTTTGATAGTTTAAAAAGTCCGTTTTAAGAGTGGATTAAGAAGACCGGGCACTTGACCCGGCCTTTTATGCGCATGTTGGGATAGTGATATCCCGAGACATTGAATTTTAAAAAAAAAGAGGGAGGTTGTTTTTTCATGAAAAAGTATCTTCTCGCGCCCGGACCAACGCCCGTGCCCGAAACCACGCTCATGGCCATGTCCGGTCCCATTCTCCATCACAGGACTCCGCAGTTTTCCGAGATATTTTACGAGACAGAGGAGCTTCTTAAATACGTCTTTCAGACCACAGGCGAGGTACTCATCATCGCCTCATCAGGCACAGGCGCCATGGAAGGCTCCATTGCAAATCTCTTCAGCGCCGGAGACGAGGTTATCGCCGTAAACGGCGGTAAGTTCGGCGAGCGTTGGGGCCAAATTGCCGAGGCCTACGGATTGAAGGTCCACTGGCTGAAAGTCGAGTGGGGCAAGGCCGTAGAGGTAGCCGCCGTTAAAGAGCTTCTTGACGCCAACCCCGCCATCAAGGGCGTCCTCACTCAGGCCTCGGAGACATCCACCACCGTGGCCCATCCCGTTAAAGAGATAGCGGCCCTTACAAGAGACAGGGATTGCCTCACGGTAGTAGACGGCATTACGGCCGTTGGCGTCTTTGACGTACCCATGGACGATTGGGGCATAGACGTCCTTGTCTCAGGCTCGCAGAAGGCATTCATGCTCCCTCCGGGGCTGGCCTTCGCGGCGTTCAGTGAGAAGGCATGGGGCTTTGCTGAAAAGTCCACCTCCACAAAATACTACCTTGATTTTGCTAAAGAGCGTAAGAAGATAGCGGCCAAGACCACTGCCTACACACCGGCCGTATCCCTTATCGTCGGGCTTCGCGAATCGCTTGGTCTCATAAAGGCCGAGGGCCTTCAGAACGTATTCGCCCGCCACGACCGTCTTGCGCGCGCCACAAGGGCCGCCGGCACGGCCCTTGGGCTGAAGCTCCTTGCACCCGAGACACCGAGTAACGCCGTAACAGGCATCTTTGTCCCCGAAGGAATCGACGGGGCCGCCTTTGTAAAATACCTCCGCGATGACATGGGCGTAACCGTAGCCGGAGGCCAGGACCACCTTAAGGGTAAGATAATACGCGTAGCCCATCTTGGATACTCCGATACCTTTGATATAATAATAGCCTTCTCAGCCATTGAGATGGCCCTTAAAAAATTCGGCGCCGATGTAAGACTTGGCGCGGGTGTAAGCGCCGCCGAAGAGATACTCAGCGAGGCATATAAATGAAGGTACTTATAAGTGACAGCATGAGCTCCCGTGCCGAGGAGATATTTAAATCCCGTCCCGGCATCGAGGTAGTAGTAGACACAGGGCTTACGCCCGAAGAGCTGAAGGCAAAGATAGCGGATTTTGACGGCCTTGTGGTACGAAGCGCCACAAAGGCCACGCCCGAGATAATAGAGGCCGCCACAAAGCTAAAGGTTATAGGCAGGGCCGGCACAGGCGTTGACAATATTGATCTGCCTGCCGCTACAAAGAAGGGCATCGTAGTAATGAACACCCCCGGGGGCAACACCATCACCACGGCCGAACACGCCGTATCCATGATGCTCGCTCTCTCAAGGAATATCCCCCAGGCAACGGCATCCATGAAGGCCGGCAAATGGGAGAAGAAGAAATTTCAGGGCACAGAGGTAACGGGCAAGACCCTTGGCATCCTCGGCGTAGGCAACATCGGGGGCATTGTGGCCTCAAGGGCCCTGGGGCTCAGCATGCAGGTCATCGCATATGACCCATATATCTCCGAAGAGGCCGCCGACAAGCTCGGCATCTCCATAGTTTCCATGGACGAGCTTTTTGCAAAGAGCGATTTTATCTCCGTCCATGTGCCCCTTACGGCAGAGACAAAGAATCTACTCAATAAAGAGACATTTAAAAAGATGAAAAAGGGTGTGCGCCTCATCAACTGCGCGCGAGGCGGCATCGTGAACGAGGCCGACCTTGTATGGGCCGTAAAGGAAGGGATAGTGGCAGGCGCGGCATTTGACGTATACGCCAAAGAGCCGCCTGACGCCGATAACCCCCTCTTTGGTGTTGACGAAATAATACTCACGCCGCACCTCGGGGCATCTACCCTTGAGGCGCAGGAAAACGTGGCCGTCGCCGTCTCGGAGCAGATATCCGATTACCTCATTGACGGCACAATCCGTAACGCCA
>CAZSAY010000104.1:0-4969 GCA_964605225.1 uncultured Thermodesulfobacteriota bacterium | reverse complement strand
TGCAGAACTCTCCGCTTACATGGGTAATATCTATGGCCATCATGCCGCTACGGGGGACAAGGAGGTTGGCTATGGCGTTAATCTCGCGCCCCGCGGCCGTACCTCTTAGACGCAGGACAGGACCAAACTCCTTTTTAATGGCCGCGAGCTCTTTTTCCGCGGCACTTGCGCCAAAGGCGTTTCCAGAGGGCGTAACGGGCATAAACAAAAAGAGGCATACCGGCAAGATGAGGATAAAAAGGTATTTCTTCATTATTATCTCCTCTCTACTTTCTTTTAGAAAAAGTAGACAAATAAAACCAACTGGGATTAAGGTTAGTTGCCGCTAAATGAGGCGCCATGCGTACTACCTGCCTTTTTAAAAAAACGCGAGGTTTTTGTTTGCTTATTTTCTTGATTAGCGGCAAAAAATCGTTAAAATCCAAATCGTATGCCTGATACTGGTTTTTCTTCGCCCACCTTCTTTTTTCCAGAAAAAATGCTATGGGTGAGCGGATTATAACCTCCGGCCACTGCTCCCTGAACAAAAAGGTCACGTCCCGACTCTTCTCAACATTCTGTATAATCCCCAAAAAAACCTTGAGAGTTAAAGAGCTTGACAGCAGGCTCTACTCAAGGCTTTGTATCCTCCTTCACTATTTTTCAGCTGCAATTGTATACCAATTGAATACCACTTGTATAGCAGTTTTATGAGAAAAGGAATACTTAATTATACCAGAAAATACCTGCGTCTTCCCCGGAAAATTTGAAATGCATATACTAAATTGTGCAGATCCTTGAGAATCTCCCCGTCATTAAGTATCTCCGCAACCACAATCAAAGTCGCGCCGTAGTAGGCGTGAGGCACGGAAAACCAACGAGCCCTGTAACAATTTATAGCCCTTGATAAATGATGACCCGCGGCTTCGAGTAAGGTCTGAAATGATAGAAAATTTTTCCACCAACCCGCTAAACATGAGATGGCGCCTTTACGCCCTGACATACCCCCCGGGATTCTATTCTATTACAATAAAAGCGGCGGCAAGGTCGCCGGCGTTGGAGATACTCAAAAAAACCTTCCTGCCCTTTACAAAGTCCCTGGCGCCGGAGTGAAGCTGAACCCTGAAGCTCGGCCCTCTCGGAAGGGTAATTACCTCTATATCCTTCCAGCTCACCGCCCGGCTCCAACCATGACCAAGGGCCTTCATAACTGCTTCTTTCGCGGCAAAAAATCCCGCAAGGTGACTGTATGGAAACTTCATCGCAAAGGCAAAACCGCGCTCTCTCTCAGTAAAAACCCTCTTAATAAAGCGGTTATTCTGCGAGGCCTTCTCTATCCTGGCAATAGAGACTATATCAACTCCGCTCGACAAACTTCCCATCTTCGCTCACAAGACTCCTGTATAAAAAAATTAACTTAAACAAAAAAAAGACGAAGCAAATAACAGCCGCAAGGGTTAAAAGGGAGGTACCGTCCTCGGCCTTTTTAAAGACCTATAAGCTCACCCTTGGCTACACCCTCTTAAATAGCCCCGCTCTTAAAGTGTAACTGTCACCCCTTGAATTTACAATTCAAAAAAAAAGAGACTACGACAAGCTCGTAACCCCTTGATTTTATTATGGTCGGGGCGAGAGGATTCGAACCTCCGGCCCCCTGCTCCCAAAGCAGGTGCGCTACCAGACTGCGCCACGCCCCGATTTTTCCGGCCCCATACGGAGGTGGGACTCGGCAGTTTTGTTTAACATAACATACACTTCTTTTCAAGTCACTGGCTTAAAAAAAGACACGCCCCGATGGTCCGGCATTTAGAGTATCTTTACATATGCACGATTAAAGGCAGGGTAGATCTGAACAGGGCCGCCACTACCTCCATAGCGGATTTGTTAATGTTTACGTAAGAAAATACCCGGGATAGGCGTAATATCAGAGAAACTTCCCTACGAGATATCTTCATAAGAGGATGGCCTAAAAGGCGATCTCAATCCCGTGTTTTTCCTTGACTACCTTTTTCGCCGCCGCGCAGAGCGCGGCGCTGTATTTTTCAATGGCAAAGGGATTTTTTACAAAGACCTTAAAGTTCTTTAACTTTCCCTTATCAAGACCTGTTTTTTTCATGGTAAGGGCAACAAGAAGATAGCGGACCTTATCATCAAGGTCCTCTATTTTTTTGTCCTTGATGCCGCCCTTTTCCAGCCCCTTAATGATAAATTCGGTAATAGACTCTTTTTCCTCCGCACTCAGGAGGGTGGTGAAAACGTGCTTGCCTATTAAGGCCATCTGTAACTCCAGAATCTTTTTCCCCGTCTTTACGGGACTTAGATAATCAAGAAAACCCATGAATTAACCTCATAATTATTAAAACCACCTTACTTTCTTTTGGAAAAAAGAAAGTAAAACAAAGAAAACCAATATGGAACCATGATCAGGGTTATTAAAAATCCACCTCCGCCCCACAGAAAAAAAGCAGGCAAAGAAAACCAAAACCACATGGAATCTTAATTTCGCTTACTTTAACATATCCTGCTATCCATGTCACTGACTGAAAAAATCAAAACAGCCCCTTTCAAGGCCGCAATCCATGGACTCAGCGGGGGCAAAATATCCTTGACATGGTAAGCTTTTTTGTATACTGTATACAATACGCACGTCATACCCTGTCCCTGTAACGCTCCCGGGGTCTTTATCTCAACTGAGAGGCGCTTCGGAGTTTAAGGTACAAGTGACAGGGCTTACATCGAAGCGTTGGCACATACGGGGAGGACGGGTAACTCCACCCTGTATCCATCTGAATTCCTTGCCTTTTTCTTTCAGGCATCATCTGCCGCCATGGCATAAGCCAGTGGAGGAATCATGGCCCGAAAAAAAATCACAGTCATAGGCGCCGGTCATGTAGGCGCTACCACGGCCCTCTGGCTCGCCACCAAAGAGCTTGGAGACGTTGTCCTCCTTGATGTAATGGATGGCATACCGCAGGGTAAAGCCCTTGACATGATGGAGGCCTCTCCCATGGAAGGCTTTGACTCTTGCATAAAGGGCACGGTGGTTTATGAAGACACTGCCGGCTCGGACCTTGTAATCATAACCGCCGGGCTTGCGAGAAAACCCGGCATGAGCAGAAGCGACCTCATAGAAAAAAACAAGTCCATTGTAAAAGACGTAGTAACAAAGGTTATAAAACATTCGCCCCATACCATATTAATCGTCATCACAAACCCCCTTGACGTCATGGTATACGAGGCCTGGGAGGCAAGCGGGCTATCTCCCGAGCGCGTTATCGGCATGGCCGGGGCACTTGACAGCGCCCGCATGAGGGCATTTATCGCCATGGAGCTCGGCGTCTCCGTAGAAGACGTACAGGCCATGGTCCTTGGCGGACACGCCGATGAGATGGTCCCCCTTGTAAGATACTCCACCGTGGCGGGCATCCCCATATCAACACTCATATCAGAAGACAAGATAACGGCCATAATAGAGCGCACACGAAAGGCCGGAGGTGAAATTGTCGCCCTCCTAAAGACCGGTAGCGCCTACTACGCGCCGAGCCGGGCCGCGGCGGAGATGGCCGAGGCAATAATAAAGGACAAAAAAAGGATAATCCCCTGCGCCGCCTATCTTAACGGTCAGTTCGGGCAGGAGGGTTTTTTCATAGGCGTGCCCGTAAAGCTCGGCTCCGCCGGCGTAGAAGAGATTATAGAGCTTGAGCTTGATACGGCTGAAAAAGAGGCCTTCAACGCCTCTGCCACCTCGATCAAGGGGCTTCTGGGAAAATTATAATAAAAAGACTCTCTTACTTTCTTTTGGAAAAAAGAAAGTAAGCAAAGAAAACCAATATGGGGGCCATTAAAGAGGCATCTTAGGGCCGCATTATTTAGAAAAGAATAAAAGGACGCTATGAGAGATATAAGCTCAGAGACAATAACAAAGATCGTTCGGGAGACCTGCATAAAGGCCGCCTGCAACCTCGGCGACGACGCCAAAAAGGCTATCCTGAAGGCCCGCGACGAGGAAAAATCCCCTACAGGTAAAGAGGTCCTTACGCAGATAGCCGACAACTTCGAGATCGCCCAGACCGAGACAGTGCCCATGTGTCAGGATACGGGCATTACCGTTGTCTTTGTTGAGCTTGGCACGGAGGTCCACCTTGACGCCCCATTGGAAGACGCCATTAACGAGGGCGTACGGCAGGGATATAAAGACGGATACCTCAGAAAGTCCGTATGCGACCCCATCTCAAGGGTTAACACAAAGGACAACACGCCGGCTATAATCCACACACGGATAGTGGCGGGTGACAAAATCCGTATGATAATCGCCCCCAAAGGCGGCGGAAGCGAGAACATGAGCACCCTGAAGATGTTCAAGCCATCAGACGGCCTTAGCGCCATAAAGGACTTTGTCGTCAATACCGTAAAGATCGCCGGAGGTAACCCATGCCCGCCCACTGTTGTCGGCGTAGGCATAGGCGGAAGTTTTGAAAAATCAGCCATTATCGCCAAAGAGGCCGTTATCCGTCCCCTTGGTCAACATAACCCAGACACCAGTATCGCCGCCATTGAAGACGAGCTTCTTACAAGGATAAACGCCCTCGGCATTGGCCCCATGGGCCTTGGCGGCTCAACCACGGCCTTTGCCGTTCATGTGGAGACCCACCCCTGCCACATAGCAAGCCTGCCCGTTGCCGTAAACATACAGTGCCACGCCGACAGGCACAAAGAGGTTATTATATAAGAGGGCGAGGCCGCATCTTAATTCGCCTCTTGTATCTTCATAAACAGCAGTTCTTACTGCAATTTTCAGGGGTTTTATAAATGGAAGAAAAAAAAATAAGGCTTCACCCTCCGCTGGACGAAGATCTCACAGCTTCCCTTAGAATAGGCGACCGCGTCCTTATCAGCGGTGTAATATACACGGCAAGGGACTCGGCGCATAAGCGTTTTTTCGAGCTCCTTGATAAGGGCGAAGACCTGCCCATACCCCTTAAGGGAGAGA
>CAZSAY010000103.1:0-5041 GCA_964605225.1 uncultured Thermodesulfobacteriota bacterium | reverse complement strand
GCCTGACCTTGCCCTGGGGTTAAGGCCGCTCTCGATGAGGGCAACGTAAAAGAGGTCTTCAGGCAGGCCTTCTTTTCTAAGTATCTCTTTAATGAGCGCACTGTAGCCGCCTATCCTCGCCAGCCATTTTTCAAAGTACGGCCGTCCGCTTGTCTGGAAGTATTTTATAAAGGACTTGACACTCTTATTGACAACAATGGGAATTTCCGGCAGGGGCGTCTCTTCCGGGCCGCCGCCGTCACTGCCGAGATAGGGGCTGTCAATGACGAACTCACGGGCCGTGGGCGGCAGGAGCTCGCGCGTGCGCATGATCGTGGCCCTTCCGGGACAGACCTCGGAGACGGGGCCGTAATGGTCCCTGGGGCAACTGTCCGTAAGCCCGGCCATGGCCCTCGGGGCCAGCCCCAGGCACAGCGCCATGGCGATGAAAATCCCAACGCGTATTTTTCCCATAAACCGTCCCCTGAGTATGGAGTTAATGTGGTTTGGAGAGAGCGTGGCGGACTGGTTTTATCTGGCTGAACTTTTGCCTTATGTCGGCGGCCGTGTCCTTTGCCTTCGCCTCGATGGATTTGTCCGTTGTGGTCAGCTTCCGGGTATGTTCAAGGAAGGACTGATTTTGTTTTATCCAGCGTTTTGTAACGCTTCTGCCGTATGCCTTGAGAGATACATTGAAGAGGTCGAGCCTGAGCGCGCGTTTGACTATCTGCGGAACAGAGTAGAATCTGCGCGCCGCCTGAACCGTCTCGGATTGAAGCTCATAGTAGCTCATGTTCTTTGGCGTGAAGACTATGTGGTGAGCGTCATATAGACTCCAGTCCTTGCTTATGATGCGTCCGGCGTCATCAAGGTCTTTATAGCAACCTGTGCCAGGTAGAGGCGTAAGTATGAGAAACTGCACCGTATCAAGGTCGTTTTTCTTGGCGAATCGTACGGTGTCGTGAATGGTGCTCACATCGTCGTAATCGGAGCCGAAGACGAACATGCCGTGAATGCGTATGCCGTTTTTATGCAACTTCTCTATGCACCACTCAATATCCTCTACGGTCTGGTTCTTGTTATATATCTCAAGGGTCTTCGGGTTGACGGATTCGAGGCCTATGTAGACGGTGTGGCAACCCGATTGTTTCATAAGGTCCATGAGCTCGGGGTCTTTGGCTACGTCTACGCGGACCTGCGCCGTCCAGTTGGGCGTAAGGTCAGCGGCTATCATGGCCTTGAGGAGGGCCTTGGTCCTCTTTTTGTTGGCAACGAAGTTGTCGTCGTAGAAGAAGACCCATTTGCCGCCTCCCTCTTTGTTTCTCCGAAGTTCCTCAAGGACGAGCTCTGTCTTTCTGAAGCGGTATTTTCGTCCGAACATGGCGGTTACGGAGCAGAAGTTGCAGTCATAGGGACAGCCCCTTGATGTCATGATGGGGGTGATGCATACTTTTTTGTAGGGGTCTTTCTCGAAACCATGTATCAGGGTAAAGTCGGGTACAGGTATGGTGTTGACGTCCTTGCAGAAGGGCACGGTCTTATTCTTGAAGATAGTGCCGTCAGGTTTTTTGAAGACAATGCCAGGTATGGCCTCGAAGCCCTTGCCCGTCTCGACGGCCTTTATAAAGTCCATGATAATATCGTCTACCTCGCCGCGAAGGACGTAGTCGCAGTACTCAAGGGCCTCTTCGGGTAGAAAGGTAACGTGAGGGCCGCCCATGAACACGGGTATGCCCGATTCCTTGACTATGCGGGCTATCTCATAGGTGCGTGCCGATGTGGATGTGAGCGAAGACAGGCCTACGAGATCGGCGCTGAGGATATCCTCAAGGTCAATCTCTTCTACGACCTCTACATAGGTCTTTACATCATAACCATGCGCTTTAAGGGTTGTGCCGAGAAGCACGGTGCCGAGCCTTGGTAGCGGCATCCTCGCGAATACATGAAGGTCCGGCGGTTTTGGTTCTACAAAGATAATTTTTTTCATAGACTCTCTTTATTTGATAGTCAAAACCTCCATGCGAAGCTTTGACGGTGCGGTAAAGTGGATGTAGACGATTATTCCAAGGTATTACTCTCTATTATAAACACCCCCGCTATGAAGGGTGCGGTGGTCCTGGTCACAGTAAGTTTTTTTATGCCTGCCCTCTTAATATACGCCTGTTGTTCGTGCAGAGGGCCTTTTGATATGAGACCTTCTTGTAATGCCGGTGCTTTTATACCGGCCCCCTCTAACTTGCCCCTCTTGGAGCCACCCTCTTTGTGATCGGGGCCCCTCCTGAACCTGCCCCCCTTTGAACCTGCCCCCCTTTGAACCTGCCCCCCCTTGAATCTGCCCCCCCTTGAATCTGCCGCCCTTATCCCCGTCCCTCTTTTATATGGCCACGTGCGGATAAAGGCCCCTTTTATTATAACGGCCTCTTTTTATGTGAATATAGACCTTTTTCAGTATATGTAGATACTATATGCTTCAATGGGTCCTGTCAAGTTAAAAGCCTTGATTAACGGTACCGGACTCATGGGTTTCCGGGTCTCTCCCGTAACCTTTCAGGGCCTTTTCCAATCCACGAAATGGCCCTTTTTTAAGGTCTCAGGGCCATTTTGAGAAAAGGTCCCGTCTTTCCCCCCGGCGCCCCTGCCACGTCCCCTGGAGTCCCGGAGCATACAAGGGTGCCGCCCTCCGGGCCACTGCCGGGGCCAAGGTCGATTACATGGTCCGCCGTTTTTATGACCTCCATGTTGTGCTCTATTATAAGTACGGTGTTGCCGGAGTCCACAAGCCTTCCGAGGAGGCTCAGGAGCTTTTTGATATCATCTGTGTGAAGCCCCCTTGTGGGCTCATCAAGGATGTAGAGCGTATCCTCTGCAACGCCCTTCAGAAGCTCCCGAGCTACCTTTATCCTCTGTGCTTCTCCTCCGGAGAGCCCCGGGGCGGGTTGCCCGAGACGAAGATACCCGAGCCCCACATCCACCATGACCTTGAACCTTCGTTGCAGGTCTGCCTTTGTCCTGAAGAGACGCGTGGCCTCGGAAAAGGTCATCTCAAGGACATCACTGATGCTATTGCCCCGGTATTTTATGGAGAGAGTCTTACGATTAAAGCGCCTGCCTTTACAGGCGGGGCATTTTATATACACATCGGGAAGAAAGTACATATCCATCTTAAGTACCCCTTCCCCTCTGCATCTCTCGCATCTGCCGCCGGGGACATTGAAGGAAAAGCTCCCTGCGGTAAGCCCCGAGGCGCGGGCAAGGGGCCGTGCGGCGAAGAGCTTTCGTATGGAGTCAAAGGCTCCGATGTATGTAACTGGGATGCTCCTGTGGGTGCGGCCTATAGGGTCCTGGTCTATAAGCGTGAGGCCACGTATAGCTTCGGCCCCATGTAAGGCGGTAAAGGGCAGGGGAGGCTCGCTCTTTATGGAAAAACGGCGGGCAAGGGCCCTGTAGAGGGTCTCTATTATGAGGGTGCTTTTACCAGAGCCCGAGACCCCCGTTACGCAGGTAAGGGTCTTTAGCGGTATTCCTATGTTTACCCCCCTGAGGTTATTGCCGCTCGCGCCTTCGATGCGGAGCTCTTTACCGCTTCCGCTACGCCTCCAGTGGGGTACGGGTATGGATAGTCGCCCCGTAAGATATCTGGATGTAAGGGTATGGGCCTCTCGCAGAAAGTCCACGGTATTTCCCCTGAAGACGGCGTGACCCCCTGATTCTCCAGAGCCCGGGCCGAGCTCCACGATGTAATCGGCGCTTCTTATGATATCGGCGTCGTGCTCTACTACTACGATGGTATTACCCCTTGAGCAGAGTTTTTTCATCTGCGCCTTAAGGGCCTCGATATCAACGGGGTGCAGTCCCACGGATGGTTCATCAAGGACGTAGAGCACGCCCGTAAGTGATGACGCCAACTGCGTGGCAAGGGTTACCCGCTGTATCTCGCCGCCTGAGAGGGTCTTTGTGGCCCGTGAGAGTCTGATATAGCCAAGGCCGGTCTCGAAGAGAAACTCCAGCTTGCTCTCAATCTGCCTTATGGCCTCACCTGATATCTTCTTCTCCATTGGGTCAAGTCCCAGGGAAGAGAAAAATACCCTTGCCTCGGTGATGGTCATGGCGAATACATCCGCGATGTTTTTCTCTTTTATGGTGAGGTTAAGTGCGCCCTCGCTAAGGCGCCTACCCTCACAGAGGGCGCAGGTGGAAAAAGACTTGTACCTTGAGGTAAAGACCTTGATATGGAGTTTGTACTGTTTTTTTTCAAGTCCCGCGAAGAACTCGTCTATACCGTGAAAGCCCTGGCTACCCGCGTGGATGAGTTTTTTCGTCTTTGAGGGCAGGTCCTTATATGGGGCATCGAGGTCAATGCCCTCTTGCGGGGCGGCCTCTTCAAGCTCCTCATATAACCAGACATACGATGGTTTTGTCCACGGGACGACGGCTCCCTCTCTTAGTGAGAGGGTCTTGTCGGGTATGATCTTTTCTTCATCGTATATGAGGATGTTGCCAAATCCCCTGCACCGGGGACAGGCCCCCACGGGGTGGTTGAAGGAGAGGGCAAGGGGGGTGGGCCTTTTTGTGACATGGCCGCATTCGCGGCATGTGGGGGTGCGCCTGAAGCGCGCGAGTTTTTCGCCTTCCACGGTTACCCATGCCGCGTCACCGCCCTCTCTGTAGGCGTTCTCAAGAGAACCTGTAAGCCTCTCTCTTGTGGTTGATTTCAGCACTACCCTGTCCATTACGACGTTCAGCTCTTTTATACCTTTAAGTCGAGGGCGCTTTTCATTGAGGTCGTATATATCGGCATCCAGGAGAACCCGGGAAAAACCCCTTGCCAGCAGTCCGTCCATTATCTCATCCGCCTCAGCTACACTCATTTTCTTATTTAACGAAATGGTAAAGCCAAGGGTAGCCCGCATACCGGTGAAGCGGCTGATAAGTCTATCGGCAACCTCCGCAGGCTCATCAGGGCTTATCTCTACCTTGCATTTTGGGCAATTCAGCCTGCCGATACGTGAGAAGATGAGCCGTATGTAGTCGTTAATCTCCGATGCCGTGCCCACTGTGGAGC
>CAZSAY010000102.1:0-5107 GCA_964605225.1 uncultured Thermodesulfobacteriota bacterium | reverse complement strand
AATTACAGAGAGTCTTATGATATGTTCGCATGCTCGGGCATACTCTTTAACCATGAGTCGCCGCTCCGGGGCCTCGAATTTGTCACGCGAAAGATAACCCATGCCGCGGTGCGTATAAAAAAGGGTTTGCAGAAGGAATTAAACCTCGGTAATCTCGATGCGAAACGGGACTGGGGCTACGCCGCCGAGTATGTCGAGGCCATGTGGAAGATGTTGCAGGCCCCTGCCCCGGGGGATTATGTAGTCTCAACGGGCGAGACGCACAGCGTAAGGGAATTTGTAGAGGCCGCATTCAGGGCACTTGGAATGGAGCTGAACTGGTCCGGTAGCGGAACTGCAGAAGAGGGTAAGGACAAGGCCACGGGCAAGGTCATTGTAAGGGTGGACCCCAGGTTCTTCAGGCCTACAGAGGTAGATCTTCTCATAGGGGATAGCGCTAAGGCTCGTAAGGTCCTTGATTGGACCCCGGCAACAACCTTTGCCGATCTCGTGGCCCTCATGGTAGAGAACGACCAGAAGGTCCTTGCCCATGAGGAGAAGGCCTAACCTCCCTACTTTCTTTTGGAAAAAAGAAAGTAGGACAAAGAAAACCAATAGGGGATAGGCGTAACACCACTGAATATACGTTTTACGCCCCGCGTAGATTTGAAAAGAAAGCATGACAGAGAGAACCAATAGGGGGCTGAGTCTAAAGGCATCAAATCTACTGCCAGCGTCCCGCTAATGTAAAAATAGGAAAATCAATATATGTGGGCTGGCGTTGATAATAATAGATCGAAATCTCCTATGGCAACCTGACATAATCAGGCAGGTACGTCTCTTATGAGAATAGGCATAAACGCGCTTTACCTTATCCCGGGCCGTGTCGGGGGCACTGAGACCTATATACGAAATCTTGTAAAGGCCCTCGCCGCCCTTGAAGATAATAACGAGTATTTTATCTTTATCAACAAAGAATCAAAGGGTATCTTTGATAAGATAGGGCCGCGCATGAAGGTAATACTCTGTCCCTTTCGCGCCTCCAGGCGGCCCGTTCGGATACTCTGGGAGCAGATTATCCTGCCGCTTCAGGTACTGCGGCGGCGCATAGACGTCTTGCTCGGCGCCGGCATGACGGCGCCCTTTATAACCTCCGCCCGCTCCGTGCTCTCGCTACACGACCTTCAGCACGAGAATTATCCCGAAAACTTTTCAAGGCTCCAGCTCTTTTTTCTAAAGACCATGATAGGCATGAGCGCGAAGCGCGCAGAGAGGATATTGACCCTCTCGGAGAAGGTACGCGGTGATATAATAAAATACTATAAGATACCGGGCAATCGTATCAATGTAGTTCACCTTGCCGCCGATAACAGGGCCTTTTACCGCAGAAGCGCCGAGGATAAAAAAAAGATACGGGAAAAACACTCCCTGCCCGATAGGTTTATCCTATACCTTGCCTCCAGTCTGCCTCACAAAAACTACAGGCGACTGCTCCTTGCCTTTAAATCAATCCTTGATGATTTTCCCGGGCTTGGTCTTGTGCTTATCGGCGCGAGAGATTACGGCGCGCCGGAGATCAGGGAGAGGATAGCCGAGCTTGGTCTTACCGCCAATATCCAACTCCTCGATTGGCTTCCCTTCGAGGATATACCCCTCATATACTCGGCGAGCGAGCTTCTTGTTTTTCCATCGCTCCACGAGGGCTTTGGCCTGCCCATTGTCGAGGCCATGGCCTGCGGCGTGCCCGTGGTCTGCTCTGACATCGAGCCCATGATAGAGGTAGCCGGAGGCGCGGCCATACTCGTAGACCCCTTTAGTGAAACCGCCATTGCAAACGGTTTACAGAAAGTACTGCAAAACGCAGAGCTGCGAGGCCGCCTTATACAAAAAGGCCTCAAAAGGGCGCGGGACTTCAGCTGGCAGAAAACGGCAATGAAGACGCTCTCACTGCTTTACCCATGATGGTGGAACGATAAAAACCGCGTGCCATGAAACAAGATAGAAGACGACATCCATCCATGCTAAAAAAACCGGCCTGAGCCTCAACCTCAAAAAATTACAGGGTAGATTTGGATCTGTGGTGTTGTTCCTGTCATTCGCGCTTGTAATGCATGGCGGCATATTATATACTTTTATTGTTTTTAGGATACCCTGGGCTTCAGCCCGGGGTAGTTATTTATAATGGAAAGACTCTCGGTGAAATGTGTTGTCACGGAATATGAGTCGGTCTATATAGTGTAAAAGAGTTGCGTAAAATGAACAGGCCTATAAGTATAATTATTCCCATGTATAATGCCGAGGCGCATATAAAGGACGTTCTTCTGGCGATCTTCGCCCAGGACTATCCGGGCCCGGTTGAGGTGATCCTCGTCAACGACGGGAGTACGGACTCTTCTCTCGATATAATTAGGGGCCTGACCGAAAGAGAAGACCTAAAGATTATAGATCAAAAAAATCGTGGAGCAGTAGTGGCTACCAATAATGGTCTGAACGCCGCGAAATATGACATAATCTGTTCAGTTGATTCTGATGTCGTACTCGAAAAGGACTGGCTAAGAAAGATCGTAGAGGAGTTTAACGACCCAAAGGTAGGAGCAGTGCAGGGTTACTACAAGACGCCGGCGGGGGTAAGTTTTTGGGCGCGCATGATGGGCTATGACGTCGAGGCAAGATACGACGCCATACGCACCAAGTATGTGAGCCAGGTATGTACCGGGAATACAGCCTATAGGAGAGCGGCGATAGAGAAGGTCGGTTTATTTGACCCGGCCTTTATATACGGTTATGACAATGATATGAGCTACAGGCTCGACCATGGCGGATATAAGCTGGTATTTCGCAAGGACGCTCTATGCTATCATTTTTGGAAGGCGGACTTTGTAGGTTATCTAAAGCAGCAGTACCGCTCTGCTTACGGCAGGTTGCAACTTGTAAGAAAGCATAGGGACAGAGTCTCAGGCGATAGTGTCTCCGGGCTAAGGATGATCCTCCATGCCCCACTTACGCTCCTTGTGCTTCTCCTTTTCATGTCAGGCGTAGTACTTGCCTTCTCACCGCTAACGCTTTATTCCCCCTATGCCTTTGTCTTAGCCCTAGTCCTTTTTGTGGTAATTATAATAGACCGTACGCTTTTTGCCTTTGGCGTGTTTATGAAGCATAGGACCCCGGAGGCCTTTTTAATGCCGCTGGTTCACCTGTTGAGGAACTTTTCATGGATTGTTGCCCTTATAGCGTGGGGCATTGCTGGCAGGCGTAGGGGTATATCCAGGAGCGTATAACGCTTTTTATGCAGAAGTTTTTTCAGAGCGGCTATCGTGTATGCCGATAACAATTATTGATGAGTTGAGATGAAGATATGTTTGATTATACCACCTGCACGCAATACGGAGCGGGTTCCGGAGAGGGTGTACGGCTGTACCTTTACCTACTATTCTCAGCCGGAGCTACCGATGCTCTATGTGGCTTCGATTCTGGAGAAGGATAAGCACTCGGTGGAGTTTAAGGACTTTACCATTAATAACTCATGGAATGAGTTTACAAGTTTTGTAACGGCCTCGGACTTTGACGTATTTATCTTCCATACGGTGCTTTTAGCTGAGAGCATAGATAAAAAAGCGGCATCATTTATTCTGGAAAATACAAGAGCCAGGGTAATTTTTTACGGTCCGCATCCGACTCTCGAACCGAGGGGCTTTCTGATCAACGAGATGAGTTTTGTCGCAAGGGGCGAGGCCGAGTTCATTATAAGGGATCTGCTGAGGGCTTTTGAGTTAGGCGGCATTGATAGTGTAGCGGATATTAAGGGTGTCTCTTATCTTAAGGATAACGAGATGGTCGAGAACAAGAGCTACGGGATCATCGAGGACCTTGACATCCTCCCCTTTCCGTCCAGGCACTTCATAGATGACAGGAAGGACGATTTTTTTAACCCGAAGCTTCCCGAAAGACCCGTTACTCTTCTGTTAAGCTCAAGGGGCTGTAGCTTTAAGTGTAACTACTGCGTTCCAAACGCCATAAGTTGGGCGCGCGAGCTTGAGTGGAGAAGATTTCACAATAATAAGAAACCGCCGGTGAGGTACCGCTCTCCGGCCGCTATTGTCGAGGAGTTTAAGGTAGCAAAAAGAGCGGGGTATAAGGCGGTCAGTGTCGTAGACGACCTCTTCCTCTTCGGCGGCAAACAGAGGATACTCGATATCTGCAGAGGGCTTAAGGGGGTAGGGATGCCTTTCGGGGTTCTCGCCAGGTGTGATATGATACTTGACGAGGATATTGTGAGTGCCTTAAAAGAAGCTGGTTGCGAATATGTGGACTTAGGCGTTGAGAGCCTCGATCAAAAGGTGTTAGATGACATAGAGAAGGGTATGGATGTCGCATCCGTAGAGAAGGCCGTGAACCTTTTAAATAAGTACGGCATAGAACCGAAGCCTAATATCATGTTCGGCTCGTCCGCAGTCGAAACTCTCGATAGCTTGGAAGCGACCATAGATGGCATAAGCAAGCTACCTATTCATTATTGTATGTTCTCAATCGCCACGCCTTTTCCGGGAACCGAGTTCGCAAAGAGGATCCGTAAGAATGGATATGCTGTATTACCCGACATTGATAACCTGGAGGAAAATCTATCACCAACTGAGAGGGCCTTGGTCTCTTACCCGGAGCTAACGAAGCAGAATCTTGAGAAGGCCATAAAGAAGGCCAACAGGCGTTTCTACCTCAAGCCCGAGAGGATACTCTACCAGATAAAAAGGATCGGTTCATTCAGGGCTCTTAAGGACTTACTCCTGACAGGTTGGCGAGTGATCAGGTAACTCTTACGATTTGACGGGCCATGTCAAAAAGTGTGTAAATACGGTTCAGGCGGCATCCCGTCCCTGCTCTTTTGAGAGTCTTATTCCATCCCTGTCTTCTATTGACTCATAGACCTTCGAGAGCAGAGGTAGAGCGTTCAACTTTCTGAAGCGTTTCTCCACTACCATAAGGACAACGCCGACAAGAGAGCCGTGGCATTAGGAACCTTCCTGAAGCGTCTTGCGGCTCCTGTCCTTAACTTCACCGCAGAAAATGGCGGCAGGGATGGCTGAAATAAAGGGCTGGTTCATAAAGTTCGGGCTCAAGGCCAGCACCCTTG
>CAZSAY010000101.1:0-5109 GCA_964605225.1 uncultured Thermodesulfobacteriota bacterium | reverse complement strand
TCTCAAGGTGCGCCTTTTCAAGGCGCTCATCTGAACGGAAGCGGTTCTCGACGTTACTGTCTGAACGGAGGTTTTTGAGCTTTGCCTGCACCATGCCCATGCCACGCCCCGTTGTGACGTGGTGCGTGGAGATAATCCTGTGAAGTTCATTCTTGTATATGACGGTCATGCCCGGTTTTAGTTGTGTCGCTGGTATCATTGTCTGCTATTTCCTTTTTTATTTTGGTGGGCACAGCCCACCCTACGAGAGGGGCAACAGTAGTTTCCAAGGGCGGCCACAGGTGACGTTAGCGGCGCTATCGACCCCCTATTGGTTTTCTTTGCCAAGCTTTCTTTTTTCTAAAAGAAAGCGGAAAAGCTCTTCCCGGTTTTGGTTTTTCTTGTTTAAAGAAAAACCAAAACTCACCCAACCCATTTGGTAACATGCTCGGCGGAGCCTGCCCCGCGGAGCTTTTCAAAAAGCAGATCAAACTTTGCCTCAAGCTCGGCGGTTATGGCCTTTTTTGCCGCGGAGTCCATCTGCCACATCTGCTTTTTAAAGGGGCCAAAGCCTTTTTTTCGTGTCTTGTAAATAAACTGCTCGTCTGTCATGCCCTCTTTTTTATCATCTGCCAGGCTCTCGTGGAGATAGCTGTAGACCTCTTTTTTTAGCTCCTCCGGAAAGGCGGGGTTGTCATAGGTGATGTTCTGAAAACCTGTCGCGAGGTGGACCTCGGCGGCTCCTTTTTCGGGAAACATGTGAAAGGCGTCGTCAGGCAGAGTAGAGGCCCCGTGCTGGACCACGCCGCAGAGTCCGTACTCCTTAGCGACCTTTCCGAGGTTCTCTATGGTATCGAAATCAACACTAACGGTGGCGATGCTTCCATCGGGAAGGACTACGCCGCCGTGAGATGTGCCTGTCTGTATGCTTATCTTGCTGATACCCTTTTTGCCTTCGCCAAGGGTTGAGTTAAAGCCTTCCATATAAGCCCGGAGCTCTTCTTCCGTGGAGTTTTTTCCGCCTACCTCGCCGATCTCGCCGCCAACGGAGACGGTGACGCCCTCTGGCTCTATCTCGCGTATATAAGAGGTAAGCTCGGCGGCTACGGTAAAGTTGGGCCTCTGCTGTTCCGTTACATCGGCCTGTTCGAGGTCTACGATTGTAGAGGAATCTATATCAATATTATAGAACTCGGCGGAGACGGCCTCTTTTATAAGGTCTTTAAGCCCCTGTATCTCTGCCTGAGGGTCCTTTTTGTAGTTAGCGGCCTTTACCTGAAAGTGGTCTCCCTGGATAAAAACAGGCCCCTTATAGCCCTCTTTTACAGCCGCGGCGAGAAGGCATGCCCTGTACTCGGCTGGCCTCTGCGCGGTGTAGCCTATCTCGGATTTGGCTATCTCGAATATAAAGGCCCCGGCGCCGCACTTTTTTGCCGCCCTGAAGACGCACCTTGCCGTATCATATGTAATACCCCGTATGTTGATGGCAGGCACGGTAAAGCCCGAGCACTCGCCCCTGCCCATGGCATCGTAAAGGCCCTGTATGGAGGCCGAGTAAGCGCCAAGGTCACGGGCTATCTGCCCGATAAGGAGCCGCGCCTCTTCCATGGTCTCTGTATCCTCGCTAAATACCGCCGTCTCAACAAGGTCGTCGATACATTCGGTGCGTATAAGCTCCTCGTCCACCACCATAACTCCGTCCTTTAATGGCCGCACCGCGCCCATTAAAGACCTCTCTATGCCGCCTACGGAATTGAATATCATCTCACCCTCCTTGTATGGTATGGGTTAGAAAAAAAGGTACACAAAAAATTATCATAGGTAGACCTGGCCCATGCCCTGCCTACCTGTAATACCACTCGTATAGTCTCGCAGGTGAAAAGCCCGCCCTGTAGAGCAGGAGAAAAAACCAGTTTTTAAGTGTGTTTTGAAATCGGCCCCCTGTGCTCCATCTTCTTGACGAGGTAATAACGCGCTCATTAAGAAGCGCCACAGTACCGGCCCTCCGTAATCTTTTAACACAATCCACGTCCTCCATCAAGGGTAGACCCCTGAAGCCCCCTATGGAGACAAAAACATCTTTTCGCACAAAAATGGCCTGATCTCCGAATATAAGACCCGTATACCGGGCCCGTTGCCTCGCAACAAACTCCACCAGACGAAACCATAATCCCCTTGAACCGATGGACAGGGTGAAGGCCCCGGCCACAACACCATCATCTTCCAAGGCCTTCTCAATAGCTCCAAGCCAGCCCCCGGGTAGTTCTGTATCCACGTGAAGAAAGAGCAGGACGTCCCCGGTGGCCGCCTCTGCGGCCCTGTCCATCTGCTCCCCCCGGCCCGGCGCGCTTACTACAACATCAGCGCCAAGCCCCCGGGCCATGGCCGCTGTCCTGTCGGTGCTACCGCCGTCAGCGACAATAACCTCAAGCCCCGAAGATGGGAGCCCCAACTGTACGAGGGCCCTCTCTATAAATCTCTCCTCATTAAGGGTAGGCACAATTACTGAGAGCTTCATAACAGAACTTCCTTCATAATAAGACCTGGGCCGTCAATCACCGGCGATTTATGCGTTTAAAAGCCTCTTAATAGCCGAAAGAAGCTCCGGGGGCTCAAAGGGTTTTAATAGGCATGGACATCTATGCTCTTCGATAAAGGCCTTTGCCTCAGCGCTAAAGACGTCACCTGTCAGCAGGATAAACCTCTCGGCCAGGCGCGGGTACTTAACGGTGGCTTTTTTATATAACTCAATGCCGTTTATACCGGCCATCTTGAGGTCCGTGACGACAACAGCGTACTCCTTACGTCCCATGGCCCGAAGGGCTTCTTCTCCGTCTGAGGCCACGTCCACACGCAGTCCCTCGTCCGTGAGAAAAATGCTCAAGGACTCCCTGATGGAGGGCTCGTCTTCTACAAACAATAGGGCCTCGCCCTCAAGGCCCCTTGGGGGGCCATAGACGGCATCTTCAACGCCAAGCCCTGCGTCCGCTACGCCTACCACGGGAATGCTTACCGTTACTTTTACGCCCCTTCCCGAAATATTTTTCATGGCAATAGCGCCCCCGTGTTCGGCCACTATGCCGTGTGTTATGGAAAGCCCGAGCCCCGTTCCCATTCCAACGTCCTTGGTGGTAAAGAAGGGGTCGAAGACCCTGGAGATAATATCCGGCGGCACGCCGGGACCATCGTCAACAAAAGTTATCTCTATCTGCCCGTCAATAAGGTTGGTCTTTATCTCAAGGACCCCCTTTCCGTTGGCCTCAAGCATGGCGTCCTCGGCGTTATTTATTATATTGATAAAGACCTGCTGTATCTGAAATTTATCCGCCATCGTCGGGGGCAGGTTTTTATCAAGCTCAAGCCTTATCTCTATATTATTGGAGCGAAGGGAGTAACCCCGTAGATCTATGGTGCGCTTTATCGTCTCATTAATATCCGTGTACTCTCTCTTTGAGGCCGAGGCCCGCGCAAAGGTAAGAAGGTTTTGCACGATGCGCGCCGTGCGCATGGACTCGTAGGATATCTTCTCAAGTTTACCCCTTACGTCCTTAACCTGTTTATCATCAGGCGTATTCATAAGTAGCTGGCTAAAGCCCATTATGCCCATAAGAGGGTTATTCAATTCATGGGCTATGCCCGCGACAAGCTTACCCATACTGCTGAGCTTCTCGGCATGGAGCAGTTTTTC
Source organism: uncultured Thermodesulfobacteriota bacterium (assembly GCA_964605225.1). Classification (GTDB taxonomy): domain Bacteria; phylum Desulfobacterota; class GWC2-55-46; order GWC2-55-46; family JADFVP01; genus JAJRZX01. The sequence goes on along the minus strand of CAZSAY010000101.1, from coordinate 1,442 downwards.
GCCGAGGGCCTTTTCCATGCTTATATCCCTTGCCACGTGAACCACGGCGCTTATCTCACCGGCCTCATTTGTTACGGGAAAGGTTGTTATCTTGTATGTGCCATCTATTACAAGGGTATCTACCTCTACATCCATGACAGAGCCCGTCTCCACTGTCCTGGCGTGCGGACAAGAGGCCCCGTGGCCAACGAAGCCGTAAAAAAGATCTTCACAGCTCATTCCAATAATCCGGGCGGGCTCCTTGCCGCATTTTCGCGCTAACGCCATGTTTACCCTTATTATCCTGTCTTCTCTATCATGAATTGAGATGAGGTCGTGTATGGAATCAAAGGTGGCCATCCACTCGGCCTTACCCTTCTCCACGCTCTCGAAAAGTTTTTGGTTCTCCTCGGCGCGTATCTCAAGCCTCTTGAGCATCTTGTTGAAGGCATCGGCAAGGTACCCCATCTCATCCATTGACGAGACCTCGAGCCTCTCCGATATCCCGGCATCTCCCTCTGCTATCCTCTTTATAATAGAGACCTTTCTGTGAAGAGGCCCTGTCACCGTCTTCTTTACGAGTATGGATATGATAAGGCCGCCTAAAAAAACACCGAGTATGCCCGCTATAAACCACTGCTTCCGGCTATGCGCCAGAACGGCGTACATCTCGTCAAGGGGAGTGCTTATCATTATTATCCCCCGGGCCTCGGAGCCTTCGTGGCAGGCGCCGCAGGCAGGCTTACTCTCTATGGGCTGAAGATATGTAACGACCTCTCGCCCACCGAGCTCTTCCCTGTAAAAAACATCCCCGGAGCGCCAGTTTTTCCTAAATCCCCGGTAGGCCTCCCTGAACCTTGGCGAATCCGTACCCGGGGCCACATTGAGTTTTTTATCCTCATGCCCTGCCAGCCACTCGGGCCTTACATGGCCGTATCTCCGACGCACCTTTTCTATGGTCTTAAGATCACGAAAGGCCTCCTCTACACCGTTATTCCTTACTATCCTTATGGAAACACCTTGTACCCGGCCAAGGGTCTTCAATAGCCTCCTCGCAAGGTCGGCCCTGCCCTCAATCATGTCCTCGAAGATTACGTCAATGACGGGTTTGGCCATGAACTGGCTGGCGCGTAGCTTCTCGTCAAGGAGTTCCTGCTCCTTTACCCTTAATTCATAGGTAATGGACAAGACCGCTCCCACGCTCATAAAGGCTATGATGACAATGAGTATCTTGGCGTGTATGCTCTCTTTTATGTATCTGAACATAACGGACAGGGACCTGAAAAAAATGGAGTTTTTTTGGGGTCAGCTAATATACTATTAATGAACATAGGAAAAATACTGTCAAGTAAAAAACCTTAGTTTTCTTTCAAATAGGCCCAACACTCCTTTTCTTGACAACTCCCACAATTTTATATAGATTATATCAATCGGCTTTAGCGCCTGTAGCTCAGCGGATAGAG
>CAZSAY010000100.1:0-5224 GCA_964605225.1 uncultured Thermodesulfobacteriota bacterium | reverse complement strand
TGATAGAAAAATTATACCATGGGGGCTAAAGAGAATAAATCAGAGCTTCCTTAGAAAAAAGAAAGTGGGGCAAAGAAAACCAATAGGGGAATAATCACTGGCCCGTTGAAGTTCGTCCCTCGTCCCGCGTTACCCTTACACTGAAAAAAAATACTGGAAAAGGCAACCAACCGGGGATGAAAGTGCCGCCTATGCAAAAAAGCGAAAAAACTATGTAATGGCATAAAATAAAACCCCCATAGGGCGGGCTAAAAATCCTCGTCAAGGTATTTCTTCTCGGCCTTCTCTCTTAACCTCAGCGGACACTGGCAGTAAGGGCAAAAAAGCTGGTCTCCCGTCCTGTCGTCCTCCGAGAGGGGTACCTCGGCATCGCAGAGCGGACATTGAAGGTACCCTGAGAATGTCTCGCTATCATAGCTCATGCCTTCTTCTCCCCGTTAAAAGAGGGCAGTGCCCGTCATCTCTTCAGGTTTTTTTATCCCCATGAGTTTCAGTACCGTGGGGGCCACGTCTTTTAGCCCGCCGCCTTTTTTGAGCTCTATCCCCACAAGGTCCTTATCGAGGAGGATAAATGGGACTTTACTGGCCATGTGCGCCGTAAAGGGCTGGCCAGTGCGCTCATCTGTCATCTGCTCCACATTGCCGTGGTCTGCCGTGATGATAACTGTCCATCCCTCTTCGATGGCTGTACCGGCCACCATCTTGACGGCCCTGTCCACGGACTCGCAGGCCCTCACGGCGGCCTCAAGTATGCCCGTATGCCCCACCATGTCGCCGTTGGCAATATTTAGAAGGACAAAAGAGTATTCGCCCTGCTCTATCTTCTCCGAGGCTATGGTGGCTATCTCCAGGGCCCTCATCTCGGGCACAAGGTCGTAGGTTGGTACGTTTTTAACAGAGGGTATGACAAGGCGGACCTCGCCTTCGAAGGGTTTTTCTATGCCGCCGTTAAAAAAGAAGGTAACATGGGCGTATTTTTCCGTCTCGCTTACCCGAAACTGCCTGATGCCATCGTGGGAGAGGACCTCACCGAGTATGTTCTTCATCTCTTCCGGGTGGAAAAGCACGGGCACGGAGAGACGCTCATCGTAGAGGGTCATGGTGGCAAGTCCGCATAGGGCGGGAAAGCTCGACCTCTTGAAACCGTCAAATCCCTTTTGTGAAAAGGCCGAGACTATCTCCCTTGCCCTGTCGGCCCTGAAGTTGAAAAAGAGCAGGCCGTCGCCCTCGGTCACAGGCCGGAAACCTTCTTCTATTAGGGTGGGGAGCATGAACTCGTCAGTAATTCCAGCGGCGTATGAGTCCTCTACGGCACGGATCGCTGTCCTGGCCCTTTCGCCCTTACCTGCGGCCATGGCATCGTAGGCCTTTTGCACCCGGTCCCAGCGTTTGTCCCGGTCCATGGCGTAGTAGCGCCCTGATACGGTGGCTACCCTGCCGGCGCCCTTTTCTTTAAGACGCGCCTCAAGGTCTCTTACAAAGCCAAGTCCGCTATCGGGAGGGGTGTCCCTGCCGTCGAGTATGGCGTGAACGCGGATATCTTTCACACCCATATCAGCGGCTATGTCGATTAGGGCGTAGAGATGGTGAATATGGCTGTGAACGCCGCCGTCGGAGAGTAGACCCGCGAGGTGCAGGGCGCCGCCGGAGCATAGCGTCTTATTAATAAGGTCTGTAAGAACAGGATTTTTGGCGAGGGAGCCGTCTTTCACGGCCTTTGTTATCCTCGTAAGCTCCTGATCCATCACCCGGCCTGAACCCATGGTGAGGTGGCCTACCTCGGAGTTGCCCATCTGCCCCTCGGGCAGACCCACGGCAGGTCCGGACGTGGCGAGCTCTGTCCACGGATAGGTCTTGTAGTAGGAATCGATAGTCGGTGTAGAGGCGATACGTATGGCGTTACCTTCCATGCGCGGGTTCAGGCCCCAACCGTCAAGAATTATGAGACATATTCGTTTCAATCCTTTTTCCTCAATAGTTAAGCCCCATGGAGCCGCAGTGCTTTAGTGGGCCTCGGGGTTCATATGCAATGAGTTCCAGTTACCGCAAAAACCGCATGTGCCTGCCCATTGCCTGAATGTGGTGGAGCAATGCGAGCAGGTAAAGGAAGGGTTGGTTCTGGCGTCCTTTACGCCTATGGCCTCGCCGAACATCTCGGCGGCCTTTGCGTCATAACCCAGTTTGGAGTAAGCCGTGGCAAGGAGCACCCTGGAATAATAACATTCTTTGCCCTTGCCATGGACACTTTCGAGCTCGTCCACGGCACGCTCCACCATCTCCACCCTTAGATAAAACCTCGCGAGAAGCATCCGCAGATTTATGTCGTCAGGCCTCTCGGCGAGCTCTTTTTTGTAGAGCTCTATCATCTTCTCCGGCGCTGATTCACTTATACGGTAGTCCTCTATGCGAAATAGAAGGGCGGCGTTGCCCGGGGCCTTTGAGTAGGCCTTTTCCCAGACCATAAGGGCCTCGTAACCTCCGTATTTTTCCTTGTATATATCTCCAAAGAGCATCTGCGCCGGGGTAAAGGTGTCGTCTTTTTTAAGGGCCTCCTTGAGCGTCTCCTCGGCGCTGTCCAGATTGCCCGCCTCGTAGAGGGCCCGCGCCTGCTCATAGAGTAAACCCGGTAACTTGCCGCATTCATGGCCGCCGCCGCGAAACCAGCCTTTTTTATTGCCGTCGATTATGGTCTGCTCAAGGGCCGCGGCCTCGCTCCAGAGACCCTCGCCCATCTTGATGTCACGAAGTTGCCTTAAGGCATGGAGATTGCCTTTCTCAATCTTCAGGACCTCTTCAAAGGCCCTCGATGCCCGCTCGGCCTCGCCGGCCTTTCTCGCGGAACTGCCAAGGGCAGTGAGGATTACAATGGAGGTGGGGTTGTGAAAGAGTTCCGTCTCAAGGGCCTCAACGGCCTCCTGGGGGTTGCCCTCAAGGGTATGGGCCTCGGCAAGGGAAAGCGTCATGGCAAGGTCTCCGGGCATGGCGAGAAGGGCCTTTTCTATCTGCTCACGGGCGCTTTTGTACTCGGCCCGTGCCATGGCACAAAGCCCGCTCGTGTATGTCTTGTTTGCCTCCTCGATGGCCTTAGCCGCCTTCTTTGCCTTTTTTACCTTAAGTGACCTCATGGTATCGGATACGACAGAGTCAATTCCCATCATGAATACGCCCACAAGGAAGCTTAGAAAGAGGACAAGGACAAGGGGAAAGGTGTAGCTGTAATCCCTGGCCAGAACCACTGTTACGTTGCTCGGGTTCTCTACATAGAGATAAAAAAAACTCGATAACGCGACGATGGCAAGAAAAAACAGTAATTTGACGTTCATTCCCCTTCTCTCTTTAGTATTGAATCCAGTGGTGTTATAGCCATTTTATGCGGGTACCCTCGGTTGTTTCGTTATTTGACTAATTGTATTGCAGCATAAACAGCGGCTCATACCTCTCTAACTGCTATGATGTCCTTTTGGTAAGCCATGCTGGATAACGCTTCGTTGTTAATCGAAACGAATGTCAGAATGGTCGTGGGGCATACTCCCCCCCCCTGTTCCGGCCCCCCTTAATGTGAGTAGGGCTCGCCTCGTAATATGGTGAAGGCCCTGTATAACTGTTCGGCAAGCACAAGGGCCGCCATCTCGTGGGGAAGGGTCATGGGCGAGAGCGAGAGGGACATATGAGCGTTTTTTATGAGGTCCCTGTCAAGGCCATAGGGGCCTCCTATGATAAAGGCGAGGTTTCTTCCCTCGATGAGCCTCTTTTCCATAAAGGCGGCAAAGGCCTTTGAGGTAAAGGTCCGTCCCTCTTTTAGTTCCGTAAGCGCTACCCTCATGGCACCGCTACCTGCGAGGCGTTTTTCTATCCTCTCGGCCTCTTTTTTCAGCCCCCCATCGTGGGAGGAGTTCTTTTTGAAGATACTGTCCTTTATCTCAAGAACTTCAACGGGGTTATATCTGCCAAGCCTCCTCACATACTCATCAAAGCCGCCTTTTAAATAACTTTTTTTCAGGGAACCGGTAAGTACAAGAGTTATCTTCATAGACCAGTATAGCCGGGGAGGATTTTGTTAGGTGCTCTCAATGGGTCTCTTATCCTATCCGCCGGCATTTTTTTTCTCTTTTGCTCTTCCCCCCGGCCTCAGCTCCACTACCTCGGCGTCTACCCAGAGCCCCTCAAGGTCGTAATACTGCCTCATCTGCTCTGTAAAGACATGGATGATGATATCGCCATAGTCCAGCAGGGCCCACCTGCCTTCTTTTACGCCCTCTGTGCCCAGGGGGCGTTCGCCCTTGTCTCGAAGACCATCTTCTATGTTCATCGCAATGGCATGGACCTGCCGCTCGGAATCGGCCCCGCAGATGAGGATGTAATCGGAGACAGAGGATATTTTTTTTAACATTAGTACAACGGGGTTATTTGCCTGTTTTTGAAGGGCAAGGCGCGCCGCGGTCAGGACCTTTGCTTTTGGATACAGTGTATTACCCTCTCTTTCATGTTGAGATTAAGGTTTGCCGTAAAGCTCGTGCTCTATTATATACCTGGCCACCCCGGGGGGCAAGAGATACCTTATGGATAGTCCCTCCTGTACTCTCTGCCTTATATCCGAGGAGGATATGTCCATAAGCGTAACGCTAAGGTATGTAATGGTCCTGCCGTTATCCTGTATGTATGCCTCTTTATCACTCTCATAGCGGAACTTTCTCGCAAGCCGGTCCGGCAGGACCTCGGCTATCTTCTTTACGGGTGTCTGAGGCCTCTCTACTACGACGAGGCTCGCCAGGGTCAATATTTCCTCGAACTCGCACCATGTGGTTATGTCGTTATAGGAATCAGCCCCTATGATAAGGCTTATCTCAATATCATCGCCAAGATCCCGGCCCTTGAATTCTCTAAGCGTCTCTACCGTATATGACGGCCCGCCGCGCTTTATCTCAATGTCCGATACCTCTAACCCCGTGTTCCCCTTTATGGCAAGCTCCGTCATCACCAGGCGTTTTTCCGCAGAAAGGGTCTCGGCTCCGCCCTTATGGGGGGGGATGGCGGCGGGTACGAATATCACCTTTTGAAAACCAAGGCTCTCGCGAACCTCTTCGGCAAGGCGGAGGTGCCCGTAATGAACGGGGTCGAAGGTACCGCCGAATAAGGCTATTTTTTTCAAAACAGGTAAACTCCTTAAATAAAATAACTACTTATCCATGCTATAAGAATAAAAAAGCCATGTCAACGCTTTTTA
>CAZSAY010000099.1:0-5346 GCA_964605225.1 uncultured Thermodesulfobacteriota bacterium | reverse complement strand
ACCTGCTCCATGACAAGGCACATCTCCGTGCGCAGATCCTGAAAACTGTCCGTAGGCGGCACGGGAAAATACCCCTCCTTATGCCTTGGCTTGTAGCCAAGGTTCGGGCACTCTTCCCTGCCCGTATTCCAGATACCCTCTGTGGAGTCCAGGGCATAGAAACTGTTATCGGGTCCCTCGCCGAACCTGATATCGTCAAAAATAAAAAACTCCGGCTCCGGCCCGATGTAGATGGTATCGCCTATGCCTGTTGTCTTAAGGTAGGTCTCTGCCTTGGCGGCGATGTTTCTCGGGTCCCGCGTGTAGCTTTCCTTTGTAATGGGGTCGATAATATTACATATAAGGCTCAGTGTGGGCACCTCGTTAAAGGGGTCCATAATGGCCGTAGCAGGGTCGGGGATAACAAGCATATCCGAGGCGTGTATGGGCTTCCATCCCCTTATGCTCGATCCGTCAAAGCCAAGTCCGTCCTCAAATAAATCCTCTGAAAACTCGCTTACGGGTACGGTAAAATGCTGCCATATTCCAATAAAATCGGTAAACTTAACATCAACCATCTTAGCGCCTTTTTCTTTTGCAAAGGCCACTACCTCCTTGGGTGTCATTCCTGCCTCCTTCACTTGATTTATTAGATTCCCTTAGATAGATAAATTATCAACCCGAAAAAACGCGGCACGCCTTAGAGCGCGTCAGGACCTGTCTCGCCTGTCCTTATCCTTACCACCTCTTCCACGGGAGAGACGAATATCTTTCCGTCTCCAATCCTGCCCGTACCTGCCGCTTTAGTTATGTTCTCCACCACAGTGGCGACCATATCGTCACTTACCACAATCTCCATCTTTATCTTGGGGAGAAAATCAACTACATACTCAGTGCCTCTGTAAAGCTCGGTATGGCCCTTCTGCCGGCCAAAACCCTTGACCTCGGAGACGGTTAGCCCCTGAATACCGATATCGTTAAGAGCCTCCTTGACCTCATCAAGCTTGAAGGGCTTGATGATAGCCTCTATCTTTTTCATATTAAGAAACCTCCTTGCCTCGTTGTTAATTTTTTAGCGTGAGGACACAATTTACAACAGCTTGACTATTATTACAACCATTTTAAGACTTATATGGATAACTTTATAATTGCAATTTCCGTGCCTTCCGCAAAGGAGTTGATTTACATGGCATTTGGGATATTACGGATAGCTGATTGCCCGAAATTCAATCAAACCTGCCGCGGCATGCCTGTTTTATCATCATTCTTAGAGTATGGAGACAGGGTCCATCTCAATGGATAACGAGGCGGTCCCGGTTCCTGCCACGGCGTAAAAGGCCCTCATAAGCCCGGACGCAAAGTCATGGAGCCTCGCGGGTCTGGCCCCTTTAATGAGCATATTAAACCTGTACTCTCCCTTTACCCTTGCCACAAGGGCCGGGGCCGGGCCAAGGCATATTATATCCGCTCCATAGGCGGGAAGTAGCCTCTCTGCCTCTACCCTCAAGGTAGATACCGCCTTAATGGCGCCCCTCTCATTTCGGCCCGTTATCCTCAAGACGGCAAGCCTTGAAAAAGGCGGATAGGAGAGCTCTTTTCTCTGCTTTATCTCCTCCTCGTAAAAACCATCGAAGTCATGAAGGGCCGCCCTTTTCAAGGCATAATGTGTGGGATTAAGGGTCTGTATAACGACCCTTCCCGGCGTCTCACCACGGCCCGCGCGTCCGGCGGCCTGGGTTACAAGCTGAAAGGTCCTCTCAGGCGAACGAAAATCAGGTATGTTAAGGGACGTATCACCGGAAATTATGCCCACAAGGGTAATGCCCGGGTAATGATGCCCCTTTGAGACCATCTGCGTGCCTACAAGAACATCTGCCTCGCCCTTCTCCATGGCAAGCATCATGGCCTTGAGGGCCCCTTTTTTTCGCACCGTGTCGCTGTCCATGCGGAGGACACTCTTTAGGGGAAATAGCCTTTTCACCTCCTCTTCCACCTTCTCCGTGCCTGTGCCCGGTTCACGAAGATGAGTACCCTCGCAGTTGGGACAAAACGTTGGAACGGCAGTGGAGTAATCGCAGTAATGACAGCGCAGGGTCCTGGCGTTTTTATGAAAGGTCAGGGTCACACTGCAGTTTAGACATGAAAAAGTAAAACCGCAGTCCCTGCATACGAGGCACCCGGAGTAGCCGCGCCTGTTTAAAAATATAAGGGCCTGATTACCGGCGCAAAAAGTCTCTTCAAGAAGCCCCTTCAGCCTATCCGATATAATAGCGCCGCCCGAGCCCCTCATGTCCACTATCTCAACGGCGGGTAGCGCCCTGTCCTCTACCCTCTTATCAAGAGTAAGCCTCGTAAGACGGCCTGAGTTTGAGTTATAAAAAGACTCCATAGAGGGCGTTGCGGAACCGAGCACCACGGGAATATCAAGAAATTTTCCAAGCATTAAGGCGGCGTCCCTGCCGTTATACCGCACGCCCTCCTCTTGCTTGTATGAAGGGTCGTGCTCTTCATCCACTATGATTACAGAGAGATTCGCTACAGGGGCGAAGAGGGCGGAACGGGCCCCAACGATGATACGCGCCTCACCGCGGAGTATGCGTCTCCACTGGCCGCACCTCTGCCCCGGGGTAAGTCCGCTGTGATAAACGGCCACTAATGAGCCGAACCTGTCCTTAAGGTACTCGGCGGCCCATGAGGTGAGGGCTATCTCCGGTACAAGGAGGAGGGCCGTTCCGCCGGAGCGGATAACCTCCTCAAGGACCTCAAGGTAAACAAGGGTCTTACCGCTCCCTGTTACGCCATAGAGCAAAAAGGGCGAGAATACCGAAGTGCCGAGGGCTGAGACAATGGCCTTTATGGCGGCCTTCTGCTCACTATTGGGCCTGTGCGCGGCGGGACGCGGCATAACCCCTCTCATGGGATCAGAAGGGGCATCCTCCTCACGAATAGATACAAGGCCACTCGCCTCAAGCCTCTTCACAGTGGCCGCGGCTCCGGGAAACTCTTTCTTTAGCTGCCTCAAAGGGGTCTCGCCCTTTTTAAGAAGATATTCATAGAGCCGCCTCTGTGCGGGCCTTCTATCATCAGCGGCAGTGCCTCCACCCCCATCATTACTGACCATGGGAGCGATAAACCTTTCAGTCCTACCCTTACTACCCCCCGTTAATCTCAACTCTTCTTTAACTATACCCTTCAATACAAGGCGCGCGAGAACGCTGTAAATGGCCCTCCCCTTAAAGCGCCTCAAGAGGGCCGTAAGCGTCACCTCCCTGCGGGAACTCTCCATGAAGCTAAGAATATCTCCGGCAAGGCCCCTCACCGGTAGAGCGCCCTCGTGGGCGGAGTCAATAAGGCTGAAAATCCTCTTGCCCCTTATCTCCGAACCCGGAGGATGGATAAGGGCAAGGACCTGTCCGAGAGGGGCGAGATAATAGGAACTCATGAACTTGTAAAACCTCATCCCCCTATCGTCAAATAAAGGCAGGGCGTCAAGGACGTCAATAATATCCCTTATCTTCTTAAGGGTACTTGTCTCGGCAAGGGCCGTCACGTAACCCGTAAGGACCCTCTTGCCAAAGGGCACAAGTACACGTTTACCTACGGCTACATCCCCGGCAAGGGCAGTGGGGATAGCGTAGGTGAAGGATTTGTCTACTGATACGGAAAGAGATACTTCGGCGTAAGACACTACAAAAAAACCTCCCGCTTTCTTTTGGAAAAAAGAAAGCTTGGCAAAGAAAACCAATAGGGGGGCGATACTGCCACTAACATCCCCCGTGGCCACCCTTGGATACAGCCCTTGCCCTGACTGACAAAAAGCCTGGCAAAGAAAACCACCAGGGGGACTTCCTTTACCGCAATAAAACAATCACCTTGCGGCCTACTAAAAAAAATTTATGAGAATATCTTAACAGAAAAGTGTTTGGGGGTTAAGGCTTTATATGGCATGAAAAGGGGGAAACACAGGGGGAACCGCGGGTGTGAGCCGATAAAAAACTACTACTCCACCCATTCGCCCCGGGACTCATAATCGCCGTGGGTCTGGTCCTGATCCTCGAACCTTGTATATTGCTTGCGAAAGGTGAGGTGCACCGTATCTGTGGGGCCGTTACGTTGCTTTGCCACGATTATTTCGGCGTCGCCGCGCTTGCCGCATGAACAATATTCCTTCGGGCACTCGCAGGGCCTGTACACGGAGTCTCTGTAAACGAACATGACCACATCGGCGTCCTGCTCTATGGCGCCCGATTCACGAAGGTCTGATAGCATGGGTTTATTCCCCTCTCTTCTCTCCGTCATACGGGATAACTGCGAGAGGGCCACCACGGGGATATGGAGCTCCTTTGCCATGGCCTTTAAAGACCTTGATATCTCGGATATCTCCTGCTCTCTGCTGGCGTTGTTTCTTCTGCCCCTCATGAGTTGGAGGTAATCCACTATGACCATCTTCAGCCCGAACTCAGACTTCCACCTTCTGGCCTTGGCCCTCATCTCAAGGACGCTCTGCGCAGGGGTGTCGTCAATAAAAACAGGGGCCTCGAAGAGCGAACCCACGGCATTAGTGAGCCTTGGCCAATCTTCTTCCTTTAAAAAACCGCTACGGAGCTTGCTGAGATCCACCTTGGACCTTGAGGAGAGCATCCTCTGGACAAGTTGCTCTTTACTCATCTCAAGTGAAAATACGGCCACAGGGGTCTTGTAATCAAGGGCGGCCTTCTCCGCGATATTTAGGGCAAAGGCGGTCTTGCCCATGCTGGGCCTGCCGGCGATAATTATGAGGTCAGAGTCCTGAAACCCTGCCGTAAGTTTATCAAGGTCTTTAAAACCAGTGGCAACGCCCGTGATAGAGGTCTTTTTTGCGTACAGTGTCTCTATGTTCTCGAAGGTATCCTTGATTATATCCTTCAAGGCAAAGAAGGTTTTTTTCGCCCTGTCCTGAGTCACCTCGAACATCTTCTGCTCGGACTCGTCGATATATTCCTCTACAGAGTCCATTACCTCATAACCGCGTGAGGATATAGTGGCCGTTGTGGATATCATCCGGCGAAGAAGCGATTTTTCCTTAACTATCTTGGCGTAATAGGTAATGTTGGAGGCCGTTGGCGTGGCCTCGGCAAGGACCCCGATGTAGGAGATGCCTCCCACGGGACCGAGTAGTGAGGTGGTCTTGAAGAGGTCGGCAACGGTTACAACATCAACGGGGATGTTTTTCTCGAAGAGCCCCACCATACCCTTGAAGAGCTCGGCGTGGACCTTGTGATAAAAATCGCTTCCATCGTCGGCAAGGATATCAAGTATCCTCGCGATGGAATCTTTTTCGATAAGGATACTTCCAAGGACAGACTGCTCCGCCTCGATATTATGAGG
>CAZSAY010000098.1:0-5393 GCA_964605225.1 uncultured Thermodesulfobacteriota bacterium | reverse complement strand
TGATAGAAAAATTATACCATGGGGGCTAAAGAGAATAAATCAGAGCTTCCTTAGTGGTATTATCAGGGCATGGAAAAAAAGAAAAAAGGCGGCGCCAGGACCCATAAAACCCTGAGGAGAGTTCTCGCCTCCCTTCTCATCATTTCCTTTCTTATCGTTTTGTCGGCATACTTCTTCATGAAGAGCACATATCCCGCGCCCCTTATAACGTACGCGGCCAGAAGGGCTACGGGTATGGATGTGGAGCTCCGCTCCCTTACTACGGGACCATGGCTCCGTTTCACCCTGAATGGCCTTAAGCTGGCTCGTGGCAATGATACCGTCCTGTACACGGACCGCCTTGAGATTGTGATAACGCTCAGGGGCCTCGTTAACGGCAGGTTTGTGAACATATCGGCAGGCAAACCCGTAATATTTCTCTCCGCCCTTTCCACCTCTACCCCATCCGTCCCCTCGGGCACGGGTCCTTCCTCTGAAATCGAGGGGCCGTTATTATCTATACCATGGTTTTTTAACGAGCTAAAGGTAAGCGACGGCCTTGTTCGTCAGCACGGCGGGGACTCACCCGTTATTGCCGGTCCTCTGAACCTGCGTATTACGGCGAAGCCCGGCAGGAGGGCCGGGGTTCATGCAGAGGCCTATCTTCCCCTCTTGAAGACCTCCGCCTCAATCCACGGCGAGGTGGATATAAAAAAACTCGGTCTTCATAAGGGACACATGAGCCTCGGTCTGATCAAACTTGAGGACATGGATGCCGGGGGCCTCCCTATCATCAGGGGCGGCTCCGGGACCGTAAAGGTGGATTTTACCCTTGAGAGAAAGAACTCCCGCCTGAGGGCCGCCGTTAAGGGGGAGTTTAAGGATATCACCCTGCCGGTCCTCCCCGATGCCTCGCCTTCCTCCGGAAAGCTTACGGGCTCAGTTGCCGTGAATGAGGCCCTTACAGGGGCCGAGCTCAGGGCCGGACTTTTCCTGAAGGAGCCGGGGGCCGGGAAAGCGGCCTACCGAGCCGTACTAATCAAGGGCGCTTATGATATAAAACAAAAAACATTGAAGATAACAAAGGCCGCCCTTACCATACCCTCTTTTGGTTCTCTTCATCTCATAGGCACTCTCCATGGCCTGCCGGACCGCCCCGTGAGCATGGAGGTCCACTTGAAGGCAGAGCGCGTCTCCCTCGCCCTCTTGAACAAGACCGTCTTAAAGCCCCTTTCCATGGAGATAATCGGTCCCGAGAGCGGCGGCGGGCTAAGCGGCACGGCCAACCTGAGGGGGCAACTCGGAGAGGGTCTTGACTGGGATATTGACCTTAACCTCGCCAACTCCCTGCGGTACGGGCAATATGGGCTTAACCTTCAGGATAATCCCCTCACTATAAGCTCAAAGGGGTTTTATTCCCCCCATGACGATAGCCTGAAGATAGGGTTTTTAAGGGCTGAGACGGGCTTCGGCAGCCCCCTTACCCTGAAGGGCATGGTGAGGGGGCTTGTATCGGGAACCCCTCTGATGGACCTAAGGTTACGCGGCTCTGCCATTGACCTTGCAAGGTCAATGGCGGAGCTCTCCGGCCCATTACTCTCTACCCTGGAGTTGAAGGGGGAGTTGGCCGCCCTTTTATCCATAAAAGGCGGCCTTGCCTCGCCCCGTATAAGGGGTGAGCTTACCTTTGAGGATACGACTTTTATTGGAAGCGGCATGGCAGTAAAGGGTATGGAGACGCGGCTTGCCCTTTTCTACGATAAGGCGGGGCTTTCCATGGAGGGGGTCTCTCTTAAGGCCGGCTCAATGGGGCTAAAGGGTTTTGGACCGGAGGCGAAACTCCTTAAGGCGGGGCTCACCATCGGTTCCATTACATACGACGGCAAGGTGATAAAGGCGGGGGATATACATCTTAAGGGTGATAAGGCCTTTTTGGTAAGCCCCGCCCCCGGGGGTGGGAGCGGCGGTAAGGCATGGGAAGGTCCCCTTCCACGGCTTCGTGGAACGGGACTCACAATTTCTTCCGTCACATACGATGGAAAGCTTGTAAGGGCAAGGGGCGTAAAGCTTAAGGCCGATAAGGCCTTTTTTAAGGGCTCTTCTTCAAGCGCCGGTGTCCTGCCGAAATTCCTGAAGACAGGGTTCGAGGTCGCATCCATAACATATGACGGGGCTCTGGTAAAGGCGGGGGGGGTAAACCTCAAGGTCAGTAAGGCCATATTTTTAAAGGCTGGAAAGCCCTCCTTTGAGGAGAGGAACCTCACTCTATCGGGAGCGTTCACAGGGGATATTGTGAAAAATCTCTTTAAGGCGCCACGCCTTGACTTTAGCGCCGGAGAGGGGACAGAGGGGTGGTCAGGGGGCCTTGGGGGTTTAAGGGGTGAGGCCTCGGGGGTTACTCTTGAGATGGCCGGACCGGTAAGGGTCCGTGCGCATATAGGCATTCATGGTCTCGACGTGGAGAGGCTCCGAGCCTTGAGCGCTGAATTTACGGGCATAGGCGCGGATGGCGAGGCATCGGGGGCCATTGAGACGGGTTTCAAGGTGAATGTACTCATGGGTGAGAAAACGACCCGTGTAAAGGCGGGGTTTAAGCTCGCCATGAAGGACGGCGCCTTTGCCTCTGCTGACGGTAGCGTCGCCGGGGAGGGTCTACGGCTAAAGGCCGAGGGGAATCTTAACCTCCTTCTCCCCTCCATGAAGGCCGCCTACTCCATGAAGGTCACGGCCAGCGACTTTGAGATTCTGGCCGGTAGTTTTTACGGGAGTTTTAAGGATAGGCCCATTGAGATTATCTCGCGCGGCTCCTATGACCCCGATAAAGATGAGTTAAATGTGCCGCTCCTCACCATGAGCCTTAACCCTGTTGCCACCCTTAAGATGGCCGCCCGGCTAAGCGCCCTTTCCACGGAGCCGCGTTTTGATGCCACCATAGGCCCCCTGGAGATATCCAACCATGAGCTCTATGATCTTTTTCTCCGTGATACCCTTGGTGAATCCATGCCCCTTCTTGCGGGTCTCGACGTTACCGGCCGCACGAGACTTACCATGGGGGCGGAGGGGACTTTTCAGGATATGACCCTCAAGGGCGAGCTACGCCTTGAGGACGCGGCAATAAGCTCAAGTGACGGGGAGTTATCAGTAAAGGGCGTGGAGCTGCGCCTGCCCGTTAAGCTACACTATCCCGAAGCACAGGGCAGAGGCGGGGTGAGGGCCTTCGGTTCCCTTAAGGCATCGAAGATATCCCTTGGCCCCCTGAGTATTCCCTCTCTAAAGGCATCTCCCGCCATAGCCGGCAATGCCCTTACCTTCAGCGATGATATTAATATACCCGTATTTGGCGGGACCGTTACCCTTGGAGAGATTGTCCTAAAGGATATTCTCAGCCCAAACCGTGAGCTTGGCCTTAATATGGAGGTCGCGGGCATAGACCTTAAAAAGGTAAGCACGGCCCTTGGTCTGCCGCCCTTTGGCGGCTCTGTCTCCGGTAGCGTCCCCGGCGTAAGGCTTCTCGCAGGCAACCTCACCACAGAGGGGGAGATAAAGCTGAGGCTCTTTGGCGGCGCTCTCAGGCTGACTCATATGGCAGTGGGCGAGGTCTTCAGCCCCGTGCCGTCCTTTAAATCCAGCATAGAGATAAGCGAGATAGACCTTGGAAAACTCACGAGCGCATTTGAGTTCGGCAGTATCACGGGTGTACTGCAGGGCCGTATAGATGACCTTGTTATTGTAAAGGGTCAGCCTGAGAGCTTTTTTATAGATATAAAAACAGTTAAGAGGGCGGGCGTAGGACAGCGTATTAACACAAAGGCCCTGGAGAACGTCTCCATTCTCGGCACGGGAGCCGCGGCCTCTGTCCTTAACAAGGGCATATACCGTCTCTTCGATGAATACAGATACTCGAAGATGGGTTTCACCGGACAGCTTAAAAATGACGAGTTACTGCTTTTAGGTATTGAGACAGAGGGCGATAAAGGATATATTATAAAAGGAGCTACTTTACCGCCAAAGGTCGAGGTCGTTAGCTATACTCAGCGTATCTCCTTTAAGGAGATGATGAAGAGGCTTAACCGTGTGGACCTCTCGGCTACCGGCGATGTGGTTGTCAAATAGGGGCCATCGGGGGAAGATGGGGATGTGTTGCGCTGATATGGGCGATGGAGCGGTGATAAGAGCGATTGTTTTTTTAACTTCGCGGTACAGGCAAGGTCTCAATCATTAAAACAGGGGAGGCAGTGATGAGAAAACATTTTAAAAGAACGGCCTTATTTTTTCCTCTGGTCTTTATTATCATCTCCTGCGTAACCATTAACGTATATTTTCCCGCCGCCGCCGTTGAGAAGGCCGCAGATAAGATAGTTGACGACGTCTGGGGAGGGGGAGATAACATCGCCCCCGTAAAGGGAGAAAAAGATGCCCCCACAGAGGGCCGCATTGGAGCTGAGGGGACTTTTTCCTGGCTGAGTATCGGGGTCTCTTCCGCCGAGGCCGCTGGAAGGGCGAATATAAACGTCTCCACGCCTGCCATAAGGGCGCTCAAAGAGTCCATACGCTCCCGCGCCTATGCCCTAAAGCCCTTTATGAACAGGGGCAATATCGGCATAGGAAAGGACGGCCTCATCGCGGCGCTTAACAGAAAGGGGCTGAACCTTCGCGAGAAGGCCGCTCTGGCCCGTCTTGTAAAGGCGGAGAACAGAGACAGAATGGCCTTGTACCGCGAGATAGCAAAGGCAAATAACTATACCCCTGACCGTGTTGGTGATATTAAAAAGCTCTTTTCGAAGTCCTGGATTAAAAACGCCAGAAAGGGATGGCACGTTCAGGCCCCCGATGGGTCCTGGGGTGTTAAATAGGGGGTATTCGAGGAGATATCAGACCTTACGAAGGACCGCCCTGGAGTGAATCCAGGGCGGTTCTTCCCACCGTTTGCCTTGTTTTACATCAAGAGACATAGGATTTTAATTTTAAAGGATAACCCTCCCAAGAGAGAGGCGCAGGGCCTCATGGGGCAAGGGGAGTCTTGCGTAAAAACAATTAAATAAGAGGTAAGTAAGCAAAATGTACGAGAAATTTTTTGAATTCAAACTCTCCGACGACATCCTGAACTCCATCGCCAAGATGGGTTTTGAGGAGCCCTCTCAGATACAGAAGATGGCCATACCACCCGTATTAAAGGGTAAAGACATCATAGGCGTCGCCCAGACAGGTACGGGTAAAACAGCGGCCTTCGGCATACCCATAATAGAAAAGGGCCTGAAGGGCAAGAGCCGCCGACCCGCGGCCATAGTGCTTGTGCCGACGCGCGAGCTCGCCATGCAGGTAGCCGGTGAGCTTAATAAGATAGGTAAGTTCAGCGGCACCGTGGCCGTGCCTATCTACGGGGGCCAATCCATAGACAGGCAGTTTCGAAGCCT
>CAZSAY010000097.1:0-5548 GCA_964605225.1 uncultured Thermodesulfobacteriota bacterium | reverse complement strand
CCGTCGGCGGTGGCCCCGTAGTGGTTGGTAGTGGGAAAGCCCTGTATATGTAGGCGTCCGAAGCCGCCCGTGGCGATTATTACGGACTTTGCACGGACCACGTAATATTCTTCTGTCTCCATGTTGTATAATACGGCTCCGCCGCAGACGCCCTTATCGTCTATGAGGAGCTCCACGGCAGGGGTGAACTCAAGGACCTTGATAGAGGCGGTCTGGTTACGGGCTTCGTCTCTAAGGACGCGCATGATTTCCGCGCCTGTCATGTCGCCCGATGAGTGCATGCGTTTTCTGGAGGTTCCGCCGCCGTGTCTTACCCTCATCCTGCCGTCGGGGTGTTTGTCGAACATCATGCCCAGGTCTTCGAGCCAGTGTATGATAAGGGGGGCGTCATTTGCCATGGCGGCAACGAGCCCTGTCTGGTTGGAAAAGTGGCCTCCGCCTATGACATCGAGATAGTGGTAATAGGGCGAGTCGCACTCCTGGTCCGCGGCCTGTATTCCGCCCTCTGCCATGACGGTATTGGAGTCGCCGTGGCGTAGCTTTGTGGAGATAATGACGCTTTGTCCCTGCTCCGAGGCCGTGAGCGCCGCGGCGGTGCCCGCGCCGCCTCCGCCTATTACAAGGACATCGGTCTCGTAATCGGGCTTTGCAAGGGTGAGGCGGGCTGAGCCCAGCCTGCTCTTTGATTCAATAACAGAGGCAAGCTCCTCGGGGAGGACGTCTCCTTTATTGGGACCTACCACGAGGGCCCTTCGGCCATTGGCCTTGTAGTCAGGGTGGTATCTTTCAAGGCGCTTTGCGCGATCCTCCATGGTGAGGGCGGGGAAGTGTTCACCCTTTCGCGCCACGGCAACCCGGGCGGCCCTTGTGGCCTCCACCTTTTTTATCTGTTCCATAAGTTCCGGCGTATATCCGCTCATTTTAACTCCCTCATTACTGTCAAAAATCCGTACCAAAATCTCTTTTAGAGGTTACTCTCGTCCTTTGGCATCCAGCCGCCGGCCTCGGAGAGATCGGGCTCGCGTTCTCTTTCTACATATAGTTTTTTTACATCTTCATTTGACATTCCGGCAAGGGAGGCCAGCATGCCGTTGTATTTACCGCTCGTTATCTCTTCCACACGTTTTTCGAGGTGCCCGGCCTTTGGCATAATCTCACGGCCGTAGAGCCTTCTTGCGAACATGGCGGCGGTGAACTGTGATATCTGCGCCGGACACCTTGAGGCGCATAGACCGCAGAGCACGCAGTCAAAACTCTTCAGGGCCGCGCCTTTTATATCGCCTCTTTTCATAAGGGCGATGTAGTCCATGACATCAATGTCCATGGGGCATGTCCTTGTGCATGTGCCGCATCCAACGCACTTAAAGACCTCGGGGTAGAGCGCCCTTAATGTCTCGTGAGGCGTGCCTTCCATGGCGGTAAGGTCGTAATCAGGGCGGTTCGATGGAAAGAAGGGAAGTTGCATGATTATCATGCCCTCTGTCGCTACTGTCTGGCAGGCAAGGCCCGTGCGTAAGCGGTAGTCACCAACAAAACGATAGAAGGTAGCGCATGCTCCGCATATCCCGCCCCTGCAGCCGCATCCGCGCGTGTATTTATACCCTGAATACTCGATGGCCTTCATGATGGTAAGCGTTTCAGGGATCATGTACTCACGGCCCATAATATATATGGGTATCATCTTCGCGCCCTCGGGCGGTATGGTGCGGTCTCCTGTTGCGGCTGGTTTTATCTTCGTCATGGTATTCTCCGAATGATACTTTTTTATTTTCGTTTTTTAAATAGATTTTTTTGGTGGGCAGAGCCCACCCTACTCTTGTTTATTTGATGGGTTACGCTACGCTCCATCCATCCTATAAGCTCGCCTATACCCCGGCACCCCTAATCGCCTTCTCGCCCACTTGCCCGGTTTAGAAGTCGTAGTACATCTTTTTTATCTCAGCCGCCGTGTACACGGGGCCTTCCTTGCAGATGTAGATGTCTCCAACGTTGCATCTGCCGCATTTACCTACGCCGCACTTCATCTTGTTTTCAAGGGTGGTGTATACGTTGTCATCGGAAAACCCCAGGCTTTCTAATACGGAGAGGGAGAATTTAATCATAATAGGCGGCCCGCACAATACTGCGACGGCGTTTTTGGCCGAGGGCCTCGCCTTTTCCAGTATCATGGGGACAAAACCCACCTCACCCTTCCAATCCGTGGTCTCGCCGCCGGGGTCTACTGTCTGATAGAGGGCCACGTCGTCGCGCTCATTCCAGTGTGAGAGCTCGTTTTTGTATACGAGGTCGTCCACGCACCTTGAGCCGTAGACTATGGTGATATTTCCAAAATATTCGCGTCTGTCAAGGCAGTTCCAGATAACGGACCTTACGGGCGGCAGGCCTATGCCGCCTGCTATAAATACGAGGTCTTTACCCTTCCACTCATCAATGGGAAAGTTGTTGCCGAATGGGCCGCGAAAGCCCATGGTGTCGCCTATGGAGAGCTCGAAGAGCCCGCCTGTGACGCGCCCGGTTTTCCTGAAGGTGCATTGTATGTATCCCTTTCTTGTAGGGGCGTTGGAGATGCAGAAGGTGGATTCCCCGAGACCAAAGGCCGAGAAGAGCCCGAACTGGCCCGTTTTGAAGGTGAAGGAGTCACGCAGCGCCTTATCCTTGAAGACAAGCCTGAAGCTCTTTACATCAGGCGTCTCGTTATATGCGTCTTCGATGGTTACAAGTTTTGGTAGATAGAGGTTTTCCATTTTTTCCTATTCCGATATCTGCGATATCTCTTCCATTACTTCTGTTATATCAAGGCGCACGGGACAGACCCTTATGCACCTGCCGCATCCCACACAGCCCGTTGTCTTGAATTTATCGGGGTAGTACTTGAACTTGCACATGAAGCGGTTTCGCCACCTTTTAAACTGCGTGTCCCGGGGGTTGTGGCCGCTCGCGTGGGCCGTAAAGTGGTCGAACTGGCATGCGTCCCAGTTTTTTCGCCTCTCGCCGCCAAAGGCCGTGCCCTCGTCGGTTATATCAAAGCAGTGGCATGTGGGACAGCTGAATGTGCAGGCCCCGCATCCAAAGCATTTTCGCGTCAGGCGGCTCCAGAGCTGGTTCTGGTAATTGTCCGTCCTGGAGAGCCAGGCGCTTATTTTTTCTTTTTCAATGCCCTTTATGGGTTCAGGCAGTTTCAGGTCTATAAGTGCCGGGGCATCGTTCCTCTTCTGATGAAAGAGGGTTTGATGGGCCTTTAAAAAGGCCTCTCCCTTTTTTGTAACGGCCTTTGCCAGATACTCATCATCAGTAGTTTCCCGTAGATATATGTCCGAGCCTGTTGTGGAGGCGGGAGAGAGATCCACGGTGGTGCAGAAGCACTCGTCGTCAATATCGGTACAGCCTATGGTGATGACGGTGATGCGGTCTTCTCGGCGGGTGTAGAACTCGTCATCATCGCCCCATGTGAATACGGACCTTAATGAGGCCAGGGACGCCGCTTCACAGGCGCGCGCGCCGAATACAACGACCTCCGGGGGGTCGAGCTCAGTGCCCTTAAGGTCTACGCCATCTTTTTTGACGGCAAAGGTAGCCACTACCTCTGTCTGAGGAAAGACCCACCCCTTGTATGTGTTGACGGGGATTATATAATCCGCAGTAATAGGTTCAGCGGATTCAAGCTCTTTATAGACGACACGGCCCGCCTCAATGGTTGGCGCCACAAAGGTCGCTCCCGCGGCCTGCACCGATTTGATGAGCTCGCCAAGTTCCGTTTTTTGAAGGTATCTTGCTGTCATAAAAGATTCTCTTATTTTATAAAGTTTTCTTTATCATCGGGGCTGTAGACGATCATCGGGGGATGGAGCTTCTCGTCATAGCCGGACTTAAAGTCAAATGCGTCTTTTACAGTAAGCACGAGTTTCTGGTTTACGAGGTTGAGTTTTATATTGGCCGGGCAGGAGCGTTCGCATTCTCCGCAGAAGGTGCACCGGCCCGCAAGGTGCATGGCCCGCACAAGGTTCCATGCGATATTGCCGCGCTCATGGGCGCTCGTCTCTATCCACTGGGGGACGTTTTTTTCCGTAATACAGCGCTCGCAGTAGCAGAGCGAGCAGGCCTGACGGCAGGCGTAGCACTTAATGCACCGCGAGAACTCTTCTGTCCAGAACCCCCAGCGCTCCGAGGGTTTCATGGCGTCAAGCTCGGCGATCTTGTCAAAGACCATGCCCGTAGGCTCTTCGGGCGGGGTGAAGTCGACCTTATCGCCTATTACAAAGTCCGTCACATGGGGGTTACGGACATCGCAGTTGTGGCACTTTACGGGCATTATCTCAGGCCTTAGCTCTCCCTTCCAGAGGGGTTGCCTGTAGACAACGCCGTTACAGGTCATTCCGATGATGATAACGTCCTCACGCCTTACCTGACCCTCGGCGATGAGTACGACGATGTTTTTTATATCACAGCCCTTGGCCACGATGGCGGGTTTACCGAGCCTCAGGATATCCTTATTTTTTCTCGTAAGGTATATGGAGAGGTTATTTACGCATAGAGGGTTGAAGACGAGCCTCTCCACATCGGCGGCCTCGGTTATGAAGGCAGGGGTGACGCGCGTCTTACGTTTGTTCCACTCGTAGCCGATAATGACGTTGGCCTCTCCCGTGGTAAGGAGCTCACTTGCTTTTTCTCTTAAGGCTTTTTCCATTTTTTATATCAACTCGTAGATGACTCTGTTTTATGGGCTATTAAAAAAACTTTTAGCCCTTCAGTTCCTTAAAGTCCATGAAGGGGCCCAGGGCCTTTATCTCGCTGGTGACGTTATTTATGAGGTCTACCCATTTAAGGGCCTCAGAGGCCGATATCCAGGAGAACTGCAGGCGGCGCATATCAATGCCCGTAAACTCCATGAGGCTGCGGAAGGCTATCCAGCGCCTCTTGGCGTGATAGTTTCCCGCAGAGTAGTGGCAGTCCCCGGGGTGGCAACCTGAGACGAGCACTCCGTCGGCGCCGTTCTCGAAGGCTTTTATGATAAATAAGGGGTCTATCCTGCCTGTGCAGGGCAACTTTATGATACGCACATTGGGACGGTACTCCATACGGCTTGTCCCGGCAAGGTCTGCTCCCGCGTAGGTGCACCAGTTGCAGACAAAGGCCATTATCTTTGGCTCGAATTTTTTTGTTTTTTTTGTTTCTTTAATTTCTTCGCTCATCAGTTAGTTCCTTAAGTCGTTATCCTATTATCTCTCAATCCCATCTTTTTTATCTCCGCCTTACACCACCGTCCCGATAAATCTTCCCCTAAATCGTCCCCACCCAATATGGCCCCTCGATATCAGCCCCTAATATACGCCCACTTTAAAAAGCGTTTATGGCGGCGAAGACTTGCTCGTCGGTGTAGCCTTTTAGATCAATGGCCTTGCTCCTGCATGCGGCGACGCAGGTGCCGCAACCCGTGCATACGCCGTCGTTTACATGGGCGAGTCTTCTTATGATGTTACCCTCACGGTCTTTTATATCGGTCTTTTCTATGGCCGAGTATGGGCAGGCCACTACGCAGTCCCAGCAGGCG
>CAZSAY010000096.1:0-5610 GCA_964605225.1 uncultured Thermodesulfobacteriota bacterium | reverse complement strand
TCGTTTTTACTGCCGAAAACCTTCTTTAAAATTCCGTTAAACATTTCACTCCCTGCGTTTTAAACCGATTTTTTTTAATCTTATAATTTTAGCACGCCTCAGGGTATGATTCCACACCAAATAGAGACGAATCTCAAGTATCTATAAAAAAATATATAGGGGATAATTGGAATATAAATCAACCGGGCCTTATGTGGTTCATGAAAGGCCTTTACTACGCCAGAATAGATGGCATCGCAAGAGGGACAGAGGCGCTTAAAGGGAATAGGTCAGTTAAGTATATACTTTGCGGGGTTAACAAATACTCCGTTAACGGCAACGGCGTAGTGCAGGTGCGAACCCGTAGAGCGGCCGGTGTTGCCAAGTGCCCCTATCTTCTCTCCCCTCTTTACCCTCTGCCCGGTCTTGACAAAGGTCCGCGAAAGATGCCCGTAAACCGTCCTTATTCCGTAACCATGGCTTATGCTGATAAACCTGCCTATATTCGCGTCACGTCCTATCTTGGTGACCCTGCCGTCGGCCGTGGCCACAACGGGGGTGCCGAGGCGATTTGCTATATCAATGCCCCTGTGGGCATGTTTAAGACCAGTAAAGGGCGATATTCTTGTTCCGAAATTCGATGTAACCCATCCCTTGACAGGCCGGATGGATGGCGTTGAGGCCAGCATGCTGGACTTTTTCATAAGGCTTTCACGAAGCCCCGTAAGGCTCGATTCCTGAGAGTCAGCCTTTATCTCAAGCCCCGTGAGGTCAGAGCGTATCTGACCTACAAGCTCCTCCACTCTTGCCCCGGGGGTAAGGAGATAATCGGCGCTCTCCGCTGAAGAGCCCCCGCCTATGCCCTTCACCCCGGTGTTGGCGGCATATTTACCCTCGGGCTCGATATGGGCGATTATACGAAGCTTTTTATCAAATATTTCAAGACGGGCCATCTGCGCTTCGAGGTTGTGCACCCTTGAGGAGAAACCCTGCAGGTCTATCTTCTGCGCGGCGTTCTCCCGCTTCAACCTGTAAAGATCCACGGAGTCGCCGCGAAGCTTTACATAATCATAAACCATAAAGGCCATGACAAGGCCGAGGATAAGCGAGGCCGCGCCAAGGGCTTTGGCGGCCCTCACATTTATCTTAAGGGACCTCGGAGAGGAGCCGTCATTGGTAAGGAAAAAGACGGTAAGATACCTGCCGCCAGAGCGCCGCGGGGCTGTCCCCTCTGTAATGTCCTTTCGGAATCTCTTGAACAATGAAAAAATCTTCAAGGCCACTTCCCAATATCAGTATTATGTATATAAGAATATTACACTTTTTTTATCATAATTAGCATACCATCGTCCCTCAAGTCAAGGACTTATCGAGTCTCTAATTATCGATTAAGGATATCTGAAAAACCGTGATGCAGGTCACCACACAAGCCTCGCTTACTGGTGCATGTACAGGAATATCTTCTTCTTTTCTATCCGTATATACCCCTCGCCGCTCATCTTCTTAAGGGCCCTGCTCACAACCTCTCTTGAAGAGCCTATCATGGCGGCAAGCTCCTCATGTGTGGGCCTCTCTATCTCCACTATCTGCTCATCAGCCGAGGGCTTTGCCATGCCTATAAGGGTATGGGCTATCCTGCCGCAGACATCAAGAAGCGCAAGGCCGCCTATCTTCCTCGTAGCATCCCGGAGCCTTCCCGTAAGATAGGAGAACATCGTCGAGTATACCCTGTGATGGACACTCAGATATTGAAGAAAGGCTTCCTTCTTTACTACAAGACAGGAGAGTTCTTTTACGGTCTCAACGTTGGCGGACCTCGGTTTCTCGTCCATGATGGCCATCTCGCCGAACATATCCCCGCCCTTCAAGACGGCAAGTACAATTTCTCGCCCCTGTTCGCTGTACAGCGTCACCTTTGCCCTGCCCGAGACAATAAAGTAGACCGCCTCGCCGTAATCACCCTCGCATATGACCTGACTCCCCTTTGGCCATGACCTCATATCTCCCATTGCGAGGAGATCGTCGATATAAAACTTCTCAAGTCCGGCAAAGAGAGGGTTTACGGAGAGCGCCTGCTTTATAAGCAACAAATCCTCTTCTTTCTCTGTTTTTTTTATCATGAACCACTTGCCTCTAATTCGTTTATTAAGATGCCTGGTGCACCGATGGAACCTAAAAACCTCATATCTGATGAAGTAGCAATAACCTTGCCAAATAGTTGCAGGAGGTTTCCGGCCACGGCCAGCCCCCTTAGGGGATAGCGCGGCTTTCCGCCCTCTATCCACAACCCCGAGGCCCCAAGTGAAAAATCCCCTGTAACGGGGTTTATGGTGTGCACACCAAGGAGCTCCGTTATAAAAAGCCCGCGGTCGGCGCGGGAGAAGAGGTTCTCAATGGTCCCAGCTCCCGGGGGAACCTCCATATAAAAGTTGGTAATACCTACGCCCGGGGTATCGGTATACCCGTGACGCACGGCATTACCCGTGGAATGGGCCTTCATCTTTGCCGCCCAGTATGAATCAAAGAGATATCCCTGAAGAACGCCGTCCTTTACAAGGGGTGTCTTCTCTGCGGCCATGCCTTCGGCGTCAAGGCTTGAGGTGGACCAGCCGCCCCTCATGGTGCCGTCGTCCCATATATTGACCATAGGGGAAAAGACCTCTTCGCCTACCCTGCCTATGAGCATGGACTTACCCTTTGCGAGATTATCTCCGAGAAAAGAGCCGGAAAGGGCCTCAAGGAGCTCGCAGACTACGGTATTTTCCAGGACCGCCGGGAGCCTTTGGGAGCTTATGGAACGTGCGCCAAGCATCCTTACTGCCCGGGTGGCGGCGTCGCGGCCCGCCTTATAGGGGTCGACTGTTTTGCGCAAATGGCTGTGCGACATATCCCAGCCCATCTGCGCCTCACCATCGCGCATCGCAACGGCCGTTACGTGGGCCGTATAAAAGGTAGCGCTATACTTTGCATCCACGCCTTTTGAGTTAATGACCCTTGTACGCAGGCGGCGGGCCTCATAAGAGGCCTTTCTTACCCTTACGACCTCCTCTGAGTACTCCATGGCCCCTTTTTCCACAAGAACCGCCCCTTCTATCGCACCTTCGGATAGCGCCGGCCTGTAGGAATCGTCATAGATAGCAGAGACTGACCTGGTTATGGCCCCCTTTCCATCAGGCATGCTCATAAAGGCGTCTTTGTCAGTGCCCAGGCTTCCGGCAAGGGCGTTCTCAACAACGGCTTCGAGGTTCTGCCTCTCAAAATCGCTTGAAAAGGCAAAGCCTGCCCTGCCCCCACGTATTACCCTCACACCTACGCCATGGCCGCTGTGCACCTTTAGCGAGTCCACGGCCCCGGCCCTGGACTCAGCTCCCACGCCGTCCTCATCTACAAAAAAAAGCTCATACTCGTCGGCACGGCCACCGAGGAACCTGCTCAGGCATTTTGCGGGAGCAATAAATATATCGTCATCCATCTCCTTTTCTTTCATAACTCACCTTGTTTTCAACAAACCCGGGGGCTACTAAAGGTCCCCGTCAAGCTCACGTTGCACCGCAGTCTCATCACAACCCGGGAATTTACGGCACACAGCGCAATCACCCCATATCTTCTGAGGCAACAGCGCCTTATCCACGACGCTAAAGCCCATCTTCAGAAAAAAATCAACGGCATAGGTAAGGGCAAAAACCCTCTTCAGCCCAAAGGAGGTGGCCTCCCTCAAGGTACCCTTCACAAGGGACGACCCGGCGCCAAGGCCTCGAAAAGGCTCGGCAACGGCAAGAGAGCGGACCTCGGCAAGGTCCTCGCCCCAGATATGAAGTGAGGCTATGCCCACCACCTCACCTCCGCGCTCGGCAACGAAAAAATCCCTGAGACGCGAGTATATCTCCTCGATAGGCCTCGCAAGCATCTCATCGTTACCGGAAAACTCCTGCACAAGGGCAAATATGGCCCTTACGTCTCCTACCCCGGCCTTTCTGACAAGTATCCTGCCGGGATTTTTTTTTGGACTCACCCCAGCACCTTCACTCTGGATCAATACTCCCATCAGAGCGCCTCCTGCCCGGCCGAAGACAAAAGTTCGCGCGCGTGCCCTATTGTAGTATCCGTGACATTCTCGCCTCCGAGCATCCAGGCTATCTGCCGAAGGCACTCTTCATTATTAAGGCGCCGCACCGTAGTAACGGTCCTCTCTCCAGTATGGCCCCCGGCCTCCTCACCGGCCACAATCCCTTTTTGCACTACAAAGTGGTCTTCACCAGAGGCCGCTATCTGCGGCAGATGTGTTATACATAAGACCTGATGGTTCCTTGAGAGTTCCCGCAACCTGGCGCCCACCACATGGGCCATGGCCCCGCCGATGCCCGTGTCTATCTCGTCAAATATAAGCGTAGGCACCCTTCCGGCCGAGCTGATGGTTTTAATGGCGAGCATTATCCTTGAGAGCTCACCTCCCGAGGCAACCTTTGCGAGGGGTTTTACCTCTTCACCGGGGTTGGCGGATATATAAAAGGAAACCCTCTCCGCCCCCCTTGCCGAGAGCCTCGGGACCTCGGGCCGGGTGTTGTCCTGCTCGGCCATCATCACCACCTCAAAGACGGCGCCCTTCATGCCAAGGGTATCTAACTCACCCTCCATGCGGGCCTTAAGCTCAGAAGCTGTAACGGCCCTCTTTTCCGAGAGCCTCCGGGCGACATCTCTTGTGGCCGACTCCCTTGAGGTCAGCTCCGCCTCAATGCCGGCGAGCCTCTCATCAAGGCCGCACATGCCCATTAACTCCTCATCTATCTTCTTCTTTAACTCCGCCATGGCAGTAGTAGTGGTATCGTATTTTTTCTTTAGCTCCTCTATAAGAAAAAGCCTATCGTCAATCTCCGCAAGCCTTGCGGCGTCAAACTCCACGCTATCCCCACGGTCCCGCAGTACAGCGCACGCGTCCTCAAGCTGATAGAGACTGGACTCAAGCCCGGTAATGACACCGGCTATCTCACTATCATAGGGGGCGACTTCTTTTAACTCCCTTAAGACCGCGCCAAGACGCTCCGTAACCGCCCCCGAATCAGAGTAAATCACCCTCTCGGCGTTCAGGGCCGCGTGCTTTATTTTTTCGGCGTTTACGAGGCGTGCCCTTAACCTTCCAAGCTCCACATCCTCGCCCGGCGTAAGGGCCGCTTCTTCTATCTCCTTTGACTGATAGCTGAGGAGATCGCGGCGAGCCGCGCCTCCCTCTGCCCCGCGTAAAAGTGAATCACGCTCTCTCAATATAGAGAGATAATCTTCATAGGCCAAGCGCATCTCCTGCCTCAAAGGCAAAAGGCCGCCAAAGGCGTCAAGTACATCCAGGTGCTCATCTATTCGTGTCAGGCTCTGATGCTCACTCTGGCCGTATATGTCGATAAGGTTACGGGTAATCTCCGTCAGGGTTACAAGGGTAGCGAGGCTCCCGTTGATATATATCCTGTTCCTTCCGGCCCTGGCCACGACGCGCTTAACGACCAGGTCTTCGGTTGCATCGATACCGGCCTCATTGAGTATAGCGTCAATTCCCTTTACGGCGGAGATATCAAAAAGGGCCTCTACCTCTGCCGCCGCGCAACCTGTGCGCACCACCTCTCCTGTTGCCCTGTCTCCAAG